>NZ_JAACFW010000007.1:0-200615 GCF_029237245.1 Aeromonas sp. 5HA1
CTACCGACTGAGCTAACGACCCATCTAAATCATTTTTTTTACAAACTGGTGGTCGTTACTGGGATCGAACCAGTGACCCCCTCCTTGTAAGGGAGGTGCTCTCCCAGCTGAGCTAAACGACCTGGGAATGCTTGTTGCCAAACTGGTGGGTCGTGCTGGGTTCGAACCAGCGACCAATTGATTAAGAGTCAACTGCTCTACCAACTGAGCTAACGACCCCCACCTTTGCCTGGCACTGTTCGCCTTCGGCAAACAGTTTCAACTCTACTCACAAATCTGGTGGTCGTTACTGGGATCGAACCAGTGACCCCCTCCTTGTAAGGGAGGTGCTCTCCCAGCTGAGCTAAACGACCTGGGAATTCTGTCTCCACCTAGTGGAGAAATGGTGGGTCGTGCTGGATTCGAACCAGCGACCAATTGATTAAAAGTCAACTGCTCTACCGACTGAGCTAACGACCCTCACCACGACCAGGACCGGCTGCAATACTGCTCCGGCTCTGACGGCGGCCTATATTACGGATTTATCATCCTGGCGCAATAGAAAATTCTTAAATTAAATCTGTTTGTTCACTGCGCATACAAAGCAGGGCCGTATTTACAAGATTGTTACGAAAACAGTGACCTACGGCAATGTTACAACTTGCTCAGACTCTGCTTGGCCAATTGGGCTGGCGAGGTATTGGGGTAGCCCTTGATCACCTGCTCATAGAAGGTTTTGGCTTCCGCTTTCTTGCCATCGAGTTGTGCCAGCATACCCAGTTTCAGCAGGGCATCGGCCCGCTTGGGAGACTTGCTGAACTTGTTCGCTACCGTGGAGAACTGCGCCGCGGCACCGGTCCTGTCCCCCTTGTTGAACAGCAGTTGACCGAGCCAGTAGTGGGCATTCGGCACATAGCTCGAACTCGGGTACTGCTTGATGAACCCTTCGAAGGCGGGAATGGCCTTGTCGTAGTTCTTGTCCTTGAGCACCATGTTCACGGCCGCATCGTAGGCCTGGTTCTCATCCAGATTGGCAGAGTAGTTTGCCGCAGGGGCTGCACTCGCACCGGCCGCAGGCGTGGCGGGGGCAGCAGCAGGCTTGCTGTTGGCCACCTTGTCCAGCTCTTGATAGAGCTGACGCTGACGCTCTTGCGACTGTTCCATCTGGTAGGTTTGCTGCTCCAGCTGGCCACGCAGTTCAGAGACCTCCCCTTGCAGGGAATCCACCTGTTGCTGCAATTCGGCCTGCAGGCGCAGGCGGGCATTGAGGGTGCGCTCCAGCAAGGCAACCCTGTCTTCCAGGCTGCCTGTGGGCATGATGGCGCCATTGTTGCCGCTGAGGGCCACGCCACCACCGCCATTGCCACTGAGGTCGCTCACAGGCGCAGCCGCCTGAGCACTCAGTGCAAATAAGACGGCCATCACAATAGTCGCTTGCTTATACACGAGCTTCATTCGGAATAAACCTTAGCGTTTAGTGCAAATAAAACGGCCATCGAAATGGCCGCTTGCTTATATACGAATTAAATTCGGATCAAACCTTAGTAAACCAGAACCGCACGGCGGTTTTTGGCAAAGGCATCCTCGGTGTGAGACAGATCCAGCGGCTTCTCTTCGCCATAGCTGACGATGGAGAGCTGCTCAGCCTGCACACCCAGGGTTTGCAGATACTTGGCAACAGCCTTGGCACGACGCTCGCCCAACGCGATGTTGTATTCCGGAGTACCGCGCTCATCGGCGTGGCCTTCGATCAACACCTTGACGGACGGACGCTCACGCAGGTAGCTGGCATGTGCATCCAGCAGGTCGGCGTACTGACCCTGAATGTCATAACCATCAAACGGGAAGTAGATCACGTTGTCACGTTGCAGTGCTTCAAACTTCTGACGCATCTGCTCTTCCGGGGACAACATACCGTTGGCGCCACCGGTTTGTACACCGCCCATGCCGTCGGTCATACCTGACTCGGCGCCAGCGGCGTCAGAATCAGAAGAGGAGCTACAAGCGGCCAGGGTGAACAGTGGCAGTGCGATGGCCAAACCCTTGAGCAGTTTATTGAGTTGCATGCTATTTCCTTAAACCTTTATAACAAAACAAAAAACAATCGAATTTTTATCAATTCAAGAAGGGCGACCAAGCTGGTGCACGAATTTCACCGCTACTGGTCGGAAGGACCGCCTTGAAACGACCATCGGTCGATACCAACGCCAGGCTCTTGCGACCTTGATAGATGGTGGCATAAATGATCATGCTGCCATTGGGAGCCACACTTGGCGACTCATCCAGAGCACTCTGGGTCAATACCAACATTGCTCCGCTTTCCATATCTTGACGAGCGATGCGATATTGTCCCTGAACCCGGGTCACCATCACCATGGACTTGCCGTCCGGCGTGACAGAGGCACCCTGGTTGGATTCTCCTTCCCAGGTCATCCGGCGAGTGACGCCAGTCGCCAAATTTACGCTATAAATCTGGGGTTTGCCACCACGTTCAGAGGTGAAAATCAAAGTTTGCCCGTCAGGCATCCAGGCCGGTTCAGTATCGATCACCCGGGTATTTGTTACCCTTGTCAGCTGCTTGCTTGCAACATCAATGACATAGATATCAGGCTGACCATCTTTGGACAGCACAATAGCCAATCGACGACCATCCGGAGACCACTTTGGCGCCCCGTTGATACCGCGGAAACTGGAGATCAGGCTGCGCTGCTGGTTGTAGATGTCCTGCACATAGATTTCAGACTTCTGGTTCTCGAAACTCACGTAAGCCAGCTTGCTGCCGTCCGGCGACCAGGCCGGCGACATCAGCGGCTCGCGGGAGCGCAGCAGCGTCTTCTCGTTGTAGCCGTCGTAATCGGAGATACGCAGCTGATACGGGAACTGGGCCCCCTGCTCGATCGAGACATAGGCAATCCGGGTCAGGAAGGCACCACGCTCGCCCGTCAGACGCTCATAGACGATGTCGGAGATACGGTGAGCAAATTGGCGCATCTGGGCACCCGGTATGGTCGCCATCCGGCTGTCCAGAATGTAACCGTTGCTCTCCCCGCCCTGAGTCTTGGCCAGCTGGCCCTTCAGTACGTCGACCAGCTCGAAGTTGATCTTGTAAGTACCGTCGCCGACGGCAGCAATGGAACCGACCACGACGGCCTCGACCCCCTGGGACGCCCAGGGTGCGAAGTTGATCTCGCCACTTGAGCTAGGGGTTTGCGGCATCTGGCCACGGGCCAGCGGTTTGAACTTGCCACTGCGCATCAGGTCGTTGGAGACCACTTCCGCGATATCCTGCGGCAACTGGCCATTGCCTTCCCACTTGAAGGGTGCAATGGCAATGGGTCGCGCACTGTCGATACCGCCAGTGATGACGATGTCCAAGGCCGCCTGAGCACTCTGGCTCAGCAACAAGCAGCCAACCAAAGCAAAAAACACTTTTCTTATCATGGCTTAAATACTCGGTTCCAATAAAAATGAGAGGTTACATTCCATTCTCAGCAAGACACTGCCAACCACAGTATATGACCCCGTTTTCTCATGCCTAGATGTTCGGTTCCAACTTGAGGTTGAATTCCTTCAACATCTCGAAAGCCGCAGGATCCTTCGGTACCGGCAGTTGATTGGCCTTCAATACGGCCGCTTTGCCGGAACGACATACTGCCGGGTCACCCTGACCGTTATCTACCGAGATGACAAAACCAGTGCTGGCAAGCCGTACGCCGATAGTACATGTTTTGCCTCGCATGGTAGGGTCCAAAATCATATAACGCTCAACAGTGGCCTTGATGAGAGCCGCATATTTGTCGACCTCACCTTGCGCTGCCGCCGATGCCGCCTGACTGCGAGCATTGGCCTCAGCCGCCAGCTGCTGCTGCATCATGTCTTCCATCTCTTTTTGCAACTTGGCTTGCTCGGCTGCTTTACGCTTGCGCTCGGCCGCTATCTTGGCCTGTTTGTCGGCTTCAGCCTTGGCTTTCTTCTCTGCGTCAGCTTTTGCCTTCTTGGCAGCTTCTTCCTTGGCCTCCTTGGCTTTCTTGTCCGCTTCCGCCTTGGCCTTTTTCTCGGCCTCTGCTTTGGCTTTCTTGTCCGCTTCGGCCTTGGCTTTCTGCTCGGCCTCCTGCTTGGCCTTCTTGTCCGCTTCTGCTTTCTTGGCCGCCTCAGCCTTGGCTTGCTTCTCCTCGGCCTCTTTCTTCTCTTGTTCCTTTTTCTTCTTCAGCGCCAGCGCCTTGCTCTCGGCTTCTGCCGCCTTGCGTTCAGCCTCCGCTTGCTTGGTTTTCTGCTCTTCCAGCTTGCGGGTTTCCTCGGCTTTCTGCGCCCTCTCTTCCGCCAGCTTCTGCTCGGCGACTTTTTTCTGCTTCTCAGCCTCGGCCTTGCGGGTCGCCTCTTCGGCTTCCTTGCGCTTGGTCTCGGCGATACGCAGCCGCTCCTGCTGCTGGGCCAGCTCACGCTTGGCGAGGTCCGTGTCTTCCTTATCCTGCTCTTTCTCTACCTTCTGGGGCTTGGGCTGAGACTTCTGCTGCTGGATCTGCTTGGCCTGTTCGTTGAGGAAGTTCTCGTCAAGCATGACGGCATTGATGATCTGCCCCTTGGACTCTGGCCGCTTCGGTTTGCTGAAGTCGACCCCGACCAGCAAAATGATGCCGACGATCAGGTGCAGCAGCAGCGACGCGATGAGATAACCGGAAATACCACGCTTCACATCCATCTCCGTCAGTTCACCGGATCTGTCATCAGGCCAACCTGAGGCACGCCCGCATTCTTGAGGGCCACCATCAGCAGTATCACCTCTTCGTAGCGCACGGACTTGTCACCCGCCACCACGACGGGGGCGTTCTGGTTGATGGCCAGATAGCCCATGGCCTTTTCGGTGATGTATTGCTGCATCGCCTCGGGCGTTCCGGCAGGCACCGGCTCATCGTCGGCCTCACCGGCCTTGATGACGTACTCGCCTTCGGTATTGACGCTGACGATGAAGGGGGGCTTGGCATCTTCCGGCAACTGCTCGGATTCTGCCTGCGGCAGGTCAACCTTGACCCCTTGCGTGATCACCGGCGTCACCGCCATGAAGATGATAAGCAGCACCAGCATGACGTCGATATAGGGAACCACGTTGATCTCGCACACCTTCTTGCGCCGGATCCGCTGATAGGTTTGCATTACTGATCACCCTGCTGCTGTGCAATTTGACGGTTCAGTATGGTGGTGAACTCGTCCATGAAGTTGGCGTAGGCGTTCTCCAGCTTCTCTACCTTGTTGGTAAACCGGTTATAGAAAATAACCGCAGGAATGGCGGCAAACAGGCCCATGGCGGTCGCGATCAGCGCTTCCGCGATACCCGGTGCCACCATCTGCAAGGTAGCCTGCTGCACCTGGCCCAGGGCGATAAAGGCGTTCATGATGCCCCATACGGTACCAAACAGGCCGATATAGGGGCTGATGGAGCCGACGGTTGCCAGCACTGGCAGGTTGGATTCCAGCTCGTCCACCGCGCGGGAAAGCGATACCCGCATGGCACGATAGGTACCGTCCATCACCGCATCCTGGCCACGGGCGCCCGCCTTGAGCAGGCGAGCATACTCCTTGAAGCCGGAATAGAAGATGTCTTCCATGCCTTCGATATCATCGCGGCGGGAGGAAGACTCCTGATAGAGGCGGTTGAGATCGACACCGGACCAGAAGCGGTCTTCAAACTGCTCGGATGCCAGATTGGCCGCCTTGATGACCTTGGAGCGTTGAAAGATCAGCGCCCAGGAGACAACCGACATCCCCATCAGGGTCATCATGACCAGTTTTACCAACAGGCTGGCTTGCCAAAACAGGCCAATAAACGAAATTTCAGCGTGCACTTAACAGCACTCCCTTCACATTTTCTGGTATTGCAACAGGTTTCATATGCGGATGACTGACACAGGCTATCTGTACCATGGCCTGGGTGACCAGTCGTCCATCAGCCGCCAGGATCTGCTGTGAGAAGCGCATGGATGCACGTTTCACTTCAGTCACTTGCGTTATTACGGTCAACAATTCATTAAAACGGGCCGCCGAGCGGAAATCGATCTCTGTTCGACTCACCACAAACGCGAATCCGGCTTGCAGCAAGACATCCTGTTCGATGCCGCCGCTGCGCAGAAACTCGGTGCGAGCACGTTCCATAAACTTGAGATAATTGGCGTTGTAGACGATGCCCCCGGCGTCAGTGTCTTCGTAGTAGACACGTACCGGAAACTCAGAGACTTCCCCCATAAAAATCTGTGATCCATTCGACAGTCAGATGGGGGGCTATCATAGCGCAGGGCTGAATAGGAAAGAAGCAGGGGGAGACAGGGAAATCCTGCCTCCCCCCGTTTTTTATGAAAGGAAATAGCCTTGGGTCAACCAGAGCCCATACAACAAACTGGGCAAGGCGAGCCAGGGGCAAAACAGCACTCGGCCAATGAGGCTGCGGGGATGAAATCCCAGCCCGTGCATGACGCCGCAACAGACCGCCCACATCAGCCAGGGAGCGAGCAACAGCCCGTGCTCACTGGTGTTGGCGGCCACCAGGTTGGGGGCCTGTAAAATAGCGACGGCCAACAGGGCCGCCGCTACCAACATCAACCCCTGCCAGGGTTGGCGCTCCAGAGGAGCGGCCAACCGGGCGAGCCGATCACTTGTCTTCATCGATCTGACGATCCATGTTCTCGCTGTGTTCCAGCCAGAGCGCATTGATGATGCCAAATGAACACGCCAGCAACAGACCCAGGATCCAGGTGAAATACCACATATCAGGGCACCTTCTTAGTAGAGCGATTGTTGGTTGTCTTCGATGTGCTTGCTGGTCACCCGACCAAACATCTTGACGTAGGTCCAGATGGTATAAGCCAGCACAATCGGTACCAAGATAGCTGCCGCCACCGTCATCACCTTCAGGGTGTTGAACGATGCGGTGGCATCCCACATGGTCAGGCTCAGTGACGGCTCGAGGCTCGAGGGCATCACGAACGGGAACATGGAGAAGCCTGCGGTCAGGATCACGCCGGCAACCGCCAATGAAGAACAGGTAAACGCCACCCAGCCTTTATTCAGCTTGGCAAACAGCGCAGTGAGCAGGCTCATGGAGAGGCCCAGTAACGGCGCGGCTATCATCCAGGGATAGAGGGCGTAGTTGTTCATCCAGGCACCGGCCTGGCGCACCACTTCCTTGTTCATGGGATTGGAGACCGCATCGGTCGCAGCCGCCTTGACGACCACGTAGCCGTCCATGCCACTCACCCACCAGCCAGCCAGGCCGAACAGCACCAGGGTCAGCAGGGAGCAGATCATGGCAGCAGTGCGGGAACGCGCCAGCACCTCACCATCGGTCTTCATCATCAGCCAGGTCGCACCCTGAGTGACCAGCATGAACAGACTCACCAGACCTGCCAGAATGCCGAATGGATTGAGCAGGCCGAAGAAGTTGCCGTGATAGGTCAGCATCATGAACTGGTTGAATTCGAACGGCACGCCCTGCAGCAAGTTGCCAAAGGCCACCCCGAACACTATGGGGGGAACCGCACTACCGGCGAACAGTGCCCAGTCCCAGTTGCTGCGCCACTTGGCGTCTTCACGCAGGGAGCGATACTTGAAACCGACCGGACGGAAGAAGAGCGCCATCAGGGTCAGGATCATGGCGATGTAGAAGCCCGAGAAGGCCGCCGCATAGACCATGGGCCAGGCCGCGAACAGGGCACCGCCCGCCGTGACCAGCCATACCTGGTTGCCTTCCCAGTGCGGGCCCATGGTGTTGAGCATCACCCGACGCTCCACATCCTTCTTGCCGACGAAGGGGAGCAGTGCGCCCACCCCCATATCGAAACCGTCGGTGATGGCAAAGCCGATCAGCAAGACGCCAACCAGTACCCACCAGACCAGACGCAACATTTCGTAATCAAACATGGGTTACTCTCCTTATACCTTGCTCTGTTCGAAGTGGTACTTGCCCGTCTTCAGGCTGCTTGGGCCCAGACGCGCATACTTGAACATCAGGTACATCTCGATGATCAGCAGTACGGTATAGAACAGGAAGATCCCGATCAGGGAGAACCAGATCTCGGACGCAGGCACGTTGGATGCAGAGAGCGAGGTCGGCAGCACTTCGGCTATGGTCCAGGGTTGACGGCCATACTCGGCGACAAACCAGCCCGCCTCGATGGCGATCCAGGGCAGCGGGATACCCCACAGCAGGGCTTTGAGCAGCCACTTGCGCTCACCAATACGGTGACGAGCACTGTCATAGAAGGCCAGACCGATCAGTACCAGCATCAGCATGCCGCAGGCAACCATGATGCGGAAGGCGAAGAACAGCGGCAGAACCTGCGGGATGGAGTCATCCACGGCGGCCTTGATCTGTTCGTCGGTCGCGTCTGTCACATTGCTGGTGTAACGCTTGAGCAGCAGACCGTAGCCGAGATCCTGTTTCACTTCATCGAAGCGTGCCAGGGTATCTTCGGACTTGTCGCCGGATTGCAGCTTGGTCAGCAGGTCGTAAGCGTTCATGCCGTTACGCACACGCAGCTCGTGCTCGCTCTTCAGATCCTTGAGGCCGGTCACCTGGCCGTCCAGAGAGCGGGTAGCAATGATGCCGAGCGCATAGGGGATCTTGATGGCGTAATCGGTACGCATCTCTTCCTGATTCGGGATGCCGAACAGGGTAAATGCAGCCGGTGCAGGTTCTGTGTCCCACTCGGCTTCGATGGCCGCCAACTTCACCTTCTGCACTTCACCTGTCTCGTAGCCGGACTCGTCACCCAGGATCAGCACAGAGAGGATGGAGGCCATACCGAAGGCAGCTGCGATGGCGAAGGAGCGACGGGCGAAGGCCACATCACGATTCTTCAGCAGGTAGTAAGAAGAGATGCCCAGCACGAACATGGCGCCCGTGGTGTAGCCAGCCGCGACCGTATGGACGAACTTGACCTGAGCGACCGGGTTGAAGACCAGCTCGGCGAAGCTCACCATCTCCATCCGCATGGACTCGAAGTTGAACTCGGCACCGACCGGGTTCTGCATCCAGCCGTTGGCAACCAGGATCCAGAGGGCGGAAAGGTTGGTTCCCAGCGCCATCAACCAGGTTGCAGCCAGATGCTGACGCTTGGTCAGGCGGTCCCAACCAAAGAAGAACATGCCGACAAAGGTGGATTCCAGGAAGAACGCCATCAGCCCTTCGATGGCCAGCGGGGCCCCGAAGATATCGCCGACATAGTGGGAGTAGTAAGCCCAGTTGGTACCGAACTGAAACTCCATGGTCAGCCCTGTGGTAACCCCGAGGGCGAAGTTAATACCAAACAACTTGCCCCAGAACTTGGTCATGTCCCGGTAGACAGTGTTGTTGGTCATCACATAGACAGATTCCATGATCGCCAGAATGAAGGCCATTCCGAGCGTCAGGGGCACAAACAGGAAGTGATAAAGGGCCGTCGCAGCAAATTGGAACCGCGATAGGTCTACCACATGCTCAGCAATCATGATGTTTCCTCACCGATTATTGGCACGGCTATTTTAAGTTTTAAGGACAAAGCTTCCGTTGGAAGTCCCCGAATGATCGGTCATGTTCCAGTTTGCACTGACGACCGGTTTCGACTGCTACCAGCATTAACAATAAGGCAATATCGAGGAACAAAAAAAGCTAATGTTTAACAATTGCAAAACAATCTAGCTTGCTTTATTCCTGCCCATAATGACCGGTGTTTTATATCACCTTTATTTGATTGAAATCAATGTAAAACCACCATGAATACATGCCTTTTAAAGGCATTTTCACGCTCAATTCCATTTAATTTGGAGAGCTGTGTCACAAAAAACTGAAAATCACAAATCATTGATTTAAATCAATTTTATTCTCTCGATCAATAAGTGGCAGTTCTGTTAAAAAATGACTTCCAACGTGAATTTCATTATGTTTCCCTCGCCTGCCAGCGCTGCCAACCAACTCAATTTAAAACCAGTAAAAACGCATTTTCATGCTAATTGAACAGACCAGATAAATGATTAGTTAATCTAATCTGACATGCTCAATTTTTCTTGTTTGTCCGAGTCAGACAGAGCCCCTACAATGCGCCTCGCAGTGAGGGCATCCCCTTGGATACAGGCCGGTCAATCCGGGTTCCCGGCACGTATTCGATGAACATTTCGAACCTGTCTATTGGAATTTAAGATGAAAAAGTTTGTTGCTAAAACCATCCGTTACTACAAGCTTTCGTTCGTTCAGCTCTATCAAATGAACCGACTCTGAGGCCTCGCGACGGCTCCTCTGTTTTTTCCGGTCTGTGTCCAGACGCACTCACTGTCTGTGAACATCCATCCTGAATTGTCTTTGCCCACCGCCTGTGCCGTGGGCTTTTTTATGTCCGGATAACAAAAAACCGCCCTTGATGGCGGTTTTTTTGTTCAAACAGCTGTTTTCACCTTTCATCTGGCCGTTGCAGGCCAAAATGTGCATAAGCTCTTGGTGTCGCCATCCGCCCTCTGGGTGTACGTTGCAGGTAGCCCTGCTGGATCAAATAAGGTTCCAGTACATCCTCGATAGTATCTTTTTCTTCACCTATGGCAGCCGCCAGGTTATCGAGACCCACAGGGCCCCCCATAAACTTGTCTATGACAGCCAACAATAGCTTGCGGTCCATGAAGTCGAAACCTTCATTGTCCACGTCCAGCATGTCCATGGCACGGGCCGCTATGGGTCCATCGATCCGGCCATCAGACTTGACCTGGGCAAAGTCGCGCACCCGGCGCAACAAGCGGTTAGCAATACGCGGCGTACCGCGAGAGCGACGGGCCAACTCCAGGGCGCCGTCACCTGTCATCTCCAGTCCCAGACAGCGGGCACTGCGAGAGACGATATCGGTCAGATCCTTGACGTTGTAAAACTCCAGCCGCTGGACGATGCCGAAACGATCCCGCAGCGGGCTGGTCAGGGAGCCGGCCCGGGTGGTGGCCCCGATCAGGGTAAAGGGTGGCAAGTCGAGCTTGATGGAGCGAGCGGCAGGGCCCTCCCCTATCATGATGTCGAGCTGGTAATCCTCCATCGCCGGATAGAGTACCTCCTCCACCACAGGGCTGAGACGGTGGATCTCATCGATGAACAAGACGTCGTTCGGTTCGAGGTTGGTGAGCAGGGCCGCCAGATCACCGGCTTTCTCCAACACAGGGCCCGAGGTGGTCTTGATGTTGACCCCCATCTCGTTGGCGACTATGTTCGCAAGCGTTGTCTTGCCCAGACCCGGCGGGCCGAAGATCAACAGGTGATCGAGTGCCTCACCACGCTGGCGGGCCGCCTCGATGAAAATCTCCATCTGCTCGCAGACGGGATCCTGACCTGTGTAATCGGCCAGCATCTTTGGCCGTATGGCCCTATCGATGATCTCATCCTCACGCACGCCAGTGGCAGAAATGAGACGGTCCGCTTCAATCATTGCCTACCTCACACCAGACTACGCAGGGATTCACGGATGATATCTTCCACCGACATTCCCTCTTTGGCTATCTTGCTGACGATCTGGCTGGCCTGCTGCGGCTTGTAGCCAAGCGCCACCAGTGCACTGGCCGCCTCTTCGCTCGAATCCGGAGCACGCAGGACGCTCTCCCTGGCTGGCAGGCTGATCTCGGCCGGCGAGAAGAGATCGTGGCTGACCCAGCCCTTGAGCCTGTCCTTCATCTCCACCACCAGCCGCTCGGCGGTCTTCTTGCCCACGCCTGGCAACTTGATCAGGGAGCTTATCTCCTCACGCTCGACACTCAGCACAAACTGGGTGGCGGTCATGCCGGAGAGAATGGCCAGCGCCAGCTTGGGGCCGACGCCATTGGTTTTGATCAGCTCGCGAAACAGCGCCCGCTCCTGCTTGTGATTGAAGCCATACAGCAGCTGGGCATCTTCACGTACCACGAAGTGAGTGTGGATGGTCACTTCCTTGCCGATCTCGGGCAGATCATAGAAGCAGCTCATGGGCATCTGTACTTCATAACCCAGGCCCCCGACTTCCAGCAGCACCTCGGGGGGTTGTTTCTCAATGACTACGCCTCTCAAGCGACCAATCACGGCTCTCTCCTCGCCAAACCATCTATCTGTAAATTGGGTCATAGCATAAAGAATAACTGGATAAGTATCCAGCATAGGGCGGTGACGGATGACAGAGGATTCTCGGCATTCTGGCGCTTTCGGAGCCATGCTTGGATCGGATCTGGGCAGTAACTTTATTTTCCACCGGGAATGGCGGATCTTGGCCATTGATAGAACACTGAGTTGGGTTTGTTCGGAACCAAGGAAGGTCCTGCATCATGAAAATTGTCACTACATCGAATCTTGGGCTGACTATCCTGCTCAGTTGCACACTGGGCATGGGCGCGATCGGCTGGTATGGCAGCCAGCGGCTAGCCGACTTGCTCTCCTATGTATTGGGCGCCGCCTGGCAAACCGCCGATGGCGCCATGGAGGGATCCATCGAGCTGGGCAACCAGTCCCTGTATATCCAGAAAATGCTCAGAGGCATGCCCCTTGACGAGCCCGAGCTGCAGCGAGCCAAACAGGCAGCCACCGAGGCCCTGCAACGGGTTGAGGAAGGCAAGCTCATCGATGCGACGGCCATCAATGCCATGAACCAGCATGAGCAGACGTATCAGCAACAGCAGGAAAAACTGCTGACGCTCTACCGCACCTTTACCGGTATCGATCAGGCACTGCGCGCCAGTTCGGAGCGCATGTCACGCCTCTCAACCCAGCTGGAGGTGATCGGTGATGGCGCGGTCGAGAGCCTCACCCAGTCCCCTGATCAGGCCATCAGCTGGAACGGCGGCCTCTCCACCCGCTGGCAGGCGGCCGACGGCGGCATGGAGGCCAACATAGGTTTCCTGCGTCAGCTCTATGCCCTGGAGAAGATGCAGAGTGAAGGCCCCACCCCCGCCATCCAGGCCGAACTGGCGGAGGCAAACCGCTTCTATCAGGAAGCGGTGGACGGCATGCTGGCGACCGGCCTGTTCGATGTGCCCGGTGAAGGGGAGTTTGCCGGCCAGTCGCTCTCCACTCAGTACCGCGCCCTGCTGGCCGACAGCACGCGGCTGACAAGTGAGTGGATCGCGGCCCTGACCGATTACCAGCGCCAGCTGGCTCTTTATGAGAGCAGTGCCGAACAACTCAAACAGGCGCTGGTCGAGGTCGAGACCCAGGGCGATGCGACCGTCGAGGATCAGGTGAACCAGCTCAATACCATCATCGGTTATACCAAAAACCTGATCCTGAGCGGTCTGGTGCTGAGCCTGCTGATTGTCACTCTGTGTGGCTTCTGGCTGGTACGCACCATAGTCAACCCCCTGCTACAAGTTGACAAACGCATGCAGGACATAGCCGCGGGCGACGGGGATCTCAATGCTCGCATCAACCTCAAGCGGGACGACGAGCTAGGCTCGCTGGCGGGCAGCGTGGATCGCTTCATCGAAAAGCTGCAAAAGATGATCAGCTCCACCATGGACAACAATCAGCACATCAGCGACCACGTACACACCTCGGTCAACCGGGTCGAGGCCATCAGCCAGAGCAGCCGTCAGACCGCCGAGCATGCCCAGGCGTTGCACCACGACAGCGAGCAGATGGTACAGGTCGCCACCTCCATCTCGGATAACTGCAGTCTGGCCGCGCAAAATGCCAATCAGGTCCGTCAGCTGACCACACAGAGCAGTCAGTATGTGGCCTCTGCCAGCGCAGGCATGCAGCGAGTGGTGGTGGAAGTGGGGGAATGTGCCAATGCCATCAACGCCCTCAAGGAGCAGGCGGGCCAGATTGGCCAGATCATCTCCACCATCAGCAGTATCTCGGAGCAGACCAACCTGCTGGCCCTCAACGCCGCCATCGAGGCAGCCCGAGCCGGCGAAATGGGCCGGGGCTTTGCCGTGGTGGCGGACGAGGTACGCACCCTGGCCAACCGCACCGCCGCCTCCAGCGCCGAGATAACCGAGGTGATCAACAGCATTCAACAGCAGACCGAGAAAGCTTATCTGATGATGCAGCGCAACCTGAAAACCGTGGAATCGGGGATGGAGGACTCCGACAACACCAAGCAAATCCTGTTCAAGGTGGAGGAGGCCATCGACCATCTGGCCGACATGGTGCAGCAGGTGGCGGATGCCACAGGTCAGCTCTCCCACACCCTGAGCCACACCTCGGACAAGGTCTCCGGCATCAGCCTGCAGGCCCAGACAGGGGAGCAGGAGGCGCAGGAGTGCCTGCAGCTCGCCTCCTCCCTCCATCAGGCCAGCCTGCTGCAACAGCGACTGCTGTCGCAATTTCGGGTCTGACACAGGCGGGGGCCCCGCCCCCGCTTTCTCCCGCTGCGCTAAATTTAGCCCTTGGGCCACAGGGCCCTCCCTGTTAAAATTCCGCTCTTGAATTTATCCAGGGCCCCGCGGCCCGTCTTATCTAAGGTCACGAGCGATGCGTACCAGCCAATACCTGCTTTCCACTCTCAAGGAAACCCCGTCCGACGCCGAAGTCGTCAGTCATCAGCTGATGCTGCGCGCCGGCATGATCCGCAAACTGGCCTCCGGCATGTATGCCTGGCTGCCGTCCGGCCTGCGGGTACTAAAAAAGATCGAGAACATTGTTCGCGAAGAGATGAACAATGCTGGCGCCATCGAAGTCTCCATGCCGGTGGTACAACCCGCCGAGCTGTGGCAGGAGTCCGGCCGCTGGGACGACTACGGCCCCGAGCTGTGCCGCCTGACCGACCGCCACAACCGTCCCTTCGTGCTGGGTCCGACCCACGAAGAGGTGATCACCTCCCTGGTCCGTTACGAAGTGAACAGCTACAAGCAGCTGCCGCTCAACCTCTACCAGATCCAGACCAAGTTCCGCGATGAAGTGCGTCCCCGTTTCGGCGTGATGCGCGGTCGCGAGTTCCTGATGAAGGACGCCTACTCCTTCCACATCGACAAGGCCTCGCTGATCGAGACCTACGAGCGGATGCACGCCGCCTACTGCGCCGCTTTTACCCGCATGGGGCTGAACTTCCGTCCTGTACAGGCCGATACCGGCTCCATCGGCGGCACCGGCTCTCACGAATTCCAGGTACTGGCCGAGAGCGGTGAAGACTTGATTGCCTTCTCCGATACCTCAGATTACGCCGCTAACATAGAGATGGCCGAAGCGCTGGCACCCGTTGGCGCGCGTCCTGCCGCCACCGCAGCCCTGAGCAAGGTTGCCACTCCAAACGTCCACACCATCGACGACGTCGCTGCTTTCCTGAGCGTGGCCCCGACTGCCATCGCCAAGACCCTGCTGGTACTGGCCGAAGCGGACGAGCACGGCAAGCAGGCCGTCATCGCCCTGGTGCTGCGTGGCGATCACGAGCTGAACGAGATCAAGGCCGAGAAGCTCCCGGGTGTTGCCAACCCGCTGACCTTCGCCAACGACGAGCAGATCAAGGCTGCCGCCGGTTGCGATGCGGGCTCCATCGGTCCGGTCGGCTTTGCCGGTCGCATCATTGCCGATCGCAGCGCCGCCCATCTGGCGGACTTCGTCTGCGGCGCCAACGAAACCGGCTTCCACCTGACCGGTGCCAACTGGGATCGCGATATCGCCACCTTTGACGTTGCCGACCTGCGCAACGTGGTGGAAGGCGACCCGAGCCCGTGCGGCCAGGGCAAGCTGCTGCTCAAGCGCGGTATCGAAGTGGGCCATATCTTCCAGCTGGGTACCAAGTACTCCGAAGCCATGAAGGCGAGCGTGCTGAACGAAGGCGGCAAGTCCGTCACCATGGAGATGGGTTGCTACGGTATCGGGGTCTCTCGTCTGGTGGCGGCTGCCATCGAGCAGAACAACGACCAGTACGGCATCATCTGGCCGGACGCCATAGCCCCGTTCGAAGTGGCCATAGTGCCGATGAACATGCACAAATCCGAGCGCGTGGCCGAGCAGGCACAACAGTTCTACGCCGAGCTGAAAGCCGCCGGTGTGGACGTGCTGTTCGATGACCGCAAGGAGCGCCCGGGCGTGATGTTCGCCGACATGGAGCTGCTGGGTGTGCCACACGCCATCGTCATCGGCGATCGCGGTCTGGACAACGGCGTGGTGGAATACAAGTGCCGCCGCTCAGGCGAGAAGCAGGAAGTGGCGATCACAGAGATCATTGCCATGCTCAAGGCCAAGCTGGGTCGTTAATCCCACGCTGCCACTGCTGGTATAAAAAAGCGCGCCAATCGGCGCGCTTTTTGTTTTCTGCTGACCCTGAGCCTGACAGGCCGAAGGGCCATCAGATCCCCCTACGACTCAGGCGCGCAGGGCCGTCATCAGCTGGGTGACGACGCCATCGAGCAGGGCGCGGTCGGGGCGGCACTGGGCGAAGGTGACCAGCCCCTGGATATTGATCAGCAGGAAGGCGGTCAGAGTCGGGATGTCGCGGTCGGCCATCAGCTCCCTGCGCTGCTGGGCGAGAGTCAGGATCTGCGCCAGATCGGCGTCCAGCTCGGCATAGATGGCCTTGAGCCGCAGGTGCAGCTCTTCGTCCTGCTCCGCCAGCTCCATCAGGGTACGCGTCACCAAACAGGTGCCGCACAGGGCATCGTTCACTATCTGGCTGAGGTAGGCCTGTACCCCCGCCAGCGGGCTCTGGCCGGCAAAGAAACCACGGCGCAGCGCGCTTTTTTCCTGCACATAGTGATCGACCGCCGCCAGCAGCAGGCCGCGTTTGTTGCCAAACGCCGCGTAGAGGCTGCCCGGATGCAACCCGGTCGCCGCCACCAGCTCCTGCATGGTGGTCTTGGCGTAACCCTTGGCCCGAAATGCCTCCATGGCATTTCGCAAGACGTCGTCCCGGTTGAACTCGGCGCTGCGCATGGTTTCTCCGTTGAAAAAGCGATCATCGGCGCAGAGCCGATGAGGGGGAACAAAAAGGGCGGCAAGTTTACCCCAGCTGGCAGGCAAGACCAACCCATGTTGAATGCTCGTTCAAAAAAGACTTGCACACAAAACAAAAAACGTCTTGAATGCACGTTCAAGAACAACTCCCTCAGGACAGACGATCATGAATACCCTGTTTCAGCCCTATCGCCTCAACGACACCCTCACCCTCGCGAATCGCTTCATGATGGCACCGCTCACCCGTTGCATGGCCGGTCCGGGCCTGGTGCCCACCGAACAGATGGCCGCCTATTACGCCCGTCGTGCCGATATCGGCCTCATCATCTCCGAAGCCACCATCATTCGCCCGGATGGCCAGGGCTATCCCAATACCCCCGGACTCTACAGCCCGGAGCAGATCGAAGGCTGGAAAAAAGTCACCAGCGCCATACACGCCAATGGCGGCAAGATCTTCGCCCAACTGTGGCACGTGGGCCGCCTCTCCCACCCTTTCTTCCATCATGGCGAAGTGCTGGCACCGTCAGCCGTAGCCCATGAGGGGACTGTACCGCGCATGCGCGAGCTGGAGTATCAGGTGCCCCGTCCCCTGACCGTGGCCGAGATAGGCCAGCTGGCCGAGGATTACGCCCAGGCCGCTGCCAACGCCATTGAAGCAGGTTTTGACGGGGTTGAGATCCACGGTGCCAACGGCTACCTCATCGACCAGTTCCTGCACCATTCGAGCAACCTGCGTACCGATCAGTACGGCGGCAGCCCGGAAAACATGAGCCGCTTCGCACTGGAAGTAGTGGATGCGGTCAACGCCCGCATCGGGGCAGATCGAGTGGGACTGCGTCTCTCCCCCGGCGCCTATGTGCATCTGGAAGGTGACAAGCGGGATCGCGCCGTGTTCGATTATCTGCTGGCCGAGCTGAACCAGCGCGCCCTGGCCTATGTGCATCTGGGCATCTTCGATGACAGCCTCACCTTTGACTATCTGGATGGCCGCGCCTCCGACTACCTGCGCGCCCACTACGACGGTCATCTGGTCGGAGTTGGCAACTACAGCGCCGACACCGCTCTGGATGCCATCAAGGCCAACCGGTTCGACCTCATCGCCATTGGCCGCCCGCTGATCGCCAACCCGGACTATCTCGCCAAAGTGCAGAAGGGCGAGGTACTGACCCCTTATGCCGACGCCATGCTGACAGAGCTGGTGTAAACACGCCGGTTCATGACCAACCAAGGATGGGATCCGCGCCCACGGGCGCGGGTTTCCAATGTTTGGGCCCCTTTCGGGCCCTTTTTTATGTCCGGCCTCTCCTTGTCCGCCTCATGATCCACCACTCAACCCCCATAAAAAGGTTGCCAGTGACAACTAGTTGGCTATATTGGTTGTTGAAGACAACCAAATAGGAAGCCCTGATATGGATCCCCGTCCCCTGCGCGCCCTGTCGCGCGATCTGGTTCGCGAACTCGGCATGCTCTCCCAGCAGTGTGGCGAGCTGGCACTGACCCCGCTCGAAGCCCATCTGCTGATCGAACTGGAGAGCGGCCCCGCCACCAACCAGCAACTGGCCGAGCGGCTGCGCATCGACAAGTCCAATGCCAGCCGCCCGCTGGCCCGCCTCGCCGAACGGGAGCTCATCAGCTGGCACCCCCATCCGTCCGATGGCCGCAGCAAGGAGGCGCGCCTCACCATCGCCGGCCAGGCCCAACTGCTGGATCTGCATCAGGAGATGGACAGCGCCATGGAAGAGACCCTGGCCCAGCTCACCCTGAGCGAGCGCGAGCAACTGTGGGCCGGTCTGCGCCTCTATCGCAGCGCCCTCTCCCGCGCCCGCCGTCAGCAGGGCTACCGCATCCGTTCCATCACTGCCGCCGACAATCCCCATATCGCCGCTGTGGTGCGCGCTGTCTCCGCCGAATACGGCCTCACCGCCGACAAGGGCTACGGGGTGGCCGACCCTGACCTCGATCGGCTGTACGAGACCTATCTGGGCGAGAAGAGCCGCTACTGGGTGATCGAAGGGCCTGATGGCACCATCCTCGGCGGCGGAGGCATAGCGCCGCTGGCGGGGGAAGAGGAGCAGGTCTGCGAGCTGCAGAAGATGTACTTCATGCCCTCCCTGCGCGGGTTGGGGCTGGGTCGACGGCTGGTGCTGCAGGCGTTGGACGAGGCGCGCGCGCTCGGTTATCAGCGCTGCTACCTGGAGACCACCGCCGTGCTGCGCGAGGCCACCGCGCTCTACGAATCCCTCGGCTTCGAGCATCTGCCTGGGCCGCTTGGCTGCACCGGCCACGATGCCTGCGAGATCTGCATGGTGCTGGAGCTGATGCCGGCAGAGTAAATGTGAGCTCCTATCCCCCTCATCCCCAGCCCTTCTCCCGCGAGGGGAGAAGGGAGCAAACAAGTTGCCTATAAACGGTGCCCTCTGCCTCACCTAAACCCGTTGGGTGTAGTGATCAAAGGCGATGACCTTCTGATATCCCTCTGATTCGTAGAGCGATTTGGCAGGATGATTGGATACGGCTGTGGCCAGCTTTACAGTCAGCGCATCTGTCTCTTTGGCAAAACTTGCCACCCGTTTTAACAGGGCTCGCGCCACTCCCTGCTGGCGGGCTGACTCGATGACAAAGAGATCGTTGAGATACCACATCCACTTCATGGCAATGGAAGAGAATGCCGGGTAAAGCTGGGTAAAACCGATGCTTTCACCCATCTCATTGCGAGCAAGAAAGATAACTGAATCGGCATCCTCGAGGCGATCGGCGATAAACCCGGTTGCGGCACTCTGATCCGGCGCCTGCCCATAAAACTGCCGATAGGCATCAAACAGGCAACTGATTTCTTCAAGATGATCCGGGGTGGCCTGGATAATGTGCATTCAATGTCCTTATTGCAGTTTTTCCGAAATCCCATAACCAAGAGGAACCATATATTGGCGCCGTATGGAGAAATAGTTAGATATTCGTATCAAGAGGGGAAATAGAACCAGGCTGTCTGGATAAGGCCGTCCTTCACCTCGAACACCGCCACGCTCTCGATGGGCTCAGGGGAGAGACCATAAATCAGCTCGTGATCGAACACCTTGTTGCCGAGCAGGGTTCTGGAAAGCAGCTCGGCCCGCAAGGCCGGGTTGTTGAATCTGTGCTCGGCATAGAAGCTACGGAGCGCCCCCTTGCCGACTGTGCTCGGGGTCTCGGTCGGCATGCGATAGCCTTTGAAATCCTCGGCGAAACAGGCCAGGAAGGCGTCGAGGTCGTGGGCATTGTAGGCGGCAAACTGCGCCTCGACAGGCAGAGTGACGGACATATTCATCTCCATTAATGAAATTTAAATCACTTATCCGTTATTTTTATTCACACATCAAGCCCCGGATGGGGATAGCCTCCCGAAAGCGCACATAACAAAAGACCCCGCCGAAGCGGGGTCTCTCTTGTCATCAGCCACCCGCAGGGCGCGGGCGGGGTGATCAATGCTCGCGAGTCTGACGGAAGTGAACGTCCGGATGACGTTCCTGAGACAGACGCAGGTTGACCATGGTCGGTGCTATGTAGGTGAGGTTGTCACCGCCATCCAGCGCCAGGTTCAGCTCGTTCTTGCGCTTGAACTCTTCGAACTTCTTGACGTCAGTCCCTTCCACCCAGCGGGCAGTGGAAACGTTGACCGCCTCGTACAGGGCTTCGACGTTGTATTCGCTCTTCAGACGCGAAACTACTACGTCAAACTGCAGCACACCGACCGCGCCGACGATGAGATCGTTGCTGATGAGCGGACGGAACACCTGCACAGCCCCCTCTTCAGAGAGCTGGACCAGTCCCTTGAGCAGCTGCTTCTGCTTGAGCGGATCGCGCAGGCGGATGCGGCGGAACAGCTCGGGCGCAAAGTTCGGGATGCCGGTGAACTTGAGATCTTCGCCCTGGGTGAAGGTGTCGCCGATCTGTATGGTGCCGTGGTTGTGCAGACCTATGATGTCACCGGCACACGCCTCCACGGCCTGCTCGCGATCACCTGCCATAAAGGTGACGGCGTCGGAGATGTTCACATCCTTGCCGATGCGCACGTGGCGCATCTTCATGCCCTTGCAGTAAGTGCCTGACACTATGCGCATAAAGGCGATACGGTCCCGGTGTTTCGGATCCATGTTCGCCTGGATCTTGAACACGAAGCCGGAGAACTTCTCCTCGGTCGCTTCAACGATGCGGCTCTCGGCCTTGCGCGGCATGGGGGCCGGAGCCCAGTCGGTCAGGCCGTCCAGCATGTGGTCGACACCGAAGTTACCCAACGCAGTACCGAAGAAGACTGGCGTCATCTCGCCCGCGATGAAGGCCTCGTGATCGAACTCGGGAGAGGCGCCCTGCACCAGCTCCAGTTCACCACGCAGCTGGGCTGCCAGATCTTCACCGATGGCGGCGTCCAGATCCGGGTTGTGCAGGCCCTTGACCACCCGCTTCTCCTGGATGGTATGGCCCTGACCGGTCTGATACAGATAGGTCTCATCCTTGTAGAGGTGATAGACACCCTTGAAGGATTTGCCGCAGCCGATGGGCCAGGTGATGGGAGCACACATGATCTTCAGCTCGCGTTCCACCTCGTCCATCACTTCCATGGGATCGCGCACTTCGCGGTCCAGCTTGTTCATGAAGGTGAGGATGGGGGTATCGCGCAGCCGGGTCACTTCCATCAGCTTGCGAGTACGATCTTCGACACCCTTGGCGGCATCGATGACCATCAGGCAGCAGTCGACCGCCGTCAGAGTACGGTAGGTATCTTCGGAGAAGTCCTCGTGACCCGGGGTATCGAGCAGGTTGACCAGGCAATCCGCATAGGGAAACTGCATCACAGAGGTGGTGATGGAGATACCACGCTGCTTCTCCATCTCCATCCAGTCGGATTTGGCGTGCTGGCCCGAGCCACGGCCCTTGACGGTACCGGCGCGCTGAATGGCATGTCCGAACAGCAGGACCTTTTCGGTGATGGTGGTTTTACCCGCATCCGGGTGCGAGATGATCGCAAAAGTGCGTCTCTTGGAGACTTCACTCAGAAATTCAGCTGACATAATTCAACGTTCTTCTATTGGGCGGCGGCCTTGGCCACCGTGGGAATAAATACGGGATGCCGCTCACGGCACATGTATACGCAACAAAAGCCACGCCAGCTGGCGTTTTGCCAACCCGGTGGAGAGAGGGAGGAGGGCTGCGTTACATGGGTCTTCTCGCCTGAGTCAAAGCAAAATTGCGCGACATTATACCCGCGCGAGTGAAAAATACCCAGCCCGGCTTAGAGCCGTTCGCGAAGGGTGCCAGATCGCCCTATTCGGCCCGCATTACCTGGTTGCGACCGGCCTGCTTGGCTCTGTACATGGCCTCATCGGCCCGTTTGATCAGATCCCCCAGAGTCTCATCGAGCAGGCTGCATTCGGCACAGCCGATGCTGACATGCACCGGATGGCCCTCCGGCATCTCCTCTATGTGCAACCGGGAGACCTCATGACGGATCCGCTCAGCCACTTCGAGTGCCTCCTCCATACGGGTATCAGGCAGCAGCACCAGAAACTCTTCGCCACCGTGCCGCCCGACCCTGTCCAGATGACGCATCTGGGCGCCGATGCACCTGGCCACGGCAGTCAGCACCCTGTCTCCCATGTGGTGACCCAGGGTGTCATTGACCTGCTTGAAGTGGTCTATGTCCAGGATCAGCACGCACAGTGGCTTGCCATTGTCTCTGGCCTGCCTGAACCACACCTCTCCCTTGGCCTGGATCTGGCGACGATTGTGGATGCCGGTCAGCTCGTCGGTCATGGCAAGCTGACGCAGCTTGCGGGAGCGATTTAACAGGTAGAGCGCCAGCATCCCCATAACGACCAGCAACAGTACCACCACGATATATTGCCACTGGCGCCGTTCCTGCAACTGCTTCAACCGCTCGGCCTGAACCAGCTGCCGGGTCTTGAGGGTCTGGTTCTCCAGCTCCTTGCGCGCCAGATCGAACTCCAGACGGATCTGGGCCGAACGCTGTTCGTTCAGCAAGCGATCCAGCTCGCTCTTTATCTGCACATACTGCTGGAGCGCCGCCAGCGCACCATTGACCTGACCCTGCTGCTCAAGAATTCTGGCCCTTGCCTGATAGATCCAGGCGAGAAAGCGCTGGTTCTGCTCCTGACTGAAGATGGACTCGGCCCTGGCCAGATAGTGCAGGGCCTTGTCCCACTCCTTTTTGGCATCCAGCGTCAATCCCATCACCAGTTGCCATAGCCCCAGCGTCGCCTCGTCCGTATCTTTTTCATGTCGATACAGAACAGGTTTCGCCTGCTCCAGCTTGGTCAGCGCCTCGTCAACCCGCTTCAGATTCAGCAGGCACCAGGACAACTCGACCCTGAGCCAGGCGAGATCCATCTCTCTCTGCTGCTGACGGTAATAACGCTCCCCCGCTTCTAGCAGGGGCAGGGCTTGCTCGTAACGGCCCTGATCGGTATAGAGGATGGCCAGCTGGGTACCGACATCGATCAGGTTGCTCTGATCGTGCCGTTGCAGATAGGCCTCCATCAGCTCTTCAAAATACTCATGGGCTCGCGCGTATATCCCCATTCGCCGGTAGGTGTTGGCAATCTGGGCCAACACCTGCAGCCTCATCCCCTCCAGTCCCAGCGCAACATAGCCGTCATAGGCGGCGAGCAGGTCTATCAAGCCCTGTGCCAATGCCCCCTGATAGGCAAACATATCGCCCCGATAACTGAGTGCATCGCTCTTCAGACGAGGATCCTCGAGAGCCTCAGCCAGTACCAGGGCGGCATCATAATCCGCCTTGGCCTGGGTCATATTGCCCAGCATCTGCTGATTGAAGCCCCGGCAGATAAAGAGCCCGGCCTCCGTCTCTCTGTCCTGCTGCTTGCGAGCCGACGCCAACTGCTCACTGGCAAACGCAATGGTCGCCTCATATTCGCTGGTACGCTCGGAATCGCGCGCCCAGCACTGCAACCGGGCGATGCGTCCCTGCAACTGTGGTGAGTAGCTCTCCCTGTGGGCCGCCAAGGCGGCAACCCGCAACCGGAAGACTCGAGGGGGAAGAGCATCATTTTCCAACTGGCTCAGCTCCCCGACGAGCACAGGTTCCGGCAAGGGGCCACGGGCTGCCCACACCGGCGCGGCCCACCCTGCGAGCAGGAGCAGCGGCATCAGACAAAGTGAAGCCATTTTAGGAATCATGAGAGGAAACAAGCTCATTGCGGCGCAAACATGGACTTATCATATCGCTCCTTGGGTAGCTCGCCAGCAAAACCTGTCCATGCGGTACCACTCACGGGCGATCAGCCCCGACCAGAAGCTTTGCGGAGTGCAAGACGAGAGGAGGGTTGCATTATCGTTTTGTCGCACTTTACAGGCTCACAGTCAGCATCGACTATAGGCCGCAACGACCACAGGGAAGAACGAGTTCATGACATACGAGGAGCTGCAGGCCGCCTATGACAAGCTGCTGCAGGAGAATGAGCGCCTGAAGCGGGTGGCCGACGATGCGCGGGAGAAACTGGATGCCGCCATGGACGGCACTGGCCTGTGTATCTGGCAGAATCACCTTCCCACCGGCAAGCTCATCATCTTCAACCGACGCTGGGGGGCCATGCTCGGCTACCAGCCCAAGGAGCTGTCGGCCCACTTCGATGTGTGGCGTGAACACCTGCATCCGGAAGACAGGGAGCGGGTACTGCAGGCCTTCTTCGATCATCTGAGCGGCAAAAGCCCCTTCTATCAGGTGATGCACCGCATGATCGCCAAGGATGGCAAGACCACCTGGGTGCTGGACAGGGGCCGGGTGGTGGAGTGGGATGAGCAGGGCAAACCGCTGCGGGTGATGGGTACCCACATCGACATCACCCATGAGAAGGAGTACGAACAGCAGCTCGCCCAGCTCGCCCATCGGGATCCTCTCACTGGCCTGCTCAATCGCACTGCATTGCAACGCCAGTTCCCGCAGGAGTTCAGGGCCATCTGCTTCATCGATCTCGATAACTTCAAGCAGGTGAACGACAACCTGGGCCACAGGGCAGGTGATGAGCTGCTGATCGCCCTCACCCAGCGGATCAAGGCCTGTTGTGACGAAGGGGTGAAGCTGGGCCGCCTCGGCGGGGATGAGTTCGTGTTGCTGCTGCCCTGGCACAGTGACGATCCCCGCACCCATCACCTGGCCCACCAGTGCGTCAATGCCATCTCGACTCCGTTCGAGCTGCCCAACGGCGAGGCCGAGGTGGGATTGAGCATGGGGATAGCGCAGATCCGGCCACAGGATGACTTCAGCACGGCGCTGGCCAGAGCCGATCAGGCCATGTACCGGGTCAAGCGCAGCGGCAAGCGGGGTTTTTATGTCTCCCAGCCCAGCGGCCAGCCCCTGCTGGATCAGGATCAGGTCAACGAGCGGGGACTCGGCCACCAGCCCGGCGCCTGAAAAAGGTCAAATGGGCAGCGGCCCCATCACCTTGACCGCGCGAATGGCGAAGTGGCTGCTGATGTCATTGACCATGTCCTGGGACTGCAATCGTCTGATCCACTGCTCATAGGCGGGCAGATCCGGCACCACCACCTCCAGCAGATAGTCGTAATTGCCGGAGACGGTGTGGCAGCTGATCACCTCAGCCATGGCCGCCACCGCCTGCTCGAAGGCATCTACCAAGGGCTCCTTGTGCTGGCTGAGCCGCACGTTGACGAAGATGGTGATGCCAAGGCCCAGTTTCTCCCGCGCCAGCACGGCACGATACCCCTGAATGTGTCCCTCCCCCTCCAGTCGCCTCAGGCGCCGCGCACAGGGGGAGGCTGACAAACCAACCTGCTCCGCCAGCTCCACTGTGGAGAGGCGACCATCCTGTTGCAGCAACCGCAGCAGATGTAAATCAATTCTGTCGAGCATCTTGGCGATATCCGGTAAAAATCCCTGTTGGATTGGCTGAAACTAGCAACTACATCCGGATTTCTCAAACAGTTTGCCCTGAAACACCCTCCCTCCCGGCCGGATAATGGTGCAGGACATTCCATGGAGGGAGCTCTTATGTCATTCACCCTGTCACCCCGTTGCAGCGGCTGGGCCGCCGCCCTCGCCACTGTGCTGCTCTGGTCCGGTTTCTTCCTCTCCCTGCGCCTTGGTGCCGAGGAAAAACTCCCGCCACAGGCGCTGGCGCTGCTCCGATTTGGGATCCCCGCCTTGCTGCTGCTTCCCTACTACTGGCGCCACCGCACCCGGCTGCACAGCGTTCCCCTGCGTTGGCAGCTGGCCATGCTGACCGGGGCCGGTCTGCCCTTCTTCTGGCTCGGCGCCACCGGCATGCAGCTGGCTCCGGTCGCCCAGGGCAGCGCCCTGATACCGGGCACAGCCCCCCTCATGGTCAGCCTGCTGGGCCTGCTGCTGTGGCGCGAACCTTGCCCCGCCCAACGGCGCTGCGGGCTCTCCCTCATCGCCCTGGCCACGGCGACCCTGCTGCTGAGCGGGGAGCCCGGTTTATGGCAGGGGCAAGTCTGTTTTCTGGGGGCGGCCCTGCTGTGGGCCCTGTTTACCCTGGCAGTCAGGCATAGCGGACTCACGGCTCTGGATGCCGCCGCCCTGGTGGCGGTGCCCTCAGCCCTGTTGCTGCTGCCGACACTCCTGTGGAGCCCCTTGCCCACAGTGAGTCATGCCAGCATCTGGTTATGGCAGGGTTTGTTGCAGGGAATTGGGGCCGGTTTGCTGGCGGCGCTCTGTTACGCCCACGCCATTCGCACCCTGGGGGCCGAGGTCAGCTCGGCACTCGGCTCCCTGACGCCTGTGATGGCGGCCATGCTGGCCTGGTGGCTGCTGGGAGAGACCCTCTCCCAGCCGGTATGGCTGGCCATGGGCCTCTTGTGTGTCGGCGTTGTGCTGGCCAGTCTGCCAGTATGGCGCGGATCAGGGGGGTCAATATCAGCTACGCAACCAGCGGCGCAGCAGGCGACCGCGCAGACCGCAGTCGAGTAGCCAGCTTTTGTCAAACACCCGCAGCAGGGCCGGCTTGGCGTGACGGGACATGGCAACGGCGTTGAATCGGGTGCCACGGCCACGCTGGCGGTCCATCAGCTCCACCAGCGAAGCGGGCAGACGCTGGGCAATGAAGTCGGAGATCACCAGCACATCCGCCAGCTCGAAACCGGGCGCCTGTAACTGTTGCAGGGTGGCGCTCAGGCAGGGCAGCAGATCCGTGCCGCCATTGAAGGTCATGGCCAGAAAACGCTGAGCCTCATCGAGGCCGTTGGCATCGGTCAGCTCGAAGGTCGCCACATCGGTGGAGAAGAGCATCACGAAGCAGCGCCGCTGCTCGGTCAAGGCAAGCTGCAACAGCGCCAGCGCCAGCGCCTTGGCACACTGCTCAGGGTAACCCCCCATGGAGCCGGACGTGTCGATACAGACAATCACTGGCCCCATGGGCTGCAACTCCTGATCACCCCGATCCGTGGTACGAGGCAGCAACTGATGCCTCGGCAGGGTGCCTCTGGCCTGATAGCTGAGCAGGCGCCGCTCCAGATAGCGGCGGTAAAACTCCAGCTCCAGCTCGGGCACCCCCAGCATGACGGCCTCACTCGGCAGCATTCTCATCAGATCATTGGCCGGGTGGATCCCGACCAGATCATCGGGCACATCGTCACTTAACACCGGCTCCTGGATCAGGGTGGGCTGCGGCGGCTGGGGCCGCTGCAACTGCTCGCTATCGTGCAGACTGCGCCCCATGCTGTCTGCGATCTCCTGCAACATGGGCTCTTTGCGCAGCATGGCGGCATATTGGCGGATCAGCACCAGAGAGGCAGGCTGCCAGCGTCCCTGAGCCAGGTTCCACAAGCCACCGGCCGTGCGCCGCTGGGGATCCAGCACTTGTTCCAGCTCCTCGCTGGCGCCGATCTGTTCCTCCAGCTCCTGCTGCAACCTGAGCCGCTCAGCCTCGGCCAGCTCCTGCTGCAAACGCAGCAAAGCGCCCACCAGGCTGGCTCGCCACTTCTCAAGCATCAGCCGCCTGGCACCCTCGGTGGGATGATCCACCAACTGATGGGCCAGCTGTCGCCCCTCATCGGCAAAGTCGCTACCCCGCTCCAGAGCACTGAGCAGGGTAGGCAACTCGGCCACAAGGCGAGCGAGGGAAAGGGAGATAAAGTGCTGATAGAGCAGAAATTCCTGTTCCAGCACGGGAGGCACAGGGGTATGGGCTATGGTGTCGTTCACCTGATGGCGCCAGCGCTGCAGCCGCTGTTTCAGGGAACGCCCCTGTGCCTTGCCTATCCGGATGAAGCGGGAGATCTGGGTACTGGCCAGCAGGGCGACCACCATCTCGGACACCATCTCTCCCTCCGAGATCGCCAGCAAGGCGCTCATAGTGCCAATTTCGATCATTTACCCCTGCTCCCCGCACAGCAGTGGCAGGCGCTGCTGCCACTGGGCCAGTTGCTCAGCCGTTTGATCAAGTTCACGGGCCAGGGTGAAGAAGCCCTCCTCGATGGCAACCAGCCAGCGCGAGGCGATGAAATGGTGGGGTTGGTGGTCATCAAAACGATGACGCTGGCGACGCAGCTCGGTGCGCAAGGCCGCCAGCTGGTCATTGAGATTGGCAAGGGTCTTGTACCAGGGGGCGCTTATCAGACCAGGCAAGGGCTCACGGCACACCAGCACCAGAGGAATGGGGTGGCGCTGGCTGTCGAGCAGATTGAGACGCTGGCCGCTGTCGAGCTCAAGCTCCAGCGTCAATCCTGTCTTGCTGCCAACGGGATGGAACATCACCTTGTCGCCACCGAACTGCCAGTGACCTAGCACCACCTTGTCACACTCCAGTGTCTCTACCAGCAGATCCGGCTCCTCCGGGCTGAGTCGGGCCGGGGTAAGCAGGTGCAGCTGGATTTGCAGTCCCCGCTCCCCCTGCTTGCGGGCCTCCTCCAGGGGCAATTGCCAGCCCTTGCTGCGCTTGCCC
The DNA here is from genome assembly GCF_029237245.1 of Aeromonas sp. 5HA1. Taxonomy (NCBI): domain Bacteria; kingdom Pseudomonadati; phylum Pseudomonadota; class Gammaproteobacteria; order Aeromonadales; family Aeromonadaceae; genus Aeromonas; species Aeromonas sp. 5HA1. The sequence goes on from NZ_JAACFW010000007.1 coordinate 28,765, forward strand.
AGCATCCCCTTGTGGGGATCAGCCTTGAGCGCCAGCCGGATACTCATCTGCTGTTGCAACTCCTGCAAGGCCGAGGTGACGGCCATATGACGGGAAATCAATGCCTGCTGCCGGTAGCAGTGCAGGCGGGCAAACTCCTCCATCAGCGTCAGCAGGGCGGTGCGGCTCTCTTCGTTATGCCAGAGACAATCTTTCAGCAGCAGCAGATCCAGAGGCGCTACCTCCCGCCGGCCATGGAAGAAGGCACTGGCCTTGCACAGGCGCACCGCCTTTTTCCAGCGCCGATCCGAGACATAGCAGGGTTCGTCGCCCATGCTGTCGAGCCGCTGTCGCAGCTGATAGACAAGCTCGAATACCTCGTCGGGCAACACCACCTGCTCGATCTGCCGTTGCCACAGCAGGTATTCCTCGCTTTGCACCTGCAGGGCGGGAGAGAGGTGACGGGGGGAGGCGCCATCACTGGACAACATGGCCTGGAAGTTGGATTTCTCTTGCACCCTGTCCATCCAGACACGCACCAGCATGCGGTCATAGAGCGCATCCAGCCCGCTGTCCGGGGCGGGCAGCTCGTTGGAGGCGCTGATCAGCAGACGCATCGGAATGGGGAGTGTCTCGTCACCGTTACGGAACTGACGCTCGTTGATGGCAGTCAGCAGGGTGTTGAGGATGGCCGGGCCCGCCTTCCAGATCTCGTCGAGAAAGACCACCTCGGCCTGGGGCAGATATCCGGCGGTCAGGCGCAGGTACTTGCCATCTTCCTTCAGGGCCTGGATAGATAAGGGGCCAAACACCTCCTCCGGCGTGCTGAAGCGGGTCATCAGGTACTCGAAGTGACGGGCTTCATGGAAGGCAAGCTTGAGACGACGGGCAATCAGGCTCTTGGCAATCCCGGGGGGACCCAGCAGAAACACGCTCTCGCCGCTCAGTGCCGCCAGCAGGCCTAGCCGCAAGGCATCCTGGCGTTCATAAAGCCCCTCGCCGAGGGCGGCCAGCAGGTTGGGCAGGCGTTCATGAATGGGCACGGCACGGGCAGAACTGTGAGCAGATAATGACATAGAGAGCATTCCGAAGCTGGGATCACGATAATTCCGGGTCACGTCATGACGATCAGATTGCCCGGGGTTGGTTTTATTATGATGTTGTCTGTTATGGTCTGCCTGCCAACCCCATCCCGACTGACCGGACTGGAAGCACAGCAGAATGGCAAAGAGTGCAGAAAAAGGCGTTCGAGTGTACCCTTCGCAGCACATTTTTCACCAACTCAGATCAAGAGTGAGTCATCATCCATGCAAGATCCCGTTCGCCAGCACATCTTGGCCAGAATCGGTATTCAAGGCTGGCAACTCAGGCGCCCCCAGTTACTGGCTGGCTCTCGTGATGAGGCAGCACAGACCGGGCAGCCAGACCCCCGGCCTCATGCCGACCTGCCCACCGGCAAGCTCTGGGTGCGGGCACCGGCGCTGCCGGATACCGCTCTGCTCCATGACATCTGCCAGTTGCTGGGGATTGCCCCCCATGAGGTGAGCCTGCTGCAGGAGATGCCCGAACAAGCTGCCCCCCCGCTGCTCTGGCTCACCGAGCCGGATCCTCGCTGGCCAGAGGCGCTGATCTGTTCGCTCTCTCCCGATGCGCCCCACAAACGGGCGCTGTGGCAACAGTTGCGCCAACGGGCGCCATCCAGCCAAGAACAGGGCTCATTGTGATCGGCTCCGGGCCGCAATGCAGCCCGGCCATCTCATCTTTACCAAACTTTACATTTGGCCGACCGGGCCAGCCGTCCCCGCATTAACCGGAGTGATCATGCACCTCTTTCGCCCCCTGCTCGAATCCGACTTCGAGCTTGTCTATCCCATAGAACAAGCCGCCCACAAGGAGCCCTGGAGCCAGGCCAATCTGCTCTCCTGTTTCGGGCCGCGCTATCTCAATGGTTTGATGCTGGTGGATGGACGGCCTGCGGGGTTCTACATCTCGGATCTGGTGGCGGGCGACAGTTCGCTGATGAACATCTGCGTGCACCCCGATTTTCAGGGCAAGGGGCTGGGACGGGCACTGCTGAAGGAGTATCTCGCCCGCAGCAAGGAAAAGAGAGCCGAGGCCTGGTTTCTGGAGGTGCGCGCCAGCAACAAGACAGCCATCGGCCTCTACGAGAGTGAAGGGTTTGCAGAGTATTGCCGCCGGGTCGACTACTACGGCACCGGCAACGAGCGGGAAGATGCCGTGCTCATGTCCCGCCTGTTCGACTTCAGCTGATACGGGCTGTCATTCCAGCGGCGCATTGTTTACCGCAGGATCTTGCAACGCAAGCGTAGTGTGGACCACAGCAGCGAAAGCCGCCGGAGAGAGCGGCATGAAATAACCTCTCTGCCAGGTCACACCGGGCATCCAGACCTGCTGGATATCTGGGACTATCTTGATGGGTTTGAAAGGGCCACCACTCTCTTGCAAGTAAACGCCAGGCAAGGTGGTCGTTTTGGGGAAATAGCTCAAGACCAGTTCACTGCCATCTTTATTGTCAGCCTTGAGCCGCACCCTGACCACCTCCCCATACACCTTCGCCATGGCAGGATCACGCCACAGCAGCTTGTCCAGCAGCTCGCATCTACGGCATTTTTTACCTTCCAGAAGATAGAGCAACGGCTTGCCACTGCTTGCTGCCTGCTGTTGGGCCTGATTGTATCCCTTGATGCCGTAGTACCAGGGCGAGGTCACCTGACGATTTGCCCAGAGCCACCAGGTGACCCCAACCATCAATAATGACACCACCACCACAACCGCAACGACTATCACTACCAGCCGGCCTTTCAATATCATCATCTGCTCCCGTTAACCGGATCCTTATGGTTATCAAGCATCATGCCTCAGCTCGCCCTGGTTGGCGACTTTGTGATCCAGGACAAACAGCGAACACTTGTAAGCTGTAATGTTGGAGTTTAAACTCTAGCGCGAATTTTAGTGCCCTCGCGGGCGTACAACTGTTACTTGAGGATGTTTGACTGATGCCGAAACTCCATCTGGTTCGACTGATGCGTGAACGTATTGCCCGGCTTGGCAACAAGGCCGCCCTGCGCGTACAACAGGATGGCCAGTGGCGCGCCATCGGCTGGCGTACCCTGGGACAGGCCATGGACTACTGTGCCCAGGCGCTGATCCGCGCCGGTCACCAGCCAACCGAAATGGTCGGTCTCTACGCCCGCAACATGCCGGAGTGGACCCAGGCAGATCTCGGCATCCTCGCCGCCCGCGGCGTCAGCGTGCCCATCTACCCCACCAGTACCCTTGAGCAACTCAGGTACATAGTGCGCGATGCCAGTATCGGCCTGCTGTTCGTCGGTGAGCAGCCCCAGTTCGATCAGGCGCTGACCTTGTTGAATGATGGCGAGATCCGCCAGATTGTCGCCCTCGATGGCAAGGTCAATCTGCGCGGCTGCGCCCAGGCCAGCCACTTTCAGGAGTTTCTCGCTTCCGGCAACCATCAGGCCAGCGAGCAGGAGCTGCGGGTACGGGAAAGCCAGTACCGGATGGATGACCTGCTGACCCTGATCTACACCTCGGGCACCACGGGCGAACCCAAGGGGGTCATGCTCGATTTTGCCAACATCGCCGCCTGTTTCGAGATGCACAACAGCCGCCTGGACCTCAACGAGCAAGATGTGTCGCTCTGCATGCTGCCGCTGAGCCATGTGTTCGAACGCGCCTGGACCTACTATGTGCTCTACTGCGGCGCCGAGAACGTCTACATTCGCGACCCGCAGAAGGTGATGGACGTCATCGGCGAGGTGCAGCCGACCGTGATGTGCGCCGTCCCGCGCCTCTACGAGAAGGCCTACGCCATGATCCAGGCCAGGGTTGCCCAGGCGCCGCGCCTGCGCCGCGCCCTGTTTGGCTGGGCCACCCACGTCGGCAAGCAGATGGTGGCGACCCGTCAGGCGGGCAAATCAGCCTCTCCCCTGCTCTGTGCCCAGCTCGCGCTGGCGGAGCGACTGGTGTTTCGCAAGCTGCGCGCCCGCTTTGGCGGCCATACCCGCTTCCTACCGGTGGCCGGCGCTCGTCTGGCCGACGACGTGAATCTCTTCTTCCAGGCCATGGGGCTCAACCTCAAGTACGGCTATGGCATGACGGAGACCACGGCTACCGTCTGCTGCTACGAAGATCAACAATTCAAGCTGGGCTCTATCGGCACCGCCCTGAATGGCATCGAAGTGAAGCTGGGGGAGAACAACGAGCTGCTGGTGCGCTCACCGACAGTGATGCGCGGCTACTACAACAAGCCGGAAGCCACTGCCGAGGTGATGACCGCAGATGGCTTTCTCTGTACCGGTGATGCAGGCGAGCTGGACAAGGACGGCAACATCTACTTCACCGAACGGCTGAAGGAGCTGATGAAAACCTCCAACGGCAAATACGTGGCACCGCAACTGGTGGAAGGGACCATCGGCAAGGATCGCTTCATCGAGCAGATCGCCATCGTCGCCGATGCCCGCCACTTCGTCTCGGCGCTGATAGTGCCCTGCTTCGAGTCGCTGGAAGAGTACGCCCGCTCCATCAACCTGCAGTACCAGTGCAAGACGGAGCTGCTGCGCAACTCCCGGGTGATGGAGTTCTTCGATGCCCGCATCCAGGATCTGCAAAAGGAGCTGGCCAAGTTCGAGCAGGTGAAGAAGTTCACCCTGCTGCCGAGCGCCTTCTCCATGGAGCTGGGAGAGATCACCCCCACCATGAAGCTGCGCCGCAAGATCATTGAATCCAAGTATCAAAGCGAGATCGAGGCCATGTACAACCATGTCTGAGTACAACCACGTCTGATCCCGCCCGCCATGAAATCAAAAAGCCGCTCATCGAGCGGCTTTTTGCTGTCTGTCTGACAAGTGATCAGGGCAGTTTGACCAGTGGCAGCTCGCGCATCTCGGTGGGACGGCCCCCCTGGATCTTGTCGACCTCTGCCAGCGCCTGCTTCACCTCATCCCCATTGCGCAGCAGACGATAGGTCAGATCGAAGGTCTTGGTCTCGCCCGGCTGGATCTTGGGCACCAGCCCCAGCGGACGCTGGTACTTGGTGCTGTAGGCATAGCTGGTGCCAGGCTCGATACCCGTCACATACCCCTGGGCCCGGGTGTCGGTGTTCTTCCACAGGGTCAGCACGGGCAACTGGTGGGTGTTGTAGGCCACCGCCACACCGGCGCTGCCCTGCCGGTTGTTGAGCACAGCCAGCGTATTGCCATCGGCATCGCTGTAAGGCACCAGGTTGAACACCATCTCGTCGAAGCCCTTGGTCGGCCCCAGATAGGTTTGCCAGCTCTTCAGGCCCGCCTTGGCGTAGTCGTTGAACGGGGATATCTGCTTCACCGGCGTGCTGACTTGCGCCCCCTCTTCCAGGATCGGCGCCCCGAAGTTGCTGTGGTAGATGATCTGGTACTCGTTCTCATAATCCGCGTGGTTGGTCAGCTTGTCCTGCAGGGAAAATTCCGCCTGACCGGGCACTACGCTCAGCTGGGTCCAGGTAACCAGCTCGCTCATCTTGAAGGTGCGCTCATCCACCCGACCCAGCACATGAATGGCATAGGGCGGCTCCTCATCTATGGTCACGCTGACCACGGATGCCGGTATGTTCTGCACCCGGCCATGCAGGCTCTTGAGTCGGCCGTCATCGTCCACCCCGGGGTGGCCTGTCCACTCGTAACCGCAGCGCACCAGCATCTCGTTGAAGCCATCGAGCCAGCCGAGACCGGCGCGGCTCTCCAGATCGATGAAGGCCGGGTTGACCACCTCCTTGACGGGAGAATCCCAGCCAAGGCGCAGATCGGCCCCCTTGACCTCCTTGATCCCCATGCCTCGGGTCGGCACCAGGGTAATCTTCATCACGCCGTTGTCGACGATCAGCAGATCCACCCCCTCCTGCCGTCCGCCGTGCAGCCGCTTCTTCTCGATGGAGAAGGGGACCGGACTCTTGATACCCAGCTTGTCGCTGCTTATCTTCCAGTCCCCCACATCCAGCCCCTGCTGGGAGTCGGTCAACAGGAATTCGGCGGCCTGGCCCGAGCTCGCGCCCAGGGCGAGCAGAATGGCAATGGAGAGTTTCTTCAACATGGATTTATCCTCGTGTCTCTTGTTCTTGTGAATGGTTTTTGCGAAAGCTGAATCGTTTCAGTTACCGAGACGTTAGGCCCCCATCCCACAAGACTCAAGCTGCAAAAGGGCGAAATGTGAGCCGATTGACAATAAAAGCACCACAGGCCCTGCTGAAGTGAAGGCTGACTCACACTTATTTTCGGGTACTTTTTGGACGCTTTGGCGTGCTGGCTGGAATGACAAACCGCGCAATAAAAAGCCGCTCCCGGGAGCGGCTTGCAAACAGAGAAGCAGAGGGATCAGGTCGTGGTCTGACGGATACCGAAGTAGTCGGCCAGGAAGTCATCAAACGACAGGCTGTCGCTGCGTTCACGTTCCCGCTGCTTGGCCAGGGATTCCCGCGCCTCGGCGGCGAAATAGGCTTGATCCCAGTACTGCAGCTCACCGGCCAGCATCTCTTCCCGGTAGCGGCTCGCCAGCTCGTCGCCGAAGCAGCCGTTGTCCTGGCCGCTCGAAAGCAACTGCTTGAGCAGACGGGCAGAGTAGGTCAGATCCGGGTTGAGCAGCTTCTCCCTGTGCATCGCAAGGGTCTCGCGGTAGCGATTGCGGCCACAGCAGCGATCCAGCAGCTCGGCCACCTGGGCCAGCTCGTCAAACAGCTGGAGGCCGAACTCCTTGAGGCCGATGGCGTTGCCCTGCTCATCTTCCAGTTCCAGGCCGGGGCGACGCCCTTCCAGCACTACCTTGTTCTGGTTACGGCGATTGCGGGCAATCTCCTCGTCCCCCAGCACGGGAGACGGGCGCAGCAGACACCAGACCAGGAAGAGGTCGAAGAAGCGGATCTGATCCGCATCGATACCGAATGGCGTGAAGGGGTTCACGTCCACGGTGCGCAGCTCGATATATTCGATGCCACGCTGCTCGAGCGCATCTGAGGGCTTCTCGCCACTACGCGGTGTGCGCTTGGGCCGGATCGGGGCGTACAGCTCGTTCTCCAGCTGCAACACATTGTCGTTGAGCTGACGGTACTCGCCGTTCACCTTGACCCCAATCTTGGCGAAGTCGGGATCATGGGTGTTGATGGCACGACGCAGGCTGCTCACATAGTCGGGCAGGCTATCGTGGCTTATCTTCAAGCCTGCCTGAGCGCTGTTGGTGTAGCCGAGATCGGATAACCGCAGCGCTGTGGCGTAAGGCAGATAGAGGGTGCCCTTGCCGGTTTTCTGGAACGGCAGGCTGCTCTTGCGCCCCTTGAGGAAAGAGTCGCAGATGGCCGGCGAGGCGCCAAACAGATAGGGTACCAGCCAGCCGAAGCGGTAGACGTTGCGAATAAGCCCCATGTACTTGTCGGAGATGAAGCGCTGGCTGCAGCAGCCCTCACCCACCAGATCCTGCCACTCGCACCAGAAGCTGTCCGGCATGGAGAAGTTGAAGTGTACCCCGGCAATCACCTGCATCAGGCTGCCGTAACGGTTCTTCAGCCCCTGCCGGTAGAGGGTCTTCATCCGCCCTATGTTGGAGCTGCCGTACTGGGCCAGCCGTATGCTCTCCTCGTCGCCGACGAAGCAGGGCATGGAGAGCGGCCAGATCCGCTCATCACCGAGATGGTGGATGGCGTGACGATGAATGTCGCCCAACTGCTCCATCAGGCTGTCGATGGAGTCGGTCGCCGGTGTGATGAACTCCAGCAGGCTCTCGGAGTAGTCGGTAGTGATGTTGGCATGGGTCAGCGCAGAGCCCAGACTCCTGGGGTGATCCGTCTGGGAGAGAGTCCCTTGCGGGGTAATGCGCAGACATTCACGTTCGATCCCGCGCCGGATCCCCTTGAGGGCCGTCAGCCGATCAGGCGAACCCAGGGCGGTCAACAACTCGGTGAGTGACAAGCTAGTCGTAGTCATATTCACGGCTCATGTGTGGCCGCCCCTCAGGGGGGCGACACTATTTTTATGAAGCGCCCTCAGGGCAACTGCAACGGATAGATGGGAAGATGAAGCTCCTTCAGGGGTTTTTCAAGCTTTTGCTTGTCCCCCACCACCACAATCACCATGTCAGCCGGATCGAGCCAACGGGCGGCACTGGCTTTGAGCACCTCTGGTGACACCGTTTTGATCAGCTGGTTCTGGGCCTGCACATAGTCCGGCTTCAGGTCATACATGATCATCTGCAGCAGGAAACCGGCCTTCTGGCCGAGGGTTTCGTAGGAGAGGGCATCCTGCTGGGAGACGGCACTGCGCATATAGGCCAGCTCCACCGGCGTCGGGCCGCTGTTGCGATAGTTGTCCATCTCTTTGAGGAACTGACGGATGGCATCCACGGTCGCATCGGCCCGCACATTGGCGCCGGTGGCGAAGGTACCCACCTCACGATTGGCGGAGAAGCCCGAGCTGGCGCCATAGGTGTAGCCCTTGTCTTCCCGCAGATTGAGGTTGATACGGCTGTTGAAGTTGCCCCCCAAGTTGAAGTTCATCAGCCCGGCGGTGAAGTAATCCCCCGTGGTATCAAACGGCATGGCGCGACGGCCAATGCGGATCACCGACTGGGGAGCCCCGGGCTTGTCCACCAGATAGATACCCGGCTTGGCCTGCTCACCCTCGGGCTTGAGGCTGCCAAGGGTGGGCGCTGCCCCCTTCCACTGGGTCAGGAAGCCAAGTTGCTCCTCCACCTGCTGCTGGGCTACGTCACCCACCACTACCACCTTGGCGTTGGTCGGGTTGTAGTAGTTCTGATAGAAGCGCTTCACATCCGCCAAAGTCAGCTTCTCGACATCGGCCAGCACGCCGTCGCCCGGTTGACCGAGGCGGTTCTCCTTGCCATAGACCAGCTCACGGAAGGCCTGGCCTGCCAGCCACTCGGGTTGCTGCTGGCTCTGCTTCATGCCTTGCAGCATCTGCGCCTTGACCCGCTCGAAGTCAGCCTCCCGCATGCCGGGGCGCTCGAATACCTCGCGTACCAGACCCAGGGTCTGGGGCAGCTTGTCCGTCAGGCTGCTGATGGTGACCAGATTGCTGTACTGGGCGCTGGAGACGCTGACGCTGGAACCGAGCTTTTGCAGCTCGTCGCTGAGCTGGGCCTCGGTCAGGCGCACCGAGCCCTGACCCAGCATGCTGGCGGTGAGGCTGGCGAGCCCAAGCTCTCCCTTGCCCTCGGCACGCATGCCACCCGGCAGGGCGATCATGATGGAGACGGCCGGGATCTCGTCACTCTGGGTCCCGATGATCTCGATGTTCTTGTCGAGCTTGCCGTGCCAGATGGCAGGTACCTTGACGCTGACCGCCTCGCTCGCCTTGGGCTGCACACTGCGATCGAAGTTGTCCTTGACCGGACGCAGCGCCAGCGGTTCATCGTGCTGGCTGTAATCCGGCAACACCCGCTTGGCAGGGATGAAGTTCGGCTTGGCCACCTGCCAATCCGTCTTGCCCTTGGGCACGACGCTCAGCACTACCGCCGGCTTGCCCAGGATGAACTTGTCGTAGGCCGCCTTGACCTGCTCAGGTGTCACCTTGCCGATGGCATCCAGGCTCTTGAACACATAGTTGGGGTCCTGGGCAAACACCTGGCCCATGGCGAGCTGGCTCACCTTGCCGGAGACGCTGTCGAGCCCCCAGATGGCGGAGGCACGGTAGCTGCTGATGGCCTTTTCCAGGTCCTCCGGTTTGAGGCCGCGACCGGCAAACTCGCCGATCACCTTGTCCACTTCCCCCTTGAGGGTCTTGAGGCTGCCATCTACCGTAGGGTTGGGATAGGCATAGACAGTCAGGGTGCAGGCCAGCTCCTCGCAGTAGTGGGAAGCGCCCACGTCTATGGCCTTGCCGGTTTTCACCAGCGACTGATAGAGCATGGAGCTGGCGGAGCCGCCGAGCACGTCGGCAAACATGTCCAGCGCCGGCTCCTGCGGGTCACCGAGCGACACGGTCGGATAGCTGATATAGAGCAGCGGCAGGTGAACCTTGTCTTCCAGCGTCACGTAGCGGGTCTCGGGCAGGGTCACGGGGGCTGGGGTCGGCTCTGCCACGTCAGGGCCACGGGGAATGGAGCCAAAGTATTGCTCAATCCAGGCCAGCGCCTGCTTGGTATCGAAGTCGCCCCCCAGGGTCAGGGTGGCATTGTTGGGGCCGTACCAGCGCAGGAAGAACTGCTTGAGGTCATCTACCCCGACCCGGTCCAGATCCTCCACATAACCGATGGGCTGCCAGGAGTAGGGATGGGTGCGCGGATAGAGCGCCTCCCCCACTTTCTCGCTCACCAGACCGTAGGGTTGGTTGTCAATGCGCTGGGCCCGCTCGTTCTTGACGGTGGCGCGCTGGATCTCGAACTTCTTCTGACTGACCGCATCGAGCAGAAAGCCCATGCGATCCGCCTCAAGCCAGAGCACCTTTTCCAGCTGATTGGCTGGCACAGTCTCGAAATAGTTGGTTCTGTCCTTGTTGGTGGTGCCGTTCATGCTGCCACCCGCCTCGTTGATGATCCGCATATGCTCCTGATCACCGACGTGCTTCGAGCCCTGGAACATCATGTGTTCGAAGAAATGGGCGAAGCCGGATTTGCCCACCTGTTCACGGGCCGAGCCTACGTGATAGGTCACATCCAGGTGTACCAGGGGATCGGACTTGTCGGGCGCCAGGATCACGGTCAGGCCGTTGTCCAGCTTGTACATCTGATAAGGAATACCGAGCTTGCCCTCTTCCTTGACCTGCTCCGACACCAGGGTAGGTGCCGCGAGCACCGGCAGGGTGAAGCCCAGAAGAATGCTGAATGGAATGAGTTTGTTCACGGTTACCTCGTGAGTGAAGAAAAGGGCTAGAAAATATGACTGGCCAGCAGAAAAATCAGGGCATAACGCAACAATTTGCCAAGCCCGATCAGGATAAGAGAGCGCCAGAAGGAGAGACGCAGCCAACCGGCCAGCAGACAGAGACCATCGCCGACCACGGGTGTCCAGGCCAGCAGCAGACACCAATGACCATGTTGTTTGAGCCAGCCGAGGGCTTTTTGTTCCCCACGGCCTTGAAAATCTTCCGGTTTTTTCTTGAAGGTGGCGAGCCAGCCAAGCCACCAGGTGGTCATGGAGCCGAGGGTATTGCCCAGGGTCGCCCACAGCAGCAGGCTGGTCATGCTCCATTGTCCCTTGGCAGCCATGGCCCCCAGCAAGACCTCCGAGCTGCCAGGCAGCAGGGTGGCGGAGGTGAAGGCGCTCAAAAACAGCCAGCCCAGCCCCATCTCCATCAGGTCATTCATGGGAGATCACCATAGGCAGCAAACTGGCGACGCTGGGTGGCCCAGTCGGCCATCAGGCACGGCCGCCATCATGACCTTCCTATGAGGTCGTGTTCGGCCGCAGGCATGCGCAGCAGCAGCTTGCCACGAACATGGCCCTCCTCGATGGCCTGATGGGCCAGCCCGCCGTCTGCCAGTGCAAACTCGGCAGAGACGGTCACCTGTACCTGCCCCTGACGCAGCAGGATCAGTATCTTGGCCAGTTGCTCGCTGTCGGGGTGCACCAGCATGCCGAGTACCTCAACGCCAGATCCCGCCGCCGCCTCCTTGATCTGCTGGGCCGTGATGGTGGGTACAGTCACCAGTTTGCCACCGGGCTTGATGCAGGCCAGCGCCGCCTTGCCGCTCTCGCCCCCCATCAGATCCAGCACCAGATCAACCTGACCGGTGTGATCGACGATCTGGGCAACCCAGTCAGGGTCGTGATAATCCACCATCTGACTGGCTCCCAGACTATGGAGAAAACTGTGATTGTCGCGGCTGGCCGTTGCCACCACCTCGGCACCATCGGCAGCAGCAAACTGCACAGCCAGATGGCCCACGCCGCCCGCACCGGCCAGGATCAGCACTCGCTGTCCCGGCTTGAGGCCACCGTGCTCAAACAACCCTTGCCAGGCGGTGAGGCCCGCCAGCGGCAAGGCAGCCCCTTGTCCCAGGGGCACGCCATCGAGCTTGATCAGCTCCCCCTCACTCGCCACGACGGATTCGGCATAGGCGCCCCCTGCCAGCGGAAAACCCACCATGCCGCACACTAGATCACCCTCTACCAGTGAAGTGACGCCAGGGCCGACTTTCTCTATCACGCCCGCCACATCATAGCCGGGTGTCCAGGGCAACTTGTCCTTGTTTTCGGCCGCCGCCCAGCCAAGGCCGGCGCGGGTCTTGGCATCGATGGGATTGACCCCCGCAAAGCAGATGCGCACCCGGACCTCCCCTTCTGCCGGCACCTTATCGAGGGAAGGGTTGAGCTTGAGTACCGAGGGGTCGCCGAATGCGGTAATCTGTAGCTGCGTCATTGCACAATCCATCCTGTTGATTGATCAAGGGTCAACAGAATAACAGCGAGGACACCATGGCTCGAATGTTTCTTATTCCTCTGTTGCTGGCTCTGGGGTGGTGGGCCTTGCTGCTCTACTTCCGCATCCCGCTCAAACAGGGGGCCAAGGGGTTTTACTGGATCATCGGCATAGGTGGCGGACTGGCCGCTTTCCTCAGCCTGATGATGGTACTGACTCACTAGCCAGGCGCCGCTCACGTCGCAAAATAAGGGCCACCCCGAGGTGGCCCTGATTTCAACCGGCTTGCGAGCTGAGATGGTAGTGGCGGTTGCTGCCCTGCCCCAACACCCCCTCCGCCAGCAGATGCTGGAATACCTTGTCCACCTCCTCCAGCGACAGCGAAAGGGCCTGCGCCACCGAGCGCTTGCTGCACTTGAGCTCGCCGCTCTCCAGCACGGAGCGCACCTGGGCCACCACAGCCGCCAGGCTGCTCATCAGCCCCAGCATGGAGGATTGCTCGTTGACCGGCTTGGCGTCACGCTCCTGGCGCAACTCATCCTGCTGCAACCTGAGCTTGGTGTTGGCCTGCTGCAAGCCGCTGACGCCGCTGGAGATCCGCGCCATCTCTATGTACTTGCGCGCCGCCTCCTCGTTGAGCTGGATCTGGCGCTCTATGCTGGCGATCTGCTCGTCGAAACGGGCCAGCTCCCGCTCATGTCGCGCCTGCTGACTCAGCACAGTGTTGGTGGCACTGTTGATGCCGCCTATGCTGCCGCCGATGGAGATGGCCGCCAGCACGCTGTAGAACAGCAGCGACCAGAAGGCACCGCCGAGATCCCGCCGCGCTTTGCACTCGCCATATTCGTACCAGACATAAAACTTGCCCAGCTCGAAGATGATGGCCAGGCCGCCGAACAGCCACTTCATCAACGGGTTGTCATCGATGGAGAGAAACAGCAGCAGAGAGAAGACGATGGAGGCCAGAATGGCCAACCCGGTAAAACTGTACACCGTGGTCAGTGCGAACCACCCCTTGGGGTAGCGCAATACGGCAGAAGCCTGTGTGGTCATAATGAAGAGGGGATGCCGTGCAGGAAAAGTTGGCTGCCGATTATAGTCGCCGGACTCACAGAGAGAAGGGCAAACTCTTGAATTCCTTCAGATAGAGAACCAGCTGCCCAGAGTGCGACCAAATCGAACAAATCGGCAACAGAGACGCGCTACAATCGTTCCTCTGACTTAATCCCGTTATGCGGTTATATGCGGTTCCGCCCAGGTTCAGCCCGGCAGAGCTACACTGATCCGCTACTGTCACTACCCGAGGCCATCATGAACAAAACGACCACTATGCTGCTGTCCCTACTGCTGGTGAGCGGTGCCCCCGCTGCGCAACAATCACAGGATAATGGCGGTTCAACCTTCTCTGTTGATGAGCTGTCATTCAATCTGGACTGGGACGACAAGCAGTTCAACTGGTCGCAAACTGACTGCCTCGATCTGGGAATGGGGGACGCGCGCGCTACCGATTGCAAACGGGTAAGGCTCAATCTGGACGATCAGGAAAACCGCAACCAGCCCCCCAGCACCAACGAGATGCCGGCCAACCAGCAGAGTGGCCAGTAACAATGGGAGTATTCTTGCCATGAATCCATTCAAGCGCCACCCCACGATTAACCGCAGCGCACTGCTGCTCTCCCTGCTCGTAGTGCAGGGCACCGCTCTTGCTGCGCCCCCCTCCAAAGGAGGCGACGGCATCAACATCTCCGGCAATGACATCAAGATCGATCTCGACTGGGATGACAAAGAGTACGACTGGTGGCAGAACCACTGCCTTGATCTCGATATTGGCGATGGCCGCATCAAACTCAACTGCGACAAGATGGATGGCAAGTACCGGGATCACTACAACCGCAGCATCCACAGCGGCAACAACCCGGGACAAGGTCACGACAAACACAAGGACAAGAGCAAGGGCAACGGCAAGAAGAACTGAAGTCCCTCTCCTGATGCAGCAGGGGCCTGATGCCCCTGTGCTCATTTCGTTACCAGTAATTCTCCGCACTGATGTTGCCGGGGGCTCGCCGCAGGTTCTTGGCCAGCCCGAGTTCCAGCAAGGTCTGCTGGGTCTCCTTCACCATGGCCGGATTGCCACAGATAAGCACCTGGCTCTGCTCGGGTGAAAATGCGACCCCGACTCGCGCCTGCAGTCGCCCGTCGGCGATGGCCGCCGGGATCCTGCCAGCCATTGCCCCTGGCCACCCTTCACGACTGACGAAGGGAACATAATGAAAGCGCGCCCCGTGCTGCTCGGCAAAGCTGGCGATCAGCCCCTGGTAGCTAAGCTCTTCTCCTCTTCTCACCCCGTGCACCAGCACCAGGTTTTCGAAGCGGTCGAAGGCCTCGCCATCCGCCAGCATGGAGAGAAACGGGCCTATGGCAGTGCCGGTGGAGAGCAACCAGAGATCGCGACCGGACGGCACCTCGTCAAGGACCAGAAAGCCGGTGGCCTGGGATTGCACCAGCAGGGTGTCGCCCTCCTGCAGAGAGCCAAGAGATGGCGTCAGCTCACCGTCCGGGATCTCGACCAGATAGAATTCGTGATAGGGGGCTGAAGGGGGATTGACGAAGGAGTAGGCTCGCTGGATGCGGCGCTCGCCCTGCGCGAGGGCCAGTTTGGTAAATTGTCCTGCCTTGTAGGGGGCAAGCTCTGCCGCCACGCGCAGGGAAAACAGGGTGGGGGTCCATTCGATGCGCTCGATGACCCGACCTTCGACCCAGGCTGCCATAGGGATCTCCTCAAGAGGAACAGAGCTTCACTCTACCCTTTGATCCCAAAATAAAAAACCCGCGCAAATGCGCGGGTTTTTTTGCAACAGCGAATCGCTATTACAGGGCAACAACCTGAACTTGTACGGTTGCTTTGACGTCAGCGTGCAGCTGAACAACAACTTCGTACTCGCCGGTGTTACGCAGAACGTTGCCCATGCGGACCTCGCTCTTGGCAACAGCAACGCCGGCAGCAGTGATGGCATCAGCCACGTCACGGGTACCGATGGAACCGAACAGCTTGCCTTCATCGCCAGCTTTGGAGGCGATAACAACAGCAGCCAGTTCACCCAGCTTGGCAGCGCGCTCTTCAGCGGCAGCTTTACCGGCAGCCAGTTTGGCTTCCAGTTCAGCACGGCGAGCATCGAAAGTCTCGATGTTGGCCTTGGTAGCCATAACGGCTTTGCCTTGCGGGATCAGATAGTTACGGGCGTAGCCAGCTTTAACAGCGACTTGATCACCCAGACCGCCCAGTTTGGCGATTTTGTCGAGCAGGATAACTTGCATTACCTTTCCTCTATGGAAGTTGAGTTAGGCTTAAGTGCCGGGCCGATTCTTACTTGTTGTGCAGATCGGTGTACGGCAGCAGAGCCAGGTAACGAGCACGCTTGATGGCGCGTGCCAGCTGACGCTGATACTTGGCGCGGGTACCGGTGATACGGCTCGGTACGATCTTGCCAGATTCAGTGACGTAGTTTTTCAGAGTAACGATATCTTTGTAGTCGATCTCGGTAACGTTCTCGGCAGTGAAGCGGCAGAACTTACGACGACGGAAATAACGTGCCATGGCCTTTATCCTCTATTCAGTGATCCAGAATTACTCTTCGGAAGACGCTGCTTCAACAGTATCTTCGCGGCGCTCGTCGTCACGACGGACGAAGCGCTCTTCCTTGGCCTTGGCCATCGGAGAAACTTCAGTCACGGCGTGCTTGGTGCGCATGATCATGTTGCGGATAACGGCATCGTTGAAGCGGAAGTTGGTTTCCAGTTCATCGATAACGGCTTGCTCTGCTTCCACGTTCATCAGAACGTAGTGAGCTTTGTGCAGCTTGTCGATCGGGTAAGCCAGTTGACGACGGCCCCAATCTTCCATGCGATGGATAGTACCACCCGCGGTGGTGATAGCACCGGTGTAACGCTCGATCATACCGGGTACTTGCTCGCTCTGGTCCGGATGAACCATGAAGACGATTTCGTAATGACGCATTTTAGCTCCTTACGGATTAATTCAGCCTCCGCCCAGGTGCAGCCAGACCTCGGAGGCAAGGAACGTATGGTGTGTTTAGACGCTGCTTTCTAGGGCGGCGTATTGTACGAAATCACATCCCTCACTGCAACTGGCCACCACAGATGTTTTTATCTATGGGTATGATACAAAACATCAATTGATAACAATTATCATTTAGATCTATTCTATCTCCATAATCTTATGGAGGGTGTTTCCATGCAACCCGCGCTGACCACGGCCATTCCGGCCCGCAAATTCAAGCTTACCCTGCTCGGGCCCGCCTTTATCGCCGCCATCGGCTATATAGACCCGGGCAACTTCGCCACCAATATCCAGGCAGGCTCCACCTTCGGTTATCAGCTGCTGTGGGTGGTGGTATGGGCCAATCTGATGGCTATGCTGGTGCAGACCCTCTCCGCCAAGCTCGGTATCGTTACCGGCAAGAATCTGGCTGAACACATACGCGACAGGCTGCCCAAACCGGCGGTCTGGGCCTACTGGGTACAGGCGGAGATCATCGCCATGGCGACCGATCTGGCCGAATTCATCGGCGCAGCGGTCGGCTTCAAGCTGCTGCTCGGCGTCACCCTGCTGGAAGGCGCCGGCATCACGGCCGTGGTGACCTGGGGCATTCTCATGCTACAGAGCCGCGGCCAGAAGCCACTTGAGTTCGTGGTTGGCGGCCTGTTGCTGTTCGTGGCGGCGGCCTATATCGTCGAGCTGGTATTCTCCCGCCCCCACCTGCCGAGCCTGCTGGAAGGGGCTCTCTTCCCCGGCCTGCCCAACAGCGATGCCGTCTACCTAGCCGCTGGCGTGCTTGGTGCAACAGTCATGCCTCACGTCATCTACCTGCACTCGGCGCTGACCCAGCACACCCAGGATCAGGGCACAGTGCCTCAGCGGCTTCACACCACACGGGTAGACGTAGCCATTGCCATGACCATAGCCGGCTTCGTCAACTTGGCCATGATGGCGATGGCGGCCGCCGCCTTTCACAGTTCTGGCAACCAGCAGGTGGCCGAACTCGAATCTGCCTACCAGACTCTCACTCCCTTGCTCGGGCAGGCCGCCGCCACCCTGTTCGGCCTGTCCCTGGTGGCCTCGGGCATCTCCTCCACAGTGGTCGGGACCCTGGCAGGACAAGTAGTAATGCAGGGTTTCGTGCGTTTCACCATACCGCTCTGGCTACGCCGTGCCATCACAATGGCTCCCGCCTTCGTGGTGATCGCCATGGGGCTCAATACCACCGAGATCCTGGTGCTGAGCCAGGTGGTGCTCAGTTTTGGTATAGCGCTGGCACTCATTCCGCTGCTGATCCTGACCGGCGATCGGGCGCTGATGGGAGAGTATCGCAACCATCCGGTGACTCAGGCTGTCGGTCGCCTTATCGTCGCACTGGTGATCGGCCTCAACGCCTACCTGCTGGTCGCCATGATCTAGCGCTCACGACCCGCTACTCAGGCCGGTTCATTAACCCAGGTTAATGAGCCGGCCTGCCCTTTGGCGTATGCTGCTCTCTTTTCATCTGCGATTAGCGGGAGCCATCCATGGAACATACCCGAGCCAGCTTCGTGCTGGGCCATCATCATGAACCGGCCAGCGTGGTCTTCTGCCAGAGCGGCGATACCAGCCTGCTGGTCACCGACCTTACCCCCTTTCATCCGCAAAGCCACCTCTGGCCCGATCAACCGGGGGATGTGGGCACGGTTTGCTGGGATGGCGGTGACGCCAGTGTAGGCCCCTGCCGGATGGGCGCCATCAGCCCGGAGGGCGAACTGTTCGTGGACAAGGATATACCGGTCAAGCGGGGCGCCGAAGGGTGGGCCTTCGTGGTGGTGCACCCCTTGGCAGGCCATCACACTCTGGCCGTAGGCTCCCGGGTTGAACTGAAGGTGGATGCCGCTGCCCGCCACTCCTTAAGCCTGGGTCACAGCGGCTGCCATCTGGCGGCGCTGGCCCTCAATCGGATGCTGACCCCCTACTGGCGCAAAGAGGTGAGCGAGCGCGATGCACTCGATCAGCCCGACTTTGACCGCCTCGCCATTCAGACCTCGCGAGTCGAGCCCATGGGCTCCCGGGAGCAGTACCGTATCGGCAAGAGTCTGCGCAAGAAGGGGGTCAATAATGACGCTTTGTTGGCGGAACTGGCGCAGATAGAGACCAGCGTAAACCAGCAGCTGGCAGACTGGCTGGCGGCCAATGGCGAGATCCGCCGCAGCTGGGCTGGCGAGGCCATCATAGACTCGCGCTACTGGCACTGCATGCTTGAAGGTAAAGAGGTGACCATTCCCTGCGGCGGCACCCATGTGGCCACACTGGCCGAACTGGGCAAGGTGCGGGTACAGCTCGCCCCCTGCGAGGAGGGCTTTACCCTGACGACTCTGGTCACCCCTTGAGTCAAACATCAGGCCGGGCGGCGCCCGGTCTGATGCAGCCAGGGATCAGGCAAAACGGATCAACAAGATACCGCAGAGGATCACCAAGGCGGCGCACAGTCGTACCCGCCCCAGTTTCTCCCCCAGCCAGCACCAGGAGAGCAGCACGGCAAACAGCACGCTGCTCTCGCGCAGCGCCGCCACCAGCCCGATGGGCGCCTGGGTCATGGCCCAGATGACGATGCCGTAGGCAAGCAGTGACAAAGCGCCGCCGAGCGCACCGGTACGCCACGCCGCAAGATCAAGCGCACGCCAGGCGGTGCGACTCTGCCAGCGCATCAGCAGTGGCATCATCAGCGCAGTCAGGGCAAACAGCCAGAGAGTGTAACGCAGCGGCTCACCGGCCGAGCGGGCACCCGCACCGTCCGAGAGGGTGTAGGCTGCAGTAAACAGCGCCGTGATCAGCACGGCGCTCAGGGCCCCAGACGCCAGTTTGATGCCGCCGCGCCAGGCCATCAGCAACACACCGCTCACCAGCACCAGGGCGCCTGCTACCGCCAGCACTCCCGGCACCTCCCCCAATAACAAGGCCCCGAACAGCAAAGTCACCAAGGGCGCACTGCCACGCGCCAGCGGGTAGATCTGGCCGAATTCCCCCAGCCGATAGGCCCGACCGAGAAACAGACAATAGCCACAATGCAGCAGGATGGAGAGCGCCAGCCAGGGGTATTCGGCAGGCACAGGCAGCCCGACCAGCGGCAAGAAAGGGGCGGCAAACAACCCGGAACAGAGGGAGACAAGAAGCACGCTGACACGCCCCTCGGCCTGGCGTTTGGCCAGCGCATTCCAGAGGGCGTGCAGGAGCGCGGCCAGCAAGATGGCCGCAAAGATGGTTGGCGTCATGACAGGGTTCCGATAATCACAAGCCGCCAAGCCTAACCGATTTCCTGTGCGGCAACCGAGACAGGCTTCATAAGCTGCCCATATGACAAACCGGCCATCCGCCGGTTTGTCATATGGAGTCAAGTTGACTGGGCTAGCGCAAACGCCGCTGCCAATGGATGGCCAGCAAGATGAAACTCACCCCGACCCAGAGGTTCCAGGCCGGGATCTCGCCAAACAGCCAGATCCCCATCAGTACCACGAACATCAGTCCTGAGTATTCGGTTGCCGCAATACGGTTGGCCTCCACCTGCCGATAGGCGTAGATGCAGCTGGCATGATAGAGCAGTTGCATCACGCCGCTGCCACCGATCAGTGCCAGCAGGTGCCAGTCCACAGGTTGCCATTGATTCACCGCCAACCCAGCCGTCAATGGCAGCGCCAGCAAGTTTGCCCAGAACAGGGTCGCCACCACAGAGATACCCGCTGGCAGCTTGCGGCCGGTGACATTGAACAGCGCCAGAGTGAAGGCGGTCACCAGCGCGCCCAGACCCGCCAGATGGAAATCTCCCGGCTTGAGCACGAACACGACACCAAGCAGCCCCATGCCCCCCAGCAGCCAGACCCGGGAGTTGATCTTCTCCTTGAGCAACCAGGCCGCCAGCGGCAATGTCAGCAAGGGTGAGACATAGAAGATGGCGTTGGCCGTGGCCAGCGGCAGCTGGGTCAGCGCCAGCATCATGCCGCCACCACCGAGCAGGCAGAGGTGACCACGCAGCAGGTGCCATTTCCAGGCACCCAGTCCCCAGGCCGCCCTCGGCACCCGCAGCATGAAGGGCAGCAGCACCAGCAGGGTCAGCAGCTGGCGCAGGAACATGTATTGGAAGGGGCTGAAACCGGGGCCGATCAGCTTGACCAACACATCGGAGAAGGCCTGGGCCAGATTGCCCAGTACCAGAGTGATGATGGCGAAGGTTTGCAGGTCCAGAGCGAACCGCTTGCGCAACAACTCCATCAGCGACAGCCACTCGAGTGACGAACGCAGATAAAATGGCTCAACGGCTTAATTGCTGAATCTTGTTTTGTATTAATGGGATAAAAAACCATTTTTAAACCTATCCATCAACGGTTGCCGATTAATCACTCAAAGGGTACCCAGTAATATGGCGTCGAGCACCCGTTTTCTTTACTACCTCAAGACATAATAATTTCATTGTTATGCTTTAAAGGTATTAAGACGAGGTCATGCCAATGTGGGGAATGTCATCTTCCAGATAGGGTTCGCCCACGGCGGTGAAGCCATGGCGACCATAAAAACCCTGCAGATGGGCCTGGGCTCCCAGATAGATGCCGACCCCAGGCCACAATTGTTTGCACTCCACCAACGCCTGCTGCATCAGTCGATGACCGAGACCGTCGCCTCTGGCCTCCGGCGATGTCACCACCCGTCCGATCACCACCTGGTGCGCCTTGGCCACATCAGGCGCCATCAGTCTGGCGTAGGCCACCAGCTCACCATCCTGCCAGCCGAGCAGGTGCAGCACGTCGGGACGCTTATCGACGCCATCTAGATCGAGGAAGACGCAAGTCTGCTCCACCACGAAAACGCGGGATCTCAGCACGAGCAATTCATAAAGCTCATTGACGTCGAGTTGTTCAAAAGATTTGAGGGACCAGTTCATGGGAACTCCTTGCTCATCGAGAAGGGCAGCATAGCCAGCCGCGCGGGCACAGGCATTAACCTTTGTTAAGATCCTTCAGCCGCTTGCGAATGCGGCTCAAGCTGATGGGGGTGATGCCCAGATAAGCGGCGATCTGATGATCCGGCACCCTGGCATCCAGCGCGGGGAAACATTGCAGGAAGTGTTGATAACGGGCCTGGGGGCTCTCGGTCAACAGCAGCAACTCTTTCTCTTCCTTGATACGCAACTGCACCGCCAGCAAGTGGTGATACCAGGCGGACCAGCAAGGGAGCTGACGCAAATCCCTCAGATTGAAGAGTTGCAGGCGGCATGGCTCCAGCGCCTCCACACTGTAGCGGGCGGGTTCACCACTGAGCAGATGGTGGAAGTCGATAAACTCGTCCCCCTCCCAATAGAACTCCTTGATGTACTCGCGGCCATCCGCCAGCACCACCTTGGCTCGCAGCAGCCCCTGCTCCACCTTGACCAGCAGATCGGGCTTGTCACCGGCATGCCAGAGGCAAGTGCGAGGGCTCAGGGTCAAAGGCCGGGCAAAAGAGAGGAGGCGCTCGGCCTCCTGCTCATTTGTGACCTGATCCCGACTGAACGGGGGTCTGTCCATCCCGTTCCCTTAAGCGCGACGCTGACGCACGGCTTCGAACAGACAGACACCGGTCGCCACCGAGACGTTGAGACTGGATACAGCCCCCGCCATCGGAATGCTGACCAGCTCGTCGCAGTGTTCGCGAGTCAGGCGACGCATGCCCTTGCCTTCGGCACCCATGACCAGCGCCATGGGGCCGGTCAGCTTGGCCTGATAGACATCGTGATCCGCCTCACCGGCAGTACCGACGATCCAGACTCCGCGATCCTTCAACTCCCGCAGACTGCGGGCCAGATTGGTGACTTGGATAAGCGGCACCACTTCGGCGGCGCCACAGGCAACCTTGCGCACCACCGAGGTCAGGCCGCTGGCCTTGTCACGCGGCACTATCACCGCATGGACCCCTGCCGCATCGGCACTGCGCAGGCAGGCGCCGAGGTTGTGCGGATCTGTCACCCCGTCCAGCACCAGCAGGAAGGGTTGAGCCTTTTGCTCGGCCAAGTTGTCCAGCAGGCTGGCCAAGTCGTGCTCGGCCAGCTTGGGCGCCTCTATCACCTTGGCCATGATGCCCTGGTGATTGTTGCCTTCCGCTTTGTCATCAAGGGTCTTGCGGTTCACGCTCTGCACCTTGAGGCCGAGAGATTCCATCTCGGCCAACAGGGGGTGCAGCCGGTCGTCATCCCGGCCCTTGAGGGCCCACACTTCGATGAAACGCTCCGGGGTGCGCTCAAGCAGCGCGGATACAGCGTGAATGCCGTAGATCAGTTCAGTACTCATTTAGTGCTCTTGGCCTTATCGTGAGCCTTTTTGCTCGGTCGTCTGTTGCTGGGCTTGGCACGGCCACCCTTGTCGGATTTGCCGATATTCTTGCCCTCTTTGCGTTTTTCGTGGCGCTGGGCGCTCTTGGCTTTCTCGCTCTTGATCTCGGCCTGCTTGCGCGCCATCTCTTTGGCGTTCTTGCCGGTGGCCTGGAGCGGCTCTTCCACCATCACGAAGTCGATCTTGCGATCGTCCAGGTTCACGCCCATCACCTTGACGCGTACCTTGTCACCCAGACGGTAGCGACGGCGGAAGTTCTCGCCGATCAGCTGCATGTGCAGGGGATCAAACTGGTAGTAGTCGTTGGTCAGGGTGCTGACGTGGACCAGACCGTCGATGTGGATTTCCGCCAGACGGACGAAGAAACCAAAGCCGGTGACGCTGGCGATGACGCCGTCAAACTCGTCACCCACGTGATCCAGCATGTACTCGCACTTGAGCCAGTCGGCCACGTCGCGGGTCGCATCGTCGGCACGGCGCTCGGTCATGGAGCAGTGCTCGCCCATGGGATCCACTTCTTCCAGCTGGTAGTGATAACCACCGCTCGGGGTCCACTTGTGGCGCAGGTTGGGCTGCTGCTCCTTGGCCGCCTGATACTTGATGGCACGGTGCAGGATAAGGTCGGGGTAACGACGGATCGGCGAGGTGAAGTGGGCATAGGACTTCAATGCCAGACCGAAGTGGCCGATATTGTCTGCCTGATAAACCGCCTGACGCATGGAGCGCAGCAGCATGGTGGAGAGCAGCTCGGCATCCGGGCGCCCTTCAAACTTGGCGGCCAGCTCGGCAAAATCTTTCGGCTCGGGCTCGAGGCCGCCCTTGAGCTCCAGACCCAGTTCGGCCAGGAAATCACGGAAACCGGTCAGGCGCTCTTCACCCGGACGGTCGTGCACCCGGAACAGGGCTGAGGCTTCGTTCTTCTCGATGTAACGGGCCGCAGCCACGTTCGCCTGGATCATGCACTCTTCGATGATCTTGTGGGCGTCGTTGCGCACCAGCGGCACTATCTGGTCGATCTTGCGCTGGGCGTTGAAGATGAAGCGGGTCTCTTCGCTCTCGAACTCCACCGCGCCACGCTGGTGACGGGCGTGCTTGAGCGCCTTGTAGAGGTTGTTGAGCTCTTCGATGTGGCCCACCAGCGGGTCATATTGCTGACGCAGCTTGGGATCCCCATCCAGAATGGCCGCGACCTTGCTGTAGGTCATGCGGGCATGGGAGTTCATCACGGCTTCGTAGAACTTGTAACCGGACATGCGACCGGCGGCGGAGATAGTCATCTCGCACACCATGCACAGACGGTCGACCTGCGGGTTCAGGGAACACAGACCGTTGGAGAGCACCTCCGGCAGCATGGGCACCACGAACTCGGGGAAATAGACGGAGTTGCCGCGCTGATACGCTTCGGCATCCAGTGCAGTGCCGGGCTTCACATAGGCAGAAACATCCGCAATGGCAACCCACAGACGCCAGCCGCCACCGCGCTTGGCTTCACAGAAGACGGCGTCATCGAAGTCGCGGGCATCTTCCCCATCGATAGTGACCAGCGGCAGGGCGCGCAGATCGATACGACCCTCTTTGGCCTTTTCCGGCACCTGTTCGCCGAGACCGGCAACCTCTTTGGTCACCTCTTCCGGCCAGGTATGCGGGATACCGTGAGTACGCAGGGCGATTTCAATCTCCATGCCCGGCGCCATGTTCTCGCCCAGCACGTCCAGCACGGTACCGACCGCGTTGATGCGGGAGTTGGCGCGCTGGTTGATGCGCACCACCACGACCTGGCTCTGGCGAGCTCCCTTGTTTTCCCCTTCCGGGATTATGATGTCCTGGCCGATACGGCTGTCATCCGGCACCACGAAACCCACGCCATTTTCGACGAAGTAACGGCCGACGATATCCGCTTCACGAGACTTGAGCAGACGTACCAGTCGCGCTTCCTGACGACCTTTGCGATCGATCTCGGTCGGTTGCACCAGCGCATAGTCGCCATGCATCAGGCGCTGCATCTCGCGGTTGTTCAAATAAAGATCCGGTCCACCACCTTCCGGGCGCAGAAAACCGAAACCATCTTTGTGGCCGAGTACATACCCTTTTACCAGATTCAGACGATCCGGCAGGGCGTAACATTGGTTGCGAGTGAATACCAGTTGCCCATCGCGCTCCATGGCGCGCAGACGACGGCGCAAGGCTTCCAACGGCTCTTCGTCGGTCAGCTTGAGGGCCTTGGCCAACTCCTCACGGGTCATGGGTTTTTCATGACCCTTGATGAGCTCCAGCAGCATCTCGCGACTGGCGATGGGGTTTTCGTATTTTTCGGCCTCGCGTTGGAGGAAAGGATCTTTTTGAGACATAAGCAGGCCTTAGGGTAGGTAGTAACGCAGACATTATATCGAAGGGGGGAGCTAATGGCATCCATCGACTGCCTTTTGGCCAATCTCTCTGTCATACTATGCAAAGTTTGCAGGCATGATGAGACACGGAACTCATGAGCAAGGACTCGTTCGCGCAATCCGCCGCCTATCTTAAGCAGGCGGTTCCACTGATGATCAAGTATCAAATTCCCACGACGCCGGATAACTATACCCTTTGGTATAACTACGTGTCGGCCAGCATGCCAGAGCTCAATCAGGCCATCGATCAGGCGATCAAGCTGCAGGGCACCTGCTCACTCACCACCTGCGAGCGGCTCTATCATCAGCACCTCGCCGCCCAGGATGAGCAACAGATGGAGGCCATGAAACTCAGTCTGGCCGCCATGGCCAACGAGCTCGGCCACACCATGCAAGACGCCATTTCCGACACCGGCATGTTTCAGGAGATGCTCGACAAGAGCTTCGATCGACTGAGTCTCATCGACGATGAAGGGCTTAGCCTTGACGACACCATGGGCATCTTGCGGGATCTGGTACGCGAATCGCGAGATGTGCGCATGTCGACCATGCACTTTCGCAATCAGCTCAGCAATGCAGAGAAAGAGATCAAAGAGCTACGTGAGGCACTGAACGAAACCCGCAAGCTGGCCAACGAGGATGCCCTCACCTCCCTGCTCAATCGCCGCGCCTTCGATCTGGAGATCGATGGCTTGATCCGCAGCAAGCAGCCCTTCTCCCTCATTCTGTCGGACATCGACCGCTTCAAGAATTTCAACGATGAATATGGTCACCTGCTTGGGGATCAGGTACTGCGTGCCTTCAGCAAGCGGCTGCGGGAAACGTGCAAGGAGGGCGTCACCGCCTATCGGCTCGGTGGTGAGGAGTTCGCCCTGCTGGTGCCCATGCGCAACCTGGCCCTGAGCCGCCAGATGGCCGAGAGTCTGCGCCGTGCCATAGAGAAGATGTCCATCCTGGATCGCAAGTCCGGCCGCCGCATCGACCACATCACAGCCTCGTTCGGAGTGGGTGAGTACAATGGTCAGGAAACAGGCGATGCGCTGGTCGAGCGCACCGACAAACTGCTCTACAAGGCAAAAGAGCTGGGTCGCAACCGGGTCATGCCCTTGCCGTCCTGAATCCTCCAGACAACAAAAGGCCGGTCAATGACCGGCCTTTTTCATTTTTGCCATGCACAACCTAGAGGCTTTTCAGCTTCTCTTCCGGCAGTGCCAGCTCGTCGTTGTGGTTGACGCCGATACCACGCGCCAGCACGTTACGAGCGATCTCATGGGCTTCCTCCAGCGAATGCATGCTGAAGGTGCCGCACTGATATTCGTTCAGCTCCGGGATCTTGGCCTGCTCCTGCACGGCCAACACATCGCTCATGGCAGCCTGCCAGGCGGCGCCCACACGGGCTTCGTCCGGTGCGCCAATCAGGCTCATGTAGAAACCGGTACGGCACCCCATGGGGGAGATGTCGATGATCTCCACACCATTGCCGTTCAGGTGATCACGCATGAAACCGGCAAAGAGGTGCTCGAGGGTGTGAATGCCGCGTTCGGAGAGGATCTCCTGGTTCGGCACACAGAAACGCAGATCGAACACGGTTATGGTGTCCTTGCTCGGGGTCTGCATAGTCTTGGCCACGCGCACTGCAGGCGCTTCCATACGTGTGTGGTCAACGGTAAAACTGTCCAATAACGGCATTTCTGACTCCTGATTTGGTTACCAGAACCAGCCCCCGCTGGAGAGCTGATCCTTGCATTGTCGATACTGGGCGCCGTAGCGCTGGGCACGCGCCTCTACCTTGCGGGAGGTCTTCATCAGCCACCCCTTGCTGCGGTAGCTGCCACGCCGGTAGCCACCCCACCCTTCGTGATAGTTGAGATACTGGCCATAGGCATCCCACTTGGAAGTGCCATTCAGCCGCTGGGCCTTGTTAGTGTACCAGCCCATGAAATCGATGGCGTCGGCAAAGTCGTCGCGGCTGCTCCAGCTGTTGCCGGTTTCCCGTTGGTAATCGTCCCAGGTCTCATCTTTCACCTGGGCATAACCATAGGCGGAGCTGGCTCGCCCGGTCGGAATGAAGAGGAAGTAGCCCATTGGCGGCTGGGCATCGTGTACGAAGGAGGACTCCTGATACATCATGGCCATCACCACCTGAACAGGTGTACCCCACTTTTCGTTCATCTTGAGCGCCGCCTTGTGCCAGTCGGGCTTTTCCCGAAAGATCTGGCATAGATTTTCCGGCTGGGCCGGCGGGCGGGTACTGCAGGCGGTCAGACCAATCAGCAGGCCCGCCGCCACGAAGAGGCGCATCCATGACATCTGAAGGTTTGTCTCTTCGTTCTCCTGGTCGATACGAGGCACATCCATCACATCAAATCGCGTCTTCGTTCTCTTCGCCGGTACGGATACGAATGACACGCTCCACCTCGCAAACGAAGATCTTGCCGTCACCAATCTTGCCGGTACGGGCCGTGTTCTGGATGGCTTCGATGCAGGCATCCAGATCCTCATCCTGCACCACCAGCTCCACCTTCACCTTCGGCAGGAAATCCACCATGTACTCGGCGCCGCGATAGAGCTCGGTATGCCCCTTCTGACGGCCGAAGCCTTTGACTTCGGATACCGTCATGCCGTTGATGCCGATCTCGGCCAGGGCCTCGCGCACATCGTCCAGCTTGAACGGTTTGATGATGGCTTCAATCTTCTTCATGGTGACTCCTTACCAGTTCTGTTTGCCGAACCCGGATGTGATGGGGTAACGACGATCCTTACCAAAGTTGCGGGCCGTGATTCGGGGCCCGACGGCAGCCTGACGGCGTTTGTACTCGTTGAGATCCACCAACCGGATCACCTTGCGCACCACTCCCTCTTCAAATCCTTCTGCCACCATGTCGGCGACAGAGGCATCCTCTTCCACATAGCGCTTGAGGATGGCATCCAGGATGTCGTAAGGGGGCAGGCTGTCCTGATCCACCTGATCCGGCGCCAATTCTGCCGAAGGAGGACGGTCGATGACCCGCTGCGGGATCACATAATCGACTGAATTGCGATATTCGCACAGCTTGAAGACCAGGGTCTTGGGTACGTCTTTGAGCACATCAAAACCGCCAGCCATGTCACCATACAGGGTGGCATAGCCCACGGCCATCTCGCTCTTGTTGCCCGTGGTCAGCACTATGCGGCGACGCTTGTTTGAGAGCGCCATCAAAAGTACCCCACGGCAGCGTGCCTGCAGGTTCTCTTCTGTCGTATCGCGAGCCGTGCCGGCAAACAGCGGTGCCAGCTGGGTCATAAAGCCTTCAAACATGGGCTCGATGGAGATGATGTCAAACTCGACCCCCATCCGCTCGGCCTGCTCCTTGGCATCCTCCACGCTCATCTGGGCGGTGTAACGGAACGGCATCATCACCGCCTGCACCTTGTCAGCCCCGATGGCGTCAGCAGCGATTGCCAGGGTCAGAGCTGAGTCGATACCACCGGAGAGACCCAATACGGCGCCCTGGAAGCCGTTTTTGGTGATGTAGTCGCGCACCGCCAGCACCAGCGCCTGATAGGTCTCGGCCAATGGCTCGAGCGGGGCGGCCGGTTCACACTCTTTCACCGGTTGACCATCGGCAAAGCGCACCAGGGCCAGCTCTTCGGCAAAAGGGGCCAGCTTGTGGGTCAGCTCACCCTGGCTGTTGAACACCTTGGAACAGCCATCGAAAATCAGTTCGTCCTGGCCGCACACCTGATTGAGGTAGACCAGCGGCAAACCGGTCTGGCTGCAACGCTCCGTCATCAGTTCACGACGGATCCAGGGTTTCTCCTGATCGTAGGGCGAGGCGTTGATGGTGAGCAGCAACTCGGCCCCTGCCGCCTTGGCGGCCAGCACCGGGCCCGGTTGCCACAGATCTTCGCAAATGAGCAGCCCCAGCTTATGACCACGGAACGGCACCACGCAGGTATCCGTGCCCGCGGTGAAATAGCGCTTCTCGTCAAATACGCCGTAGTTGGGCAGATCTTGCTTGAAGTAGCGTGCGACCAGCTTGCCCTGCTCATAGAGGGAAGCGGCGTTATAGAGCGCCGCCCCTTCACGCCAGGGATGCCCCACCAGAATGGCGCAGCTGCCCTGCCAGTTCGCGATGCGAGCCAGCGCAGCGTCGACCCGGATCATCAGGTCGCTGCGCAGCAACAGGTCTTCCGGCGGATAGCCGGTCAAGGCCAGCTCGGAGCACACCAGCAGGTCGGCGCCTTGTTGCTCGGCCTGAGCGGCCGCAGCCAGCACCTTGTCACAGTTATCTTCGATGGCGCCTACCGTCAGATTCAACTGGGCAAGCATCAGAGAGAGGGCTTTTGCCATGGCGATACATCTTAAAATCGAAAATGATGGGGAATGATAAAGAAAAGGGGGGCAATCTGCCAGTTCAAGACGGGTGTTAGCATGTGACAGCAACCACAGGGAGGGATAAGCTGTAAACAGTCACGGAACGACAGGCCCAAGTTCATATGAAACAAGCCGGATTTACCTTGCTGGAGCTGATGATTGCGATTGCCCTGGCCGTCATTCTGCTCGGCATAGGCATTCCTTCCCTCGGCAACCTGCTTCAAGATAACCGCGCCAATTATGAAAGTGAGCGCCTCATGAAACATCTGCGTTTTGCTCGCAATCAGGCGATAAGCGATCAACAGACCGTGACAGCATGCCTGGTCAACACCGGCAATCAATGTGTCACAAACAGTCCAAGCCAATTGCTGGTGTTCACTGACAGCAACAGCAACGCCAGACTTGATAATGGTGAAACCGAGCTATCCAGAACCCCCGTGTTTTCAGCCGATACCACACTCAGTTCGACAAGAACCCGCGTCTTGTTCGCCACTGATGGCACCAGCCTTGGGACAAATATGACCATTTCAATATGCGTCAGCGGGGAACCGACCATTAACCTCGTCATTGCCGCATCAGGGCGCAGCAGCAAAACGGATACCGCCGTCATCTGCCCCTAGCCATTATCTGGGCTGTGACGCCTCCTGCGCTCTGGCTGCCTCCTGGCTGAATGGCTGTTCTGTTGGCTGGCACTCCACTACCCTTCTGACCATTAAAAGCTGCCCATCCATTTCAAATCCTTTCTTTTTAAAGGCGATTTCAGCCCTCTGGCTATCCGTTATCGTCCCCTGAATAACGACATAGATACCATTCTCCAGCTCGACATAGCATTTTCTATCCACTCCAGCATGAACACCGGCTGCGCTCAACAAGGCCATCAGCCACAGGATCCTTTTCATTGGGGCTCATCCTCATACAGGTATATTTTCTTGGGCGTCATATCCATTTCAGCCTCATCCGCCCCCTCCGAACACTCGCCCTCTCCGGTACAGCGCTCAGGCACACCCTCGCCCTCGTCTTTGAGAATGACCTCTTCACCCGGTGCGCCACCAATAATCCGGATCTTCGAATCGTCACCCGCATGGATCACCAGATCGTCGGCCACCTTGTTGTTTACCTCCACATAGCGCTGAGGGGTTTCGTTACCATCCTGGTCCACCACGTATTTGAAAGACGTACCGTAATGCATGTCGACCATATACTGCCGCATGGCACCAATGGACTGGATAGTACACTCCTCGAATGACTGGACCTGCGGCAAGAAAGAAGTGAAATAGAGCTTGCCTTGCAGCACGACCCCTGCCCCCATGGACTTCTCTCCTGACTCCGCCAGCCAATACTTCCAACCCGATTTACTGGTGATGGCCGCTCTCAGGCTGAGCAGGTCATTGGTCGCCGTAACACCGGCCAGAGGATCCACCGATACATCATACAAGTCCGTCATCGTGATGGGAGCAGGAGCCCCGGTGTTGTAATTCTTGGCAACAACCCCGTAGTCACGCAGCATAAAATAGGCGTTTTGCACTGTAGACTCGGACGATGGACGGTTTCGATCACCAGAACCAATCAGCACGGCATCGAATGGCCTCTCCTTGAACGAGAAATAGTCTTCGCCACTGATCACCGTCTTGGTCACTTGCTTGTTAATGGTCCTCACCACCACCGGCTGGGTAAAGAAGCGGCGGTCATTCGCCTGCACATCGTCAGACCCCAGGCTGGCGAACTTGAAAACGCTCCAGGCGCTGGTGCTGGTTGAGGGCATATCCAAACGCCAGATATTACCGCCCGTATCCCCGGCATAAATCCGGTCGGTTCTCCCGTCACCGTCACTGTCGAGTGTGGAAACCGGCCCCGGCATACTGTCGACCATTCCAGTCACCTCCTTGTTGGTACTGGAGCCCGTTCCCGGTGTTGCACTGAATACCAGTGCACCACTATCGGCATCGACCATGTAGAGCCCCATCCCCTTGCTGTCGGAGCTACCGATCCCGACCTTGCTCTTGTTGGCGTCGTAACCACCGGAAAACACCATCACCAGTCGCTTGTTACTCGGGGAGGCATCCCAAGGAACATAGGCTACCTCCGGCACTGACCAGGTTTCGCCGAGCAACGAGAAGCCAGTTGTCTGACTATTGATCACCCACTTCAAGCTGGGCGCATCAGGATTGGTGATATCGAGTGCATAGTAACTACTGCCGCCAGCACGCAAACCGAAGAACAGCCAGACAAAGTCCCCCTCTGATGCCTTGAGGACACCATTGCTATTGGCATCCTTGATCAGCGCCACCGGAGAAGCATCAACGCCGTAGAGATGATCCGCAGACTCGGCATTGAGACGCAGAGCCTCCTGTTTGGGCAGCAGCTCGTAGGGGATCATGGCCCAGCTCTCATCAACCGTACTGCCGAGGTCCTTGAACATGTGCAGGAAACCGGCATTGGTTCCCATCAGGATGCGCAAGTCAGGCGTACAGGTGCTCTGGCCTGAAGGAATGGTACAACCATAGTTGACCACCAATGGACGGGAGTGCAACGGGTCCCCCACTATGTATGGGCGGATGGTGGTACTGTCATCATAATCCTCATCATCCACGTCGACCCCTTTGGTCCAGTCGATCTGGCCGTCGAGTTCGGTGGAACTGGCCAGCTGCATGTAACTGGCAAGGTTGTCGGCAGAGCCGGCAATCGACACAAGATTGGCTTTGTTAAAAGTGTCCAATCGCTTGGGTGATGCAACTGAATTGATCACATAAAGGTTGCGATTGGTCTTCTCGGCCAACATGGCCTGCACGCCGCCCTTGGCAACCGAATTACCATCCCGCTCCGATGACCAGTAGGTCTGAGCCTGCTCCAAAATGGAACCATCCGCCTTGATGGCGGGCAGGCCGTTAACATCCGCCACATACCCATCGCCAGACAGAGTCAGCTTCTTCAAGTTGCCCTTCCAGCGCGGCCCGGTATCTGGCTCGAACATGGCGTAATAGATATTGTTGAGACTGCGAGTCCGGTCAAAATTGTTGGTGGTGATCGCCGGAGACACCAGAGAGGTGTTTATCCGCAAAATGGCCAGCAGGGAAGACCGCAACGCCTGCGTGAGCGCTTCAGCGCTGACCGCCGGGTAGTATTGACCGCCTCCACGCCTCGCCGTCTCTGCCAGCAGATTGCCTGCCCCGGAGATGGCTTCATCACCAAATCCCACGGTAAACGTGGTCACAGTCTGCTTGCCGGGCGATGAAGTGTTCACATCCTTGTTCTTCATGTAACCGGCCATCGCTGCTAGATAGCTCTTGGAGGTGCCAGAACCATATCCCACTGTCGAGCCGTAGGCAGCCCGTTCATCTGCGCTTAGCGAGTCCGTCAACGCCTTTACTGCGCTGTCAGCAGCCGTATCGCTGGTTGGTGCACCATCGGTAACATAGATGACATAGCCGTTATTTGAACATTTGTCATAAGGCGAGGTGTAAGTACCTTCAGGATCTTCGGCGAGCTTGTCCCGCGTCCCGCCTTGTTTGCCATAGAGTACGGGTTGCCCCCCGTAGAAACGGTAGGCTTCATAGAGGGTTTCACACAGTGGCGTATTGGTCGTGGCAGACAGGCCCTCCACTGTATTGAGCAAGTTCTGCTCGGCTGTGATGGTGCCGACCATATCGTCATTGCTGAGGATGCGACGCACCACTCTGCCGCCATTGGTACTGGTACTGTTGTTGGTATTGAAAATGGCCAAACCGAAATCAACCCCGGGAGTGGAGGAGATCACAGACTTGACCGCATCCTTGGCGATGCGCAGACGTGACTCGACGGCGTACCCCGTCGGCCCGTAATACCAGCGGATATAGTTGGCCGTGTAGAGGGTTACACTGGTGTTGCTACCCGATGTGGCGTCATTCGCGTTACCGGTGTAGTACCATTCACCACGAGTGTTGCTGGTTTTGTCGACCGGATAACCGTCACTGACCGACCCCACCTCCAGCGTCCCGCTGAAAGGATTGGCTGGATTGCGGTTCTGAATATCCTGCTTGCAGTCGACGATGGTGATGTCATCTTCGTTCTCGCCAGAGATGGTCTCCCAATCCCCCTGACGAGGCACCCCATTGCGATAGCTTGAATAGACATAGGTCCAGACTTGGGACTGAAAGTAACCTACAGTGCCAAGAGGGGTCTTGGATGAAGCGCAAGCATTGATACTGTCGCGAAAGCGTCGATTGCTGTTGATGGCTGGCACCGAACCGTCGGTCGAGTAATAGACATAATTACGCGAGTTGCCGGTATCCGGATCCCGGTTCAACGATGGATAGACAGTGGCAGGATTGTACTTCTCTCGCTCCAGCTCCATGGTTTCCGCCATACTGCCGGAGTTGTCGAAGATGATCAGCACCTTGGGCCGATAATCCCCCGCTTTCGAGAAGTCATAGATAAACAACTCGGTATCATCCGAGTAGGCATCACTGGCGACAGCAGGCACACTCAGTGCGCACAGGGCCATCAACCACAGTTTTTCATGATGTAACATCGCTGCCGCTCCTATTCAGCCTTCTTTAACAATGGCTGTTCGACCCCAACAGTCCAGGTCATGGGACGTCCCTGTTTCCCGTACGCCTGGCTTGCCTCGAGCTCCACATAACGGCAGGCGGGTATGACGTTCTTGCTGGTTGCGTCAAAGCGTCGCTTGCACACGGTTTCACTTCTATATTGCATGATGGCATTACCCATGGAGCCGCTCACTGTTGACGTCGCAGTCGAAACAGAAGGCATCTGAGCAATCTGGGTGGCGAGCCCTGTTTGCTGCATGGCGCCACCTATGATGCCCTCCACCCTGTGCTCGGCCTGCTGTAACGCTGCCGCCGCCCCACTGGCACGCAGATCCATGCCCCCAGATTGCATCAACACCACGGCGATCAGTGTCAAAGGAGCCAGGATCACCAGCGCAACTATCAATGCCACGCCACGTGAATGCCTCACTGCCCACCTCCCGCCATCATCATGGGATTGCGCAGCACCACAGTGCTTTCTAGAAGCAGGCGGCGAAATCCATCCCCATTTCCGGCCACGCTGACATTACCCAGTTGATAGACATTGTTATTGGTGTAGCGGCTGGATGCCTGCAGCGAGCGCACCAGCAAAAACACACGGACGGCTATCACCCGCCCTTCACCCCACTCTTGCGAGGTGACTGCATCTATGGCAGAAAGCTTGTCGATACGACCATCCGGCACATTGCTGGTGTCGACCCCGAACAGCAGCACCATGCGCTCAATACCATCCACCAAGGCCCCTGATATCAACCAGGAACCACCATCAGCAGTGAGCATTCGCTTGCGCAGTTCAAAACCACCGCTGCCGTTAGGAGAGAGATAATAGACATGGTGCTGGTACTCCCAAATCTGGCGCATCGGCATGGTTGTCTCGGAGGGAGCTGTCTCATTACCTCTGAATAAATGAGCCAGTTGAGTATTGGTAGCCATATAGAAGCGATTGGCATCCAACCCTCCCGTCACCGGATTGCCAATCAGGCGCTTGATGCTGATGACGTCCGTGTTGGCCACGCGAGTAGGGGACGAAATACAGGCAAAACCGCTCATGGTGCCTGCCGTGCTGATATGGGCAACCCAGAGTGGGCGCACCGGGAAGAGGCTGGAGGGAAGGCTCCCTTCATTTCGCTCATCCAGACAATCATTTGCCACGGTAGCCCCGGAAGACAAGGTCAGCTCATCGCCCACAGTCAAAGCCCCCCCCGTGAAATCCCCCCAGAATCCGGCCCAGCGTAAATCCTGGGTGATGAGACGCATGGCAATGCGGCCGTTCTCGAGCAGCTCGCTCTGATCAAAGGACTCATTGGTAGTAGAGCGGGAGGCAACAAAAACAGCCAACACGCCACCCAGCAAAAAGACGCCGATGACCATGGCGATAAGCCATTCAACCAAAGTAAAACCACGACTGTTCACAAGGTGGTCGTCAGAACAAACTGACGCCTCGTCAAATCCAGACCAGCAATTCCGCAAGAAG
Organism: Aeromonas sp. 5HA1; assembly: GCF_029237245.1. Taxonomy (NCBI): domain Bacteria; kingdom Pseudomonadati; phylum Pseudomonadota; class Gammaproteobacteria; order Aeromonadales; family Aeromonadaceae; genus Aeromonas; species Aeromonas sp. 5HA1. The sequence continues at coordinate 64,263 of NZ_JAACFW010000007.1, forward strand.
CGGTAATGGCGGGGTCAACAGCACCGGCAGCCGCACCATCATGGGACGATTCGCGACCCGCCCAGAAGATGGAGACGGTCAACGCATTGTTTGCACCTTTGATAATGCAGCCAGTGGGATTGCGCAGGGTCGTTCCAGCCCCGGATGCCGCACTACCCAGTAGCGACTGTCGCCAGAAATAAAGGTCAAGCGCCAGCAAATCGGCATTGCTGCAACCGCTCATGGTGCCATTCTCATTGGCACAAGATGGCAAGGATGAGGTGCCGCCACTGACAATCCAGGTATTGCTGGCCTGAAGCTCCCATGCCCCACGGTTTACCTTGAGACGCTCAACCATATCATTGGCCAGCCAACTGGCAATGGTTCTCTGTCTTGCCTCATAACTGGAAAACTTTGCTTGTACCTGCATGGCAACCAGCCCCAGCAGACCAAACGAAAGCACTACCGCCGCTATCATTACTTCCAGCAGACTGAATCCAGCCAGGCAAGTTAGCCGTCTCATCACTCAATCCCAACAATCGTTGTTGGTACTGTCGCTGCTATCCAGAGCGCTTCTCGTACCATTTTGATCGATTGAAAACACCACGCAGTCACTATCAGCCCCTTGCGCACCGGATGCTGTTGCTGACAACAGGAAAGAGTTGCCAGCGGCAGACAAAACCAGACGATAGTGGCCAGCATCCGAGCTTTCAGAAAGATTGAGGTCTGCAGCCGAGGAGGTGTATTGATTAAAATCCATGAAGTAGGTTTCCTGCCGGTTGGCAGCGTCCAACAGCATCTTTTTGGCATCGACACGGTGGCTGGTCAGCAGGTACTGCTGATAAGAGGGGTAAGCGATGGTGCCAAGGATCGCCACAATGGCGACGACAATCATCAACTCAACAAGAGAAAAGCCTCGAAAGAACCCAATCATATCCCATCCTTGGTGATTGACCGCGTTATAAGTTTAACGCCGAGCCTGTCACCACGACAAACTCGGCGTCAATATCATCATACTTTATTCTTAAGCCTTCCTGGCTGCATTCAAATAATTCTAAGCTCCGGCGGCACTTCAAACACCACGTTCTCTTCACGACCCGGGTGCTCGACGACCATATTGCCACCCAGCTCGCGCAAGCGGGCGATGACGTTCTGCACCAGCACGTCCGGTGCGGAGGCTCCCGCAGTGACGCCGATCGCCTTGACTCCCTCCAACCAGCCGGTTTCGATCATGGAAGCATCGTCGATAAGATAGGCTGTGCTACCCACCTTCTCGGCCAGCTCGCGCAGACGGTTGGAGTTGGAAGAGTTACGTGACCCGACCACCAGCATGACGTCTACCAGTCCCGCCATCTCCCGCACCGCATCCTGGCGGTTCTGGGTGGCGTAGCAGATGTCGTCCTTGCGTGGCCCCTGGATCTTGGGGAACTGCTTGCGCAGGGCGTCGATCACATCCGAGGTCTCATCGACACTCAGGGTGGTCTGGGTGACGAAGCAGAGATCATCCGGATTCTTCACCTTGAGCCTGGCAACATCGTCTGGCGTCTCCACCAGATACATGCCACCTTCGCGGTTTTCGTACTGGCCCATGGTACCGATCACCTCGGGGTGACCCGCGTGCCCAATGAGCACGGCTTCGGAGCCCTTGCGGCTGGCACGATGGACTTCCATGTGTACCTTGGTCACCAGCGGACAGGTGGCATCGAACACCTTGAGAGCACGGGACTTGGCCATTTCGCGCACCGTTTTGGCCACGCCGTGAGCGGAGAAGATGACGATACTGTCGTCCGGCACCTCGTCCAGCTCCTCAACGAACACGGCCCCCGCCTCTTTCAGCTTGTTCACCACATAACGGTTGTGCACCACTTCATGGCGGACATAGATGGGTGCACCGAACTTCTCAAGCGCGCTCTCGACAATGCTGATGGCGCGATCAACACCGGCACAAAAGCCACGAGGATTAGCCAGCAGTATATCCATCAGTACACCTCACTCATGCCTATGGCGCGATCGAAATCAACACGACAGAAACCGCGAGGATTAGCGAGCAAAATATCCATCAGATCACCTTTTCCTCGTCATCAACGCCCAGGATCTCCACCTCGAAGGTGACGGTATGGCCGGCCAGGGGGTGGTTGAAATCGACCGTCACCGACATGCCTTCTACCGCCCGTATGATACCGGGCAGTTCGCTGCCATTGGGCTGGTCGAACAGAATGATGGTGCCGATCTTGGGCTCCACATCGGCGCCGAACTTGGCTCTGTCCAGATGATAGATGTTGTCGGGATTGGAGAGGCCAAACGCCTGCTCAGGGGCCAGTGTGAAGCTCTTGCTCTCCCCTGTACGCAACCCCAGCAGACACTGCTCGAAGCTGGCAGTCAGGCTGCCATCGCCCATCCGCAGGCGTGCCGGTTTGCCTTGCAGCGCAGTGCTGTCAGCAACTGAACCATCTTCCAGCTTGATGGCAAAGTGGAACAGCACACTGCTGTCAGCGGCTATCTGCTGGCTCATTGCGCCTCCTTCTTCTTTTCGGAGCGGAAGCCTTCCAGCACTATCATGACTGCACCGATGAAGATGAAGCTGTCGGCCAGGTTGAACGCCGGCCAATGGGAACGCTGCCAGTAGAAATCGAGGAAATCGACCACATGGCCCAGTACCAGTCGATCAAACACGTTGCCAAGGGCACCGCCGATGATGAGCGAATAGGCGATACCGCTCCAGCGTTGGGTGACGGATTGCTTGCGCAACCAGTGGATCAGCAAACCACAGATGGCAAACGCCAGCACGGCGAAGAACCAGCGCTGCCAGCCACCTTGATCGGCCAGGAAGCTGAATGCCGCCCCCTTGTTGTAAACGTGGACCAGATTGAAAAAGGGGGTGATCTCCACACCCGGGTAGCCAAATGGCAGCATCTTGACCACAGCGAGCTTGCTCGCCTGGTCCAGTACGAATGCCAGCACCGCCAGCCACAGCCAACGCAGGCCTGTTTTGTTATGGATCGCGTTATGAGTCATCTTCATCAGGCAAATTGACGTGTTTCGCCGTCACCCTCGACGTTGGTGACGCAGCGGCCACAGATCTCTTCGTGACCGGCAATGGTGCCAACGTCTTCCACATGATGCCAGCAGCGGTCGCACTTGGCGGCGGCGGACTGGGCCACGCTCAGCCAGAGGTCAGCACGCTCCGTCGCAACGGAACCTTCCGGTGCGGTGTCAGCAGTGACGACCTTGGCCTTGGAGGTGAGCAGCACGAAGCGCAGCTCATCGGCCAGGGCATTCAGGCGCTCGGCCAACTCCGGCTTGGCGAACAGGGTCAGTTCGGCCTGCAGGGAGCCGCCGATGCGTTTCTCGCCCCGGGCCGCTTCCAGCGCCTTGTTCACTTCACCGCGCACTGTGAGGATCTCGGCCCAGAAGGCATCGTCCATCTGCTCGCCGGCATCCAGCCCGAACAGGCCGTCATACCACTCCTCAGTGAACACGAACTCGCTGCGCTCGCCGGGCAGCAGGGCCCAGATTTCATCAGCGGTAAAGCTCATGATGGGTGCCATCCAGCGCACCATGGCCTGGGCGATGTGATAGAGCGCAGTCTGGCAGGAACGACGAGCCAGGCTGTCTGCCTTGGCGGTGTACTGCCTGTCTTTGATGACGTCCAGATAGAATGAACCCATCTCGATGGAGCAGAACTGCATCAGCTTCTGGGTCACGCCGTGGAAGTTGTACTCTTCAAAGGCCGTCACTATCTCGGCTTGCGCTGCCTTGGCACGACCCACTGCCCAGCGATCTACCACCACCATGTCGGCGGCAGCCACCATGTCGGTTGCCGGATTGAAACCATTCAGGTTGGCCAGCAGGAAGCGGGCTGTGTTGCGAATGCGGCGATAAGCATCGGCAGAGCGCTTGAGGATTTCGTCGGAGACCGTCATCTCGCCGGTGTAATCGGTACTGGCGACCCACAGACGCAGTATGTCGGCACCCAGCTTGTTCATCACATCCTGCGGGCTGACCACGTTGCCGATGGACTTGGACATCTTGCGACCCTGACCATCCACGGTGAAGCCGTGAGTCAGCACCTGGTTGTAGGGAGCCTTGTCTTTCATGGCCACGCCGATCATCAGGGAGGACATGAACCAGCCACGGTGCTGGTCAGAACCTTCCAGATAGAGGTCGGCGGAGTGACCGTTGAACTCGGGACGAGCATCTACCACTGAGGAGTGGGTTGAGCCTGAGTCAAACCAGACGTCCAGGGTGTCAGGCACCTTGTCGTACATGTCTGCGTCGCTGCCCAGCAGCTCGGCCTTGTCCAGATCCCACCAGGCCTGGATGCCGGACTGCTCGACACGCTTGGCGACTTCGTGCATCAGACGCACGGATTCCGGGTGAAGTTGCTGGGTCTCCTTGTGAACGAACAGGGAGATGGGCACACCCCAGGTACGCTGACGAGAGATGCACCAGTCAGGACGGTTCTCGACCATGGCCTGAATGCGGTTCTTGCCCCAGGCAGGTACCCAGCCGCTCTGGCCATGTAGGGCAATTCCATCTTTCTCGATGCGCTCTATCTCTTCCAGCGCGCGCTTGCGCAGACCCTTCTGCTCCATGCTGATGAACCACTGCGGGGTGGCACGGAAGATGATCGGGGTCTTGTGACGCCAGCAGTGCGGGTAGGAGTGGTTGAACACCATGTGGTGCAGCAAGGCGCCGCGCTCGGTCAACACCTCAACCACGGCCGCATTGGCCTTGAACACGTGCTGGCCGGCAAACAGTTCGGTATCCGGCAGGTAAACGCCGTTGCTGCCAACCGGATTGGCCACTTCCAGACCGTACTTCTGACCGACCACGAAGTCTTCCTGACCATGGCCAGGGGCTGTATGAACAGCGCCGGTACCGGCATCGAGGGTGACGTGATCACCCAGAACAACTGGCACATCGAAGCTATAGAAGGGGTGGTTGAAGCGCAGCAGCTCGAGCGCTACGCCCTTGGTGTAACCCAGGTTATGGAACTTCTCGATACCGGCCCTGTCCATCACATCCTTGACCAGCTCGGCGGCCAGGATCAGGCGCTCGGGGTGCTCACCTTCGACTTGCACCAAGGCATAGTCCAGATCGGCGTGCATGGCGATGGCGCGGTTGGCGGGCAGAGTCCAGGGAGTCGTGGTCCAGATCACCGCAGAGATCGGGCCCTTGCCAAGGTGGCCTTCAGGGCAATCAAACTTGGCGGCCACGGTCGCCTCGTCAACGGCCTTGAAGCGCACGTCGATGGAGGGGGAGTTCTTGTCGTAGTACTCCACTTCCGCTTCTGCCAGCGCAGAACCGCAATCGGTACACCAGTGCACTGGCTTGGAGCCTTTGTGCAGATGGCCATTTTCAACGATCTTGGCCATGGAACGGATGATGTTGGCTTCGGTGCCAAAGTCCATGGTCAGGTAGGGATGTTCCCAGTCACCCAGCACACCCAGACGGATGAAGTCAGTCTTCTGCGCTTCGATCTGGGTTTTGGCATATTTGCGACACTCGGCGCGAAACTCGGCAGCGGAGACTTTCTCACCCGGCTTGCCAACCATGCCTTCCACTTTCAGCTCTATGGGCAGACCGTGACAATCCCAGCCAGGCACATAGGGAGAATCGAAGCCGGAGAGGCCCTTGGACTTGATGATGACGTCTTTGAGGATCTTGTTGACCGAGTGACCGATGTGAATGCTGCCGTTCGCGTAGGGGGGGCCATCATGCAGAATGAAAGAAGGCTTGCCCGCTTTGGCGCGGCGAATGGCGCCGTAAAGATCCTGATCGTACCAACGTTTCAGCATGTTGGGTTCGCGTTTGGCCAGATCGCCACGCATCGGAAACTCGGTTTCCGGAAGATTCAGGGTGTGTTTATAGTCGCTCATCAGTCCTGGGTTCCCTTCTTTTCTAAAAGAGTGCTGGGTAAATTGAGTAGTGGCAGCCCGAACCAGGCTCGGGCCGCCAAGGCATCTCGTTCGATCTGCTCTTTCAAGGCGGTGAAAGAGGCAAACTTCTGCTCTTCGCGCAGCTTGTGGCGAAGCAGCACCTTGACCTGCTGACCATATAGATCACCAGAAAAATCAAATAGATGTACTTCCAATCTGGCTTGTGTGCCATTCACTGTCGGCCGTACACCCACATTGGCTACGCCGGGGAAGGTCTTGCCGGAACATAACACTTCCACTGCAAACACGCCACCGACCGGGATGACCTGGCGCTTGAGTGCCAGATTGGCGGTGGGAAAACCTATGGTGCGGCCCAGCTTGTCACCGTGGGCCACCCGACCGCTGATGGTATAAGGGCGGCCGAGCATCATCTCCACCTCCGCCATCCGGCCCGCTTTCAGGGCCTCGCGTACGAGTGTGCTGCTGACCCGCTGCCGTTCGAGCTGGAAGCTCTGGGTACTGATCACCTCGAAACCGAAGCGATGGCCCGCCTCCTCCAGCAGGTGGAAGTCCCCTTCCCGCCCCTTGCCGAAGCGAAAATCATCGCCGACCACCAGATAACGCACCCCCAGTTTTTCGACCAGCAACTGCTCGATGAAGCTGTTGGGGGACTGCTCGGCGAAACGATGGTTGAAACGCACGCAGAGCATGCGGTCGATCTGCATGCTCTTGAGCGCTTCGTATTTCTCCCGCAGCCGGCTGAGGCGAGCAGGCGCAGCCGATCCGGCAAACAATTCCAGTGGCTGGGGCTCGAACAGCATGACGCAGGCTGGCAACTCCAGTTGAACGGCTTTTTCCTGCAAGCGCGCCAACACGGCATGATGACCCTGATGGACCCCATCAAAGTTGCCTATGGTCAATACACATCCCCAGTGACGGGGCTTGATATTGTGAATACCGCGGATAAGCTCCATCAGTGCCTTGTGCGTTGCTGCCATGGAAATCGGCGGATTATATATCAGCCAGCTGGCAGGGTCAGCCCTCATGGCCCGATTTCAGGCATCTTGCCCAGATCCCCTGCCCGCCGAGGCAATCCCGTATGGTGCAGCAGGGTCAGTCCTGCTGCTGACCTGCTTTCAGGTGTCTTGGCCGAATGCCAAGTACCAGCAGGATGACCCCGTACATTCCCCCTCCCAGGCAGAGCAGCATGGTCAGCTGCAAGCTGGCCTTGCCCATGCTCCAGGCAGCCCACTGGGCGAGATCCGGTGACAGATAGGCAAGCACGCCGCCCATCAGCACGGTCGCCACCAGCAACTTGAGGCAGAACAGCCCGGTATTGCGGGACGGACGGTAGACCCCTTGTTGATACAAGCCCTTGAACAACAGAGCCGCATTCAACGAGCCTGAACAGGCGGTGGATAGTGCCAACCCCACATAGCCAAGGGGGAAGATGAAGATGAGGTTGCACACCATGTTGGCGATCATGGACATCACCCCGATCCGCACTGGCGTCCTGGTGTCCTGGCGAGCGTAGTAGCCCGGTGCCAGCACCTTGATCAACATCAGCGACAACAGGCCCGTGGTGGAAGCCAGCAGACTGGCACTGGACATGCTCACCTCATGCATGCCGAACTCGCCGCGCATGAAGAGCACTCGCAGTATGGGCTCGCGCAACACGGCTATCCCCACCATGGCCGGCAGGCCGAGCAGCATCACCATCCGTACCCCCCAGTCCATGGTGCGAGAGAAGTCGGCCGGGTCCGCATCCACATGCTTCTTGGCCAACGCAGGCAAGATAACGGTACTGATGGCCACCGCAAACAGTCCGAGGGGGAACTCCAGTAGACGATCCGAGTAATAGAGATAGCTGATGGCGCCGGTGGCAAGGAAGGATGCGAGCATGGTGTTGATCAGCAGGTTGATCTGACTGACCGACACCCCGAACAGCGCCGGGATCATCAGGGTGCGGATCTTGACCACCCCTGGGTGGCGCCAACCCCACTTGGGCCACACCAGCATGTTGATCTGGCGCAGAAAAGGATACTGGAACAGGAACTGCACCAAACCACCCAGAAAGACACCGATCGCGAGAGCAATCTCAGGTCTCTCCAGCAGGGGAGCTATCCACCAGGCCGCCCCTATCATGGTGAGGTTGAGAAACACAGGGGTAAACGAGGATACAGCGAAACGGCCAAAGGTGTTGAGGATGGCCCCCGCCATGGCGGTAAAAGTGATGAACCAGAGGTAGGGGAAGGTGATTTTGAGCATCAGGCTGGCCAGCTCGAACTTCTCGGCCGCAGGGCCGCCATGCAACCAGTCCCAGAACCAGCCCCAGCCGAACAGCGCCGTCAACACGCCGGAACCCAACACACCCAGCAGGGTCACGACTGTCACTATCCCCCCCAGAGTACCCGCTACCGCGGCCAGCAATTCGCGCACTTCACGCTCGTCGCCATTTTTCTTGTACTCCGTCATCACGGGAACAAAAGCCTGGTTGAAAGCACCTTCGGCGAACAAACGACGCAAAAAGTTGGGAATGCGATTGGCAAAGAAGAAGACGTCTGCGGCTACCCCGGCACCAAGCAGATTGGCGATGACTACATCGCGAACCAAGCCCATCACACGGGACACCAGCGTCATTCCGGACACTATCATGCCGGATTTGATCAATTTCTTACTCAAGACGAGGCCTCTGGAACTGTCAGAATGAAAAGAATGCTGCTAGAATCGGCCGACAGTTTAACCGCCTCCCAACTGACACACCACCGGGGGGCGGTGTTTATTTGCACAAATCATTTGACAATATGTGGTTGAGAAGGCATATTTCCGGGCCTTTTCAATACACTCGCTAAGACAGTTTTAGGAGTTTTACCTTGGCTAATATCAAATCTGCTAAGAAGCGCGCGATTCAATCAGAGAAACGTCGTCAACACAACGCCAGCCGTCGTTCAATGACCCGTACCTATCTGAAGAAAGTAATTGCTGCCATCGCTTCTGGCGACAAAGCTGCTGCCGTTGCTGCTTTTGCTACCGCTCAGCCGATCATGGACCGCATGGCTACCAAAGGCCTGATCCACAAGAACAAAGCTGCTCGTCACAAGAGCCGCCTGTCTGCCCAGATCAAAGCTATGGCTTAATCAGCTCCGGCTGAATAACGCTAAAAAAACCGGCCTTAGTGCCGGTTTTTTATTTATCTGCACTGCAATACAGTCTGTGCAGCAAACCTATCATCTCGCGTACCTCGTGGCTGCGCAGCGAATAGTAGACCGTCTGGGCCTCTTTTCGCGTCTCCACCAACTCATCCCGCCGAAGCACGGCCAAGTGCTGTGACAGGGCTGACTGGCTCAATCCGAGTACCTCGTTAAGCTCCCCCACAGACAGTTCCCTGTCCAGCAGCTGGCACAGAATAAACAGTCTTCGCTCGTTGGCCAGCGCCTTGAGCAGTGCCACAGCACGGCTCGCATTCGCCTCCATCTCTTCCAGTTGCATCTCATCCCCTTTCGCTCGAGGCAAGAATCATACTCTGTGAGCCGTCGATTTAAAATGACAGGGTTGCCGGTTGAATCGTGGCAAAGTCCTCCTGGCCTGCAAACAGGAAGGAGAAGTCACTCTCGCACACCCGTTTTACCGCCGGATGCTGGATCATGCGCTCGGCAAAGATGACGTAATACTCTTCCATCAGATCCTGGGTTTCCCCAATCAGCATTACCTCTTCCCCTTCCAGGATCTCTTCCCGGTAGATGGTCGGCGCCATAAAGATGCCCTGGTTGAAGAAGCCGAACGCCTTCATCAGGGCAGCATCATCGAACTCGCCGAGAATGCTGGGGGAGATCCCCTGCTGTTCGAACCACTGGGTCAGCTGGCGACCCATGGCGGTGCGGCGACCCGGGATCAGCAACTTGCGCTCCTCCAGACAGGCCGGAAAGGCTTTCTCAGGCAAAGGCGCCTTGCAGAAGAAGCTGACGCCACAACCGCCGAGTCGCTTGGAGAGCAGGCCAGCATGCTGGCTGGAATCAACCGGACAGTCGGAGAGGATCATGTCGAGCTTGTGCTCGCTCAACTGCTCCAACAAGAGCTCATGGGTTGATTCGAAGCAGCGCAGGTGGATGGAGCCATCGTTGGGAATGACAGAGAGCAATACCCGGCTTGCGAGGCGCTTGGAGAGTGCATCGGCGATGCCGACGTCAAACAGGATCTGGCTCTCCTTGCGGTAGTTGACGATATCCAGCATCTCGTAGGAGAGGCTGAACATCTTGTCTGCGTAGCGAAACACCAACTGGCCGAGCTCGGTAGCCTCCAGGGATCGCCCCTTTCGCTTCAACAGCTTGCCGCCAAGACGTTGCTCCAGCAGTTTGATCTGACCGGTCACTGTCTGCGGCGTCAAAAAAAGGGCCTCTGCCGCCTGAGTGACAGTGCCCTTCTTCTGAGTCATCCAAAAATAGTAGAGGTGATTGTAGTTAAGGTGTGACATCCGATGGGATTCCCGCTTTACGCGGACTCCGGTAGCAGCTGAGTTCAGCCGCCAGAATGTCATACATGTCGCTGATCGAGTCAACCTTGTTTGCTGCAAACTGCTCCATCAGACTGGCTTTAAGACGGCTCTTGTCAGGCAATCGATCACCACAATAACGCTTATTGGACTGTTTGAATCGCTCTCCCACCCGGCTGCTGAGGGCGCGTTCGGAGAAGGTTTCACCAAATTGGGCTTTGGCCTGCCTGTCACTGAGCAACATTGCACTGTCGACCACACCGTTGAGATAAGCGTTGCATCCGATGGAAACCACATCTTGCTTGCAATCATCAAACGTCTCGGCCTGTAGGCCAAAAGGCGCAAGAAGAGAACACAATATCAGAACCTTTCTCATAATCCCTCCAAAGTCTGGTTGGCAGGTTTATTAGGCAGACTCAAACGCAGGGCTGTGTAACCTGCAAAAGCTGCCAACGTTGACCCCAACAAGATACCGAGGCGCGCATAGTTACCATACTCCATTCCGGAGTGCTGGAAAGCCAGTGATGCGATAAACATCGACATGGTAAATCCGATACCGCACAGCACACTCACTGCAAAGATCTGCTTGAAGTCGGTACCCGCCGGAAGCTTGGCCAGCCCGAGTTTGACCACCAACCAGCTGATGGTAAAAATACCAAGAGGCTTGCCCACGAAGAGCCCGACAATAATGCCAAGGGACACAGGGTTAGTCAGTGCATCGAGCCCCATTCCATCCAGAGAGACCCCAGCGTTGGAAAAGGCAAACAGTGGCAGGATCAAATAGGCACACCAAGGGTTTAGCTGGTGCTCAAGATACTTGAGTGGAGACTCGGTACGTTCTCCTTTGAGCGGGATCATAAAGGCCACGACCACACCGGCCAGTGTCGCATGTACCCCAGACTTGAGTACCGCCACCCAGGCAATCAGACCAATCAGCATATAAAAGGAGAGACGCTCTACCTTCATGCGATTGAACAGGAACAACACCACAGTGGCTGCTGCAGCAACGCCGATAGCGGAGAGCGAGAGCTGCTGGGTATAGAAGAGCGCAATGATGATGATGACGCCCAAGTCATCCATGATTGCCAGCGCCAGCAGGAAGACTTTGAGGCTGGTAGGAACCCGTTTGCCAAGCAACGCCATGACGCCCAACGCAAAAGCGATATCAGTGGCGGCAGGAATAGCCCAGCCAGCACGAGTCACCTCGTTGTCATAGTTAAAGAAGGCGTAAAGCAGCGCCGGCGCCAGCATGCCTCCCACCGCAGCAATCGCAGGAAAAGTGGCCTGCTCGCGACTGGACAAGGCACCTTCCATCATTTCGCGCTTCACTTCCAGACCGATGAAAAGGAAGAAGAGGGCCATCAGACCATCGTTGATCCAGAGCAGCAAAGGCTTGTCGATATCCAGACTGGCAATGCGCATCTGGACGGGTGTATCGAGGAAAGCGTGATAGAGAGAGGCGAGACCGCTGTTGGCCAGGACCATGGCCAAAATAGCAGAGATGATCAGAATAATGCCGGAGGCACTCTCCATTTTCAGAAATTTTTTCATGGTTTCGCTCATATTAAAACAGTCCTGTTGCAATCAAGAAGGGCAGTCTATGGCAGTATCTAGAGTAATGAAAAATCGTTTCTAATTACCCAATGCATCGAAAAAACCGAACAATCAAGCATTTAACCCAGATCATATCGATACCAACAGTAAACTGACTGAGTATAGTACGAACAATAAAGGCGCCTCTTGGCGCCTTTATTGTTGAGCTTCTCCGACTCAGATTGCAACCGGAGCTTTTATTCCAGGATGGGGGTCATACCCCAGGATTTCGAAATCCTCGAACCGATAGTCGAAGATGGAATCGGGCTTTCGCTTGATCGCCAACTGTGGCAAGGGCCTTGGCTCACGAGAGAGCTGCAGCGCAGTCTGCTCCATATGGTTGGAGTAGAGGTGCACATCCCCCCCGGTCCAGACGAAGTCGCCCACTTCCAGGTCACACTGCTGAGCCATCATGTGAGTCAACAGAGCATAGCTGGCGATGTTGAACGGCAGGCCGAGGAAGACATCACAGCTGCGCTGGTAGAGCTGACACGAGAGCTTGCCGTCCGCCACGTAGAACTGGAAGAAAGCGTGGCAGGGAGCCAGCGCCATTTTGTCCAGCTCACCCACGTTCCAGGCCGAGACTATGATGCGGCGCGAATCCGGATTGTGCTTGATGTCATCTACAGCGCGCTGGATCTGATCGATGACAGCGCCATCGGCCGCCGGCCAGGAGCGCCACTGAGCGCCATAAACCGGGCCCAGATCGCCATTCTCGTCGGCCCACTCATCCCAGATGCTGACACCCTGCTCTTTCAGATAGGCGGTATTGGTGTCGCCATTGAGGAACCAGAGCAGCTCGTGAATGATGGAACGCAGGTGACATTTCTTGGTGGTGACCAGCGGGAAACCGTGCGCCAGATTGAAGCGCATCTGATGACCGAACAAGGAGACGGTACCAGTGCCAGTCCTATCGGACTTGACGGTGCCCTCATCCAGGATCTTCTGCATCAGGTCGAGATAGGCTCTCATTGCTTGACCTCCTTCCCGGCATTACCGAACAACTGCGGACGCTTGTAAGCAGCCCAGACCATCAGAGCTCCGGCGACGATCATGGGCATAGACAGGATTTGGCCCATGCTGATCTCCTGAAAATAGAGACCAAGCTGGCTGTCCGGTTGGCGTACAAACTCCACCAGGAAGCGGAACAGACCGTAACAGAACAGGAACAGGCCGGAGATGGCGCCACGGGGCGGGTTTTTGCGCCAGAAGATATTCAGGATAATGAAAAGCACGACCCCTTCCAGCGCGAACTGATAGAGCTGGGAGGGATGGCGCGGCTCGGGCCCAGCCTCCGGAAATATGATGGCCCAGGGCACATCGGTCACTCGGCCCCACAGCTCACCGTTAAGGAAGTTGCCGACACGGCCCACACCCAGACCAAACGGAATGAGCGGCGCCACAAAGTCGGCCACAGTAAAGAAGTGACGCTTGGTTTTGTGGGCAAACCAGATCATGGCGGTGATGACACCGATCAGGCCACCGTGGAACGACATGCCACCGGTCCAGATCTTGAACAGGTAGAGGGGGTCGGCCAGGAACATGTCGAAGTTGTAAAACAGTACATAACCAACCCGGCCACCGAGGATCACCCCGAGGAAGCCGTAAAACAGCAGGTCAGAGACCTCGTTGCGGGTCCAGCCGCTGTTCGGTGCATCGGCGCGACGTCCCGCCAGCCACATGGCGAAGGCGAAACCAAACAGATACATGAGACCATACCAGCGTACCGATAGTGGCCCCAAACTGAATGCTACAGGATCAACCTGCGAGAAAACCCAATATCCATCGTGCTGCATATGCGGCCCCAGTCATTAGAAAAGCCGCATTTTCCGATCATTCGTCAGCAGGGACAAGGCATGATTATCAATCAGTCTGTTTCGTTTTGTGACCGGCCCGCAGCAAGCCGCCCAGACCGTGCTCTTCCAGATAACGAGCGAACAGGCCACGCAGCACGTGGGGATTGTCGTGCTTCAGGCCATCAGCCATCAGCACGGTCAACTCGCTCAGGCTGGATTGACGCAGCACGTACTTGATTCTGGCGATGTTGTGGGTGTTCATACTGAAGCGGCGATACCCCATGGCCAGCAACAGCAGTACGCCAACAGGATCGCCCGCCAGCTCGCCGCACACGGACACAGGTTTCTGGTAACGATGGGATGCATCGACCAGCAGTTGCAGGGCGCGGATCACAGCAGGATGGAAAGCATCATAGATATTGGCAACACGGGCATTGTTGCGATCCACTGCCAGCAGATATTGGGTCAGATCGTTGCTGCCCACCGACCAGAAGTCGATGAGTGGCGCCATCTCCGGCAGGATATAGAGAGCGGAGGGTACCTCTATCATCACCCCCAGGCTGGGGTAGCGGATCACCGCATCGCGGCTGGCCGCCTCTTCAGATACTTCCCGCCAAGCTTGATCGAGCAGCCGGCGGGAGGCCTTGATTTCACTGACGCTGCTGATCATCGGCAACATGATGGCCAGATTGTCCAGCCCTTCGCTGGCCCGCAGCATGGCCTTGAGCTGTACCAGGAACAGTTCGGGGTGATCCAGCGTGAGCCGGATCCCCCGCCAGCCAAGGAAGGGATTTTCCTCGACGATGGGGAAATAGGGCAGTTGCTTGTCCCCCCCCACGTCCAGAGTCCGCATGCAGACAGGGCGGTTTCGATAGGTTTCCAGAATGCCGCGATAGCGCGCCGTCTGCTCCCACTCGGAGGGGAAGCTGTCTTGCAGCATGAAGGGGATCTCGGTGCGATAAAGCCCGACCCCATCCGCCAGATGATTGAGGGAGATCTCGGTATCGGCGCTAAGTCCCGCATTGAGCAGCAAGGAGACAGGAGTGCCGTCAGCCGTCTCCGAGGGTTGGTTGTCGACGCTGCGCACCAGTGTATCCAGCGCCCGCTCCTCATTGAGCAGTTGCCGATACTCGGTCAGGATCACCTGATTGGGCTCGATGAAGAGATCGCCGCTGTAGCCATCGACCACCAGCATGCGACCGCCGATGTCGCCGAGCGGTAGATCCACCCCCATGATGGCCGCCACCCCCATGGCGCGGGCCAGTATGGCGGCATGGGAGTTGGTACCGCCCTTGAGCGATACCACACCGGTCAGGAACTCTCGCGGCACCTCGGCGAGTATGGTGGCCGTCACCTCGTCGGCCACCAGCACCACAGGTTCGCCGACCGTGATGTGCTCGGGTTCATTCTGCACCAGTCGGCTGATGAGCCGCTGGGCTATGTCCTTCACATCGGTGGATCGCTCCTGCAGATAGGGGTCTTTCATCCCCTTGAACTGCTCGATCAGCCGGTCACTGATGAGCTTCACCGCTGACACGGCCGTCCAGTGCTCTTTGCTGACCTTGTTGCGGATGGGCTTGATGTAACCGGGATCGTTGAGCAGATGCAGATAGATGTCGAAGATGGCGACCGAGTCCTGGCTGTAGCTCTCGCGAAAACGCAGGGCCAGACTCTCCAGATCGTGGCGCACCTCTTCCACCGCAAGCTCCAGTCGGGCCAGCTGCTTGCCGTGGTCCTCGTCCTTGCGCGGGGTGATGCTGTTGAGCGCCTTGCGAGGCCGCCACACCCAGGCCTTGGCCATGGCGATGCCACTGGCGCCGGCGATACCGCGCAGTGGCTTGCTCCAGTCGGTTTTCTGCAACCAGCCCTTGGCCTGGGCCTGGGCGATGCGCGCGGCCAGCTGGGCTGCCAGCGTCACCATGAAGGACTCCTCCCCCTCATCGAAACGGCGACTGTCTTTTTGTTGCACCACCAAAATGCCCACCACCTGGCGCTGATGCATGATGGGAGCGCCGAGGAAGGAGCGGAACGCCTCTTCCGCAACATCGGGCAGGAACTTGAAACTGGGGTGGGAGGGAGCATCGGCCAGGTTGATCAGCTCTTCGCGCTGGCCCACCAGGCCGACGATACCCTGCTCGAACGGCAGGGTTGCCTTGCCTACCGCCGACTCGGCCAGACCATCGGTCGCAGCCAGTCGGTAGCGGCGCATGTCCGGCTCGGACACATAGACGGAACAGCAGTCCACCGTCATGGCCCGCCGGGTCTGGCTGACCAATGCCTGCAAAGCCAACTCCAGAGTGTTGGCTTCGGCCATGCTTTCGACGATGCGTCTGAGATCCGTCAGCAACGAATGTGCTCCTTAGCGAGAGCGGTTGCGCCGCCCATCTTTCCGATTTACTTGCACCACAGGCACTGGCATCGCCAACGGGGCAAACTCCGTCATCACCCGTCGATAGACTTCCCGTTTGAAGGAGACAACCTGGCGTACTGGGTACCAGAAACTGACCCAACGCCAATCATCAAACTCGGGGTGACCATGACAGCCGAACTGGATCCTGGACTCCCTGCCCGGATCCAGCTGTAGCAAGAACCATTTTTGTTTTTGGCCAATACAGACCGGTGAACTGTCCCAACGAACAAGGCGTTTTGGCAAGCGGTACTTCAGCCAGTTGCGACTGGTGGCCATGATGGTCACATCCTCGGGCTTGAGGCCTATCTCCTCATATAGCTCACGATACATGGCCTGCTCCGGCGTCTCACCATCATCAACCCCTCCCTGCGGAAACTGCCAGGAGTGCTGCCCATAGCGCTTAGCCCACAATACTTGTCCGTCACGGTTACAGATCACGATTCCGACATTGGGACGAAACCCGTCGCCATCTATCACGTGATCACCTTATAAAGGCTGAATCTATAAGGGGATTGTTCCACATTCACCTCGTGGCAGCAAACAGGGACTGCGATCCCCCACTCATGAATAACTTTCAATTTCAAGCCTACTTATAAACAAATCCAAGGATCAACTGGACCAAGTTGCCCACCCAGACTGTGCATAAGCCTGTGAGCAAGCAGGTATATACAGTAGTTTCATTTATCTGATCCAAACCAGGCGACAGCATACCCCATGTTGATAAAAACAGAATATGCATTTAAATACATGACGTTAAACAATCAATGCTGGATCAAGATCCATGTCTTTCACGGCCGGCGATCCGGGATCTCGATTGTGAACAAGTTCGACTGTTCAAAGATCCACCACGGCTATTTTATCCACAGGAGTGGCACACTATCTGCTCTGGAATCGCCGTTGAAATCGGTGCTGTTTCACATTTTTTTGTAACAATGAGCCAACTATTAGCTCTTGCCAGCAGTTATCCAAGATTTCTGTGGATAACTGTGTGCAACAGCATGAGCAAACCCTTGGACAACTATTTCAACTCGGGATCCTGTGCCGGAAAGATCTGCACCATCAAGACAAATTCGTTTAAAATCATTATGATAAGTCATCACCTACAAAACGCCCCCCCCTGTGCAGCCCCCTGCCAGGAACGGTTATAAAAACAGCGTTCCTCATCAGGGATCAGACTTGCTAAAATAATTCCCCTTTGCAGGAGTCATTCATGCCCACCAATCCCCAGTCAGAACAGGAACTGCTGGCCCGTGCCGACGCCATGGCTGGCTTCTCGCTGGCACAGCTGGCCACCGATGCAGGCATTGCTGTCCCTCGCGATTTGAGGCGGGACAAGGGCTGGGTCGGTCAACTTATCGAGTGGCAACTGGGGGCCAGCGCAGGCAGCAAGCCGGAGCAGGACTTCCCCGAGCTCGGCATCGAGCTCAAGACGATCCCCATCGATCCTTATGGCAAGCCGCTGGAAACCACTTTCGTTTGCGTAGCACCACTGATCGGCGTCAGCGGTCAGCGCTGGGAAGAGTCGAATGTGCGTAACAAGCTCTCGCGGGTACTCTGGATCCCGGTGGAGGGTAGCCGTGACATCCCCGTAGGAGAGCGCCGGATCGGCATGCCGCTGATGTGGAGCCCGAGTGAAGAGGAAGATAAATTGCTGCGCCAGGACTGGGAAGAGTTGATGGACATGATAGTGCTGGGAGAGGTCGAGCAGATAAGTGCTCGCCATGGTCAGGTGATGCAGTTACGCCCCAAGGCAGCCAACAACAAGGCGCTGACCCGTGCCATCGGCCGCAATGGTCAGCCAATTTTGACACTGCCACGAGGCTTTTACCTCAAGATAGGGTTCACTCATGGCCTGCTGCAACGACACTTTGCCCTGCCCCTTTGATCTCCGTTATAAACATCCTTGTCATAAAGTGATATAAAAATAGCCAACAGCTATTACTTCGCAATCAATGACAAGGAGGCGTCATGCCGATCAACAAGCAATTTCTCAAGTCCCGCCCCGAGGTCAAGGTGACCTTCGCGGTGGAAAAAGAGGCTGCAGGTGAAGCCGAGCAGGTATTGCTGCTGGGAGAGTTCAGCCAGTGGCAACCCATAGAGCTCAAACGGATGAAGAGCGGGGAGTTCAGGACCACTCTCAACCTGCCCACCGATGGCCCCAGCCATTTCGAATACTGCTACCAGCTGGTGAAACCGAACGGAGAGACGCTCTACGACAACGACTGGGAGGCGGACGACTATGTACCAGGCCCCTTCGGACGGGACAACTCTGTGGTACGGGTCAATCAGTAAGCTGCGGTCAGAACGCTGGCGTACGGTCAGGATCCTGAACAGCGGACACAAAAAAGGCTCGCCATTGGCGAGCCTTTTCACTACCTGTCGAGCTATTTGCCGACATATCGACACCAATTCGAATCGAATTAGTTGAGCTTCTCTTTGATACGAGCAGCTTTACCGGACAGGTTGCGCAGGTAGTACAGTTTGGCGCGGCGAACATCACCACGACGCTTCAGTTCTACACTGTGGATCAGCGGAGAGTGAGTCTGGAATACACGCTCAACACCTTCGCCGTTGGAGATCTTGCGAACGGTGAAAGCAGAGTGCAGACCGCGGTTACGCTTGGCAATAACGATGCCTTCGAAAGCCTGCAGACGCTCTTTGCCACCTTCTTTAACACGAACTTGAACACGTACGGTGTCGCCCTGGGCAAATGCCGGGATGTCGGTACGCAGTTGCTCTTGTTCAAGCTGCTGAATAATCTTGCTCATTGTCTTTCCTTACCTAGGATAAACTGAAAACTCTACTTAACGCTGTCACGCACTTCGCGGACATACTCGGCAAGAAGTGATTCTTGCTCGTCAGTCAGAGCTAGGTTGTTAATAAGTTCCGGCCTTCTTTGCCAGGTTCGTCCGAGCGACTGTTTGAGACGCCAGCGCCTGATCACTTCGTGATTGCCGCTTGTCAGCGCCTCGGGCACCGCCAATCCATCCAACAACTCCGGCCGAGTGTAGTGGGGATGATCCAGCAAGCCATCCGTAAAGGAGTCTTGCTCGGCACTGGCCTGATCGCCCAAAACCCCCGGGACCAGACGCGAAACCGCATCGATCAGGGTCATGGCAGGCAACTCGCCACCACTTAACACGTAATCCCCGATAGACCACTCTTCGTCGACTTCGGTTTGTATCACGCGTTCATCGATACCTTCGTATCGACCGGCTACCAGAATCAGTTTCTGATTCGTCGCCAACTCGGTCACGCCCGCTTGAGTCAGCTTGCGCCCCTGAGGAGAGAGATAGATGACTTTCGCCCCGTCTCCCGCCGCTTGCTTGGCTGCATGAATCGCGTCACGCAGCGGCTGAACCATCATTAACATGCCGGGCCCACCACCATAAGGACGATCATCGACCGTACGGTGTTTGTCGTGGGTAAAGTCCCGGGGGTTCCAGCACTCAATCTGCAGCAGGCCACTCTTGACGGCCCGACCCGTTACCCCGTGCTCGGTAATGGCTCGGAACATTTCCGGGAAGAGGCTAATCACCCCAATCCACATAAGAAACCTCCGGCACTCGTGTTACCGCGGGAAACTAGAAACCAGGATCCCAATCAACTTCGATTGTTCGAGCAGTCAGATCAATATGCTTGATCACCTGCTCTTCCAGGAACGGAATCAACCGCTCCTTCGCGCCAAAGGCATCTTTTACATTGGCCTCAACCACCAACACATCGTTGGAGCCGGTTTCCATCAATTCGGTCACCTTGCCCAGGTCGTATCCCTTGGTGGTCGATACCGAGCAACCAATCAGGTCACGCCAGTAAAACTCACCTTCAGGCAACGCAGGCAACAGATCGGCAGGTACGCCAATCTCGACATTGGTCAATGCCAAGGCATCTTCACGCAGATCGATACCATCGATCTTGCAAATCAGACCCTTGTTGTGACGTTTCCAGGCCGAGACCTTGAGTTCACGCCACGCCCCGTTCTGATTGATCATCCAGGGGTTGTAATCGAAAATCGCTTCGGCAACATCGGTGAAGGAGTTCACTTTAAGCCAGCCCTTGATGCCATAAACGGTACCCAGAGTGCCCAGAACTACAGGTTTTTCCACCTTAACTCCTTACCGTTGGGCTGATTAAGCAGCTTTGGCAGCGTCTTTGATCAGCTTGGCAACGCGGTCAGAAACAGCGGCACCAGTAGCAACCCAATGCTCGATACGAGCCAGGTCCAGATTCAGCTTTTCAGCAGAACCAGAAGCGACCGGGTTGAAGAAACCAACGCGCTCGATGAAGCGACCGTCACGGGCGCAACGGCTGTCAGAAACTACTACCTGGTAAAACGGACGCTTTTTCGCGCCACCACGTTGTAAACGAATGGTTACCATATCGTCCTCATAAACATCTAATGAACAAGGCCTGCAAATACGCAGACCCTAGCTTAAAATAAGCCGCATAATTCTACTTGGATTCGTAATAATTGCAACCAAGCCAGCTATTTTTTGCGCAAGGGTTGGCATGAAAAAGGCTCACCTCGGTGAGCCTTTCTGCCTGACAAGCAGGAATATCAGAACGGACCGCGACCACCGCCACCAAATCCGGGCGGCAGCATGTTCTTCATCTGCCCCATCATCTTGCGCATGCCGCCCTTGCCGGACATCTTTTTCATCATGCGCTGCATTTCGGTGAACTGCTTGAGCAGCTTGTTCACATCCTGCACCTGCATGCCGGAGCCCGCAGCGATGCGGCGCTTGCGGGAACCCTTGATGAGATCAGGATGGGCACGCTCCTTGGGCGTCATGGAGCTGATGATGGCCTCCATCCGCACTGTAAGCTTGTCATCCATCTGATCTTTCACGTTATCCGGCAGGCCGGACATGCCCGGCAGCTTGTCGAGCATGCCCATCATGCCACCCATGTTGCGCATCTGGGCCAGCTGTTCACGGAAGTCTTCCAGATCGAAGCCCTTGCCACTCTTGACCTTGTTGGCCAGTTTGGCGGCCTTCTCCTTGTCGACCGTGCGCTCCACTTCCTCGATAAGCGACAGCACATCGCCCATGCCGAGGATGCGGGAAGCGAGGCGATCCGGATGGAATGGCTCAAGCGCGTCTGTCTTCTCACCCATACCGATGAACTTGACCGGCTTGCCGGTGATATGGCGCACGGAAAGGGCGGCACCACCACGGGCATCACCGTCAGCCTTGGTGAGGATCACACCAGTGAGCGGCAGCGCCTCGTTGAACGCCTTGGCAGTGTTGGCGGCATCCTGACCCGTCATGGCATCCACCACGAACAGGGTCTCGACCGGCTTGATGGTGGCGTGGAGATGGATGATCTCGTCCATCATGTCGCTGTCGACGTGCAGACGGCCGGCGGTATCCACGATCACAACGTCATAGAACTTCTTGCGCGCCTGATCGATGGCCGCGGTGGCGATATCGACCGGTTTCTGGCTGGCATCACTCGGGAAGAAGTCAACGCCGACGTCGCTTGCCAAGGTTTCCAGCTGCTTGATCGCCGCAGGGCGATAGACGTCGGCACTGACGACCAGCACCTTCTTCTTGCTTCGTTCTTTGAGCAACTTGGCCAGTTTACCAACCGTAGTGGTCTTACCGGCCCCCTGCAGACCCGCCATCAGTATGATGGCGGGCGGCTGGGCAGCCAGGTTGAGCTGTTCATTGGCCTCCCCCATCACAGAGACCAGCTCGCCGTGCACTATCTTGATGAAGGCCTGGCCCGGGCTCAGGGACTTGGCTACTTCCTGGCCCACGGCACGTTCTTTCACGCGGGCAACGAAGTCACGCACTACCGGCAGGGCAACGTCCGCCTCGAGCAGCGCCATGCGCACTTCGCGCAAGGTATCCTTGATGTTTTCTTCGGTCAGCCGGCCACGGCCACTGACATTGCGCAAGGTGCGCGAGAGTCGTTCAGTCAAATTCTCAAACATGACGCATTCCGGTTCTTGGCGTAACAAATGGGGGGATTATACCCCAGTCAGCCCTGTGAGGACGATTATTCACCGCTCGTGGCGGTCATCAGCCAGCTAACGGGCAAGCTGAACAAATGGGGGCATTATAATACCTCAGCCAGCGTGAGGTAGCGCTGGGGGACAATTATTCACCGCGCAAAGCGGTCGCCTGCTGCCTATATATGGGCAGATCGGAGGTAGCACAACTGGCGAGCATATCTTGTGCAAGGTATACTGCCACTCCTGTTCCAACCGCTTGTTCAACAACGACCTGGTTATGATCGTGATCTCTATTCTGGCCCTGGCATTCTATCTGCTCGCCATCGTCGCATCGCTGCACCTGCTGCTCAATGCCAAACAAGTCGGGCAAGCGCCCCTGTTTGCCTGCATAGGACTGGCTCTGGTCACCCATGGCGCGTCGGTGGCCAGCGAAGTGCTGGTGACCCATTCCGGCCAGAATCTCAGCATGCTCAACGTCGCGTCTCTGGTCAGCCTTATCATCAGTTGCTTCATGACCTGCGTCACCCGTCGCTTCAACGGCTGGATCCTGCTGCCCGTGGTCTACAGTTTTTCCGCCCTGCTGCTGGCCGCCAGTGCTCTGATACCAGGTCGCTATATTACCCATCTGGAAGCTCACCCCCAGTTGCTGCTGCACATAGGTCTCGCGCTGATGGCCTATTCGGTGCTGATGATCGCCGGTCTTTTTGCACTGCAGCTTGCTTGTCTGGACCGTCAGTTGAAGTCCCGCAAGATCAGCCAGCTACCGTCCATGCCCCCCTTGATGACGGTAGAGAAGCGTCTGTTCCAGCTCATCTCGGCGGGTCTGTTCCTGCTGACGCTTTCCATCGCCTCCGGTCTGTTCTTTCTGGAGGACATGTTCGCCCAGGGTAAATCCCACAAGGCAATCCTCTCGATCCTTGCCTGGTGCGTCTACGTATTGCTGTTATGGGGTCACCATACTCGTGGTTGGCGTGGCCGCAGGGTCATTACCCTGAGTTTTGTCGGCAGTGTCATCCTGACGCTGGCCTATTTCGGCAGCCGCTTCGTGAAAGAAGTGCTGCTGAGCTGATATTCACTTTTACTCACCTAGCCCCAACAGGAGCCCTTTTTGGACAGCATCTCAACGAGTACACTACTGATTGTCCTCGTTATCTTGATCTTTCTATCCGCTTTCTTCTCCAGCTCCGAAACCGGCCTGATGTCCATCAACCGCTACAAGTTGCGGCATCTGGCACAGACCAAACACAAAGCCGCACGCCGTGTCGAGCAACTGCTCGCCCGACCTGATCGTCTGCTGGGCCTGATCCTGATAGGCAACAACCTGGTCAACATCTTCGCCTCGGCCATCGCCACTATTGTCTGTATCCGGCTGTTTGGCGATCTGGGTGTTGCCATCGCCACCTTCGGTCTGACCCTGGTCGTGCTGGTATTTGGCGAAGTCACCCCCAAAACCCTGGCGGCCATGTTCCCCGAAAGAATTGCCTACCCCGCCTCCTGGATCCTCAAGGGGCTGATGGTGCCGCTCTACCCCTTCGTCTGGCTGATCAATGGCATCACCAGCGGCCTGCTCAAGCTGCTGCGAGTCACTCCCAACAAGAATGATGCTCTCAATACCGAGGAGCTGCGCACCATAGTCAACGAGGCCGGAAGTCTCATCCCCCAGCGCCATCAGGAGATGCTGCTCAGTATCCTGGACCTGGACAAGATGACGGTGGAGCACATCATGGTGCCACGCAGCGAGATCTACGCCATCGACATCAACGATGACTGGAAAAGCATACTGCGCCAGCTGGCCCACGGCGCCCACACCAAAATACTGCTCTATCGAGACAACATCGATGACGTGGTGGGCTTTCTGCACGCCCGCGATGCGCTGCGGCTGATGGCCAGGGATCAGTTCAACAAGTCGAGCCTGCTGCGGGAAGTGGACGAGATCTACTTCATCCCGGAGGGGACGCCGCTCAACGTGCAACTGGCCAAGTTCCAGCGCAACAAGGAGCGGATCGGCCTCATTGTGGATGAGTACGGTGACATTCAGGGGCTGATCACCCTGGACGACATCCTGGAGGAGATAGTGGGCGATTTCACCACCACCATTACTCCCGCGCCCAGCGAAGAGATCCATCCTCAACCGGACGGTTCTTTCCTGGTGGAAGGATCGGCCAGCATCCGCGAGCTGAACAAGGAGATGAACTGGCAACTGCCCATCGACGGGCCGAGAACCCTCAATGGCGCAATTCTGGAATATCTGGAGGAGATCCCCCAGCCCAACATCAGCCTGCGGCTGGCTGGCTACCCCATTGAGATCATGGAAGTAGAGAACAACATGGTGAAGATGGCGCGGATCATGCCCGATTTATACCGCAACGTATCGGGTTTCGAAGATTGAAAAAAGGCTGCCGATGGCAGCCTTTTTTATCTCACTCATTCTCGTCGTCAGGCTCTGGTTCCAGCACCAGGGTCGGGATCAGCTCACCGAACACCTTCTGCAGCTCGTCGCGATTGGCCAGCAGGTCTTGCAGCGTGTAGCTGTCCATCACCGCCAGGAAGGCGTTCATCGCCTCCTTCAGGGCGCTTTTCAGCAGACAGACAGAGACAATATGGCAAACGGGCGAGTTGCAGTCGATGCCGTCCAGGTTGCCCTCCAGCGCACGGATCACCTGGCCGATATTGACTGTCTCTGGCGCGCAAGCCATGCGGATCCCGCCATTCTTGCCCCGCTGTGACTGCAGATAACCCAGCTTCACCAGCTGATTCACCACCTTCACCATGTGGTTGCGAGAGACGTCATACAAGGCGGAAACCTTGGCCACGCTCGACAATTCCCCCTGTGGCAAGGTCGCCAGATAGAGCAGGGCTCTCAATCCAAAATCGGTATAGCTAGTTAGTCTCATAGGGCCTGTGTCGCATCACGCGGAAAATTGATTATTGATCCAGATCAAATAAACATCTAGGATGCAGCTTATTAAGTGACATTTTAAATGTTTAATTAGAAAGGACCCCTTATGTTAGATCAAGCCACCATCGCCGTCATCAAAAGCACCATACCTTTGCTCGAATCGGCGGGCCCTGCACTCACCCAGCACTTCTATCAGCGCATGTTCAGTCACAACCCCGAGCTGAAGGATATTTTCAACCTGGCTCACCAGCGCAGCGGCGGCCAACCGCTGGCCCTGTTCAACGCAGTGGCGGCTTATGCCAAGAACATCGACAACTTGGGGGCCCTGGCAGGTGCAGTAGAACGTATCGCCCACAAACACACGGGCTTCATGATCCAGCCGGAACAATATCACATTGTAGGTAGTCATCTCTTGGCCACGCTCAAAGAATTGGGCGGAAATGCAGTCACCGACGAAGTGCTGGATGCCTGGGGCAAGGCTTATGGGGTACTGGCCAGTATTTTCATCGGCCGGGAGAGCGAGATCTATCAGGAGAAGGCGAGCGAGATCGGTGGCTGGCAAGGCCCCCGCCCCTTCATCATCAAAGAGAAGCGGGTCGAGAGCGAGCTCATCACTTCCTTCATGCTGGCGCCGATCGATGGCAAACCCGCGCTGCATTTCAAGCCGGGCCAGTACCTCAGCATCCAGCTCAACCACCCGGAACTGGAATATCAGGAGATCCGTCAGTACTCCCTCTCCGATGCCCCCAATGGTCGCGATTACCGTATCAGCGTCAAGCGCGAGCCGCAGGGTCAGGTTTCCAACCTGCTGCATGACCATCTGCAAGTCGGTGACAAGGTGGATCTGATGCCGCCAACCGGTGATTTCTTCCTGCAAGCCAGCGCCAGCATCCCAGTGGTGCTGCTCTCCGCCGGCGTGGGCCTCACCCCCATGCTGAGCATGCTCAACCAACTGCTGAGCGCGGGCCATGATGCGGATATCTGCTGGCTGCACGCTTGTGAACGGGGTTCGCTGCATGCCTTCAAGGAGGATATCCAGCGCAAACGCCAACAGCACCACAAGCTGCAGAGCCGGGTCTGGTATCGGGAGCCAAGTGATCAGGATGAGCAAGGGAAGGACTATGACTTCAGCGGCATCATGGACTTGAGTCAGGTATCCGAGTTGCTGGTACCGCAGGCCCACTACTACTTCTGCGGCCCGCTCGGCTTCATGCAGGGGATCAAGACACAACTCATCGCGGCGGGTATCCCGACCGAACAGTTGCACTACGAAGTTTTTGGCCCCCACCAGGATCTTTAATCGGGGTTGCACCATATAAAGCAATGAGGACCCGGCCTGTCATGGCACGGCGGCCGGATCCGGACCCACAGGTGAAAACTTGTGGGTCATTTTTATTTAACGCATCGCCTTGGCACGGGCAATGGCGTTGGCAGGCATGCGGTTGCCCAGTCGATTCAGCAGGCTGGTCGCCTTCTGATGCAAGGCCTTGTCACCAATGACAGTGCTGTGCAGCCAGTGATACGCCTCTTCATAATCCAGCGGGCTGCCCAGCCCCTGCAGCAACATCTCGACCCACTCTATCTGTGCCCGCTGAAACCCCAGACTGGCCGCTTCACGCATCAGGGTTTCGGCCTTGAGCAGATCTTTTTGCACCAGGGTGCCCTTCCAGTAATAACGGCCCAGCTGTTCCAGCGCAGGTGCCAACCCCTGATTGGCTGCATCCCACATGAATTTGACCCCGAGCTCCGCATTGGGCTTGATGCACACTCCCCAGGCCAGCATGTCTCCCCACAGGAACTGATAGGCAGGCACCTTCATCACCTCGGCCCGCACCTCGATATCCTGGGTGAGCTGGCATCTGTCCTGTTTTACCTGCTGTAAATGACGCCCCTGCTCAATCCAGTTGAGCAGCTCGTCCTGGCGATAGAGGGGCACAGCCTGCAGGTTGCCGCTGTCATCTGCACCGCTCGTCGGCGTGCTGGTCATGGGTTGACTGGTTGGAGAGAGCCCGCCATCCGACGCTGTGGCAGACGCGGCTGATGAGGCAGCCGCAGCTGGCTGCGCCATTGAAGGAGCGACTGGCAGTGGTGCTGCTGGCCCGGCTGCAGACACCTCAGGCTGATATGACGCGACCGGTCCGGCGGCGGAAAGCGCAGGCTGAGATACAGCCACCGGCTCTGCAGCGGAAACCGCAGGCGGGGATGCGATCGCTGACTCTGCCAGGGAAACTGCACTGCTTGCCGTAGGTGCAGCGGCGGATACCTGTGGCTCCGCGCCCTGTGTCTGGGTCGTCAGCAAACAAGCAAGGCCAAAAAGGGTAAGGGGTTTCATCATAAGGTTCTCCTGCTGCTCTCTGTTATCGGCAGCCAGGCCCATCCCCTTAGCCCGTCACCGTCAGCACCCTGCAGCAATGACAAAGGGGAGCCGAAGCTCCCCTTGTTGTCAGCCATGCGGCTTACTTGACGAACTCGACACCCAGCTGGATATCGGCTTTCAGAGTGGCCAGCATGCCCTCCATCGCCTCTTGCTCGAAGGCACTCAGCTTGCCGTAGTCCAGCACGGTTTCGACGCCGTTCTTGCCCAGCAAGATGGGCTGCGCGAAGAAGGTAGCGTGCTTGCCATCCCCTTCCACATAAGCGCACTCGATGACGTTGGCTTCGCCCTGCAGACCCTTGATGAGGGACAGGCCAAAACGGCAGGCAGCCTGACCCATGGAGAGGGTGGCAGAACCGCCACCGGCCTTGGCTTCAACCACTTCGGTGCCAGCGTTCTGGATGCGCTTGGTCATGGCTGCCACTTCTTCTGCAGAGAAGGAAGCCCCTTCGATCTGGGACAGCAGCGGCAGTATGGTCACGCCACTGTGGCCGCCGATCACGTTGACACGCACCTTGTCGACATTCAGACCCTTGGCGTCGGCCACGAAGGTCTCGGCGCGGATCACATCCAGGGTGGTGACGCCAAACAGGCGACGCTTGTCGTAGACACCGGCTTTTTTCAGCACTTCAGCCGCGATGGCGACCGTGGTGTTGACCGGGTTGGTGATGATGCCGATCAGCGCTTTCGGACAAGAGGCGGCACATTTTTCGACCAGATTCTTGACGATACCGGCGTTGATATTGAACAGATCGGAACGATCCATGCCGGGCTTGCGCGCCACACCGGCGGAGATCAGCACCACATCGGCGCCGACCAGAGCCGGGCTCGGATCTTCACCGCAGAAACCTTTTACTTTCACGTCAGTCGGGATATGGCTCAGATCGACCGCCACACCCGGAGTGACCGGGGCTATGTCATACAGGCTCAGTTCGGAACCAGCAGGAAGGCGATTTTTCAACAGCAGAGCGAGGGCTTGGCCGATGCCACCGGCGGCACCCAGAACGGCAACTTTCATGATCAACTCCATGTTTAAGCGTAGGTTTAAGGTTGTTTCTTGTTGTGGGCCCAACCTTAATGGATCCCCCCATAAAAAACAATCTGATAACAGTTGCAATCACGGGTTCTGTGAGCCAATAAACAGGCGGCGCATAAAAATGGGGGGAAATGCAAAAAATCAGAGGAGAAGCACAGATTTCCCGCATTTATACCTACCACAAAGAGGTAGTTCTACCGAGCTCAGGCCTGGAATGCCAGGGCTCGCCGTTCACACCAGCGAAACCCAATTGTTAACAATCCGTTCATGGTCAGGTAAAGCGCACCGGCCACAGTAAACACAGCCAGGGTGTCATAGGTCTGGGCGTTGAGGCGCTGGGCCAGGCCCATCACATCCATGATGGTGATGGTGCTGGCGAGCGAACTCCCCTTGAGCACCAGGATCACCTCGTTGGAATAGGCGGGCACCAGTCGCCGGGCGGCGTGGCGCACCTTCATCCACAGGGTCTGCCCGGCCGAAAAGCCGAGGGCGCGGCAGGCCTCCACCTCGCCGGACGGAATGGCATCGAGCGCCCCCTTGAACAAGCGGGTTGAATAGGCCGCAGTGTTGAAACCAAGGGCCAGCACGGCGCAGAACCAGGGCTGCTTGAGCAGCGGCCAGAGCGGCCCGGATTTGAGCCACTCGAACTGTCCCGGCCCGTAGTAGATAAGGAAGATCTGGATCAGCAGCGGCGTGCCGGTGAAGATCAGCACCCACAGCTGTACCAGCTGGGTCGCCACCGGAATGCGCTGCTCCAGCACCCATGTCATGGCAGCCGCCATCAGTACACCGAGCAGCAGACTGAGGGCGGTTAATTGCAAGGTGATCGCCAGACCACCCAGCAGGGTCATGAAATAGTCCTGCATGGTCAACCTCCGTAGCGGCGGGTATAGCGGGCAGCCTGCTTGAGGCCGAATTCACTCACCAAGCTGATGGCAAGATAGATGAGGGCCGCGGCGGCATACCAGGTAAAGGGTTCATAGGTGCTGGCCGAGGCCATCTGGGCCTGACGCATCATCTCGTTCACCCCTATGAGGGAGACCAGCGCAGTGTCTTTCAGCAGCACCAGCCACTGGTTGCCGAGGCCCGGCAGGGCATGACGCCAGGCTTGGGGCAACACGATGCGAAAGAAGATGTGCCCCTTGCCAAGACCGAGCGCCAGCGCCGCCAATCGCTGTCCGGCGGGCACCGCATTGAGCGCCGCCCGCAGAGTCTGGGTGGCATAGCTGGCAAACAGCAGAGAGAGTGCGAGCACGCCACAGGCGAACGGGCTGAACTCCACATACTCGCCTGTGATGAGAAACAGCACCTGGGTCGATCCGAAGTAGATGAACAGCACCACCAACAGCTCGGGCAAGCCACGGATCAAGGTGGTCAGTGTAGCCACAGGCCACACCAGCCAAGGCTGTTTACTCAGCTCGGCGGCGCTCAATCCCAGCGCCAATACCATGCCACCGACCAGTGATGCCAAGGCCAGCCCGAGGGTCATCCAGGCTGCATCCAACAACAGGCTCAACATGGCTTACTGCGCGAAGTATTTGTCGAAGATTTTCTGATAGGTGCCGTTGGCCTTGATCTCGGCCAGCCCCTTGTTCAGCTGGGTCAGCAGCTCCAGGTTGCCCTTGGCCACTGCGATGCCAAAGCCGGTACCGAAGTACTTGGTATCGGTCACAGGCGCACCGATCACGACGTACTCCTTGTGCTGCTTGAGCCAGTCGGCCGCCACGGCAGTATCGGCAAAGACACCATCGGTACGGCCATTCATCATGTCGAGGAAGGCACTCTGGTAGCTGGCATAGGGCACGGTCAGCAAGCCTTTGCTGATCCAGTTATCCACCAGATAGGACTGATGGGAGGAACCATTCTGCACGCCGACCGTCTTGTCGACCAAGTCTTCCGGTCCCTTGAAGGTCCCTTTCTTGGCCACGAACACGGCTGAGTTCTCGTAATAGATGTCGGAGAAGTCGACCTGGGCTGCCCGCTCCGGGGTCACATCCATGGCTGCGATGGCAGCGTCATAGCGACGGAATTTGAGGCTGGGGATCAGGCTGTCGAAGGCCTGGTTGTGGAAGCTGCACTCCAGCTTGACCTGGGTACAGATGGCACGGGCCAGGTCGATGTCAAAGCCCTGAAACTCGTTTTTGTCGTCCAGGTATTCGAACGGTGCATAAGTCGCCTCGGTGGCGAACTTGATCTCTTTGGCCAGCACAGAGGTGCTCAGCAAACCCATGGCAGCAACCAGCAACAGACTCTTTTTCATGACAGCTTCCTTATCGATTTGAATATCAATGCATCAAGAATTCGGCAAACCGGCTGGTTTGCGGGGATTGGAAAATAGCGGCGGTACCGGACTCGATGATCCGCCCCTTTTCCAGATAAATCACCTGACTGGCCACCTTGCGGGCAAACTCCACCTCGTGGGTCACCACCACTTGGGTAATACCAGTCTGGCCCAGATTGCGGATGATCTCGGCCACCTCTTTGGTGATCTCGGGATCGAGTGCAGCCGTCGGCTCGTCAAACAGCAGCACTTGCGGATCCATCATCAGGGTACGGGCAATGGCCACCCGTTGCTGTTGACCACCCGAGAGGCGGGCAGGCCAGGCATCACGCTTGTCGGCCAGTTGCAACTGGGTCAACAGGTAGGCGCCCTTCTCGATGGCCGCGGCCTTGCTCATGCCGAGCAACTTGACGGGTGCCTCTATGAGATTCTCCATCACGGTCAGATGTGGCCAGAGATTGTACTGCTGGAACACCATGCCCACCTTGCGACGCAGTGCCTGTGCCTGACGGTTGAATTCGGCAGCAGACAGGCCGGACGGGAAAGAAAATTCACTTTCACCGATGCGCAATACGCCGGCATCCGGCGTGTCCAGCAAGTTCATCATGCGTAGCAGCGAGCTCTTGCCAGCACCGCTCGGGCCCAGCAGCACCAAGGTTTCACCGGGCTCAGTCCGAAAGCTGACATCTTGCAGTACCGGCACCTTGTGCCAGGATTTTGCGATACCGATTAGTTCAATACCCATACAGCCCAATTGAATAAGTTTTCAAAATTTCGTCCCGATTTTAGCCCCAACATGGGGGGATGCAAGCTAATTTTGAATCAATATGCAGAACAACCGCCGCTTCCTTGCAAAAATAGGCACATGAATGCAAAATGGGCACGCTGTTCATATCTGCCGCCTGAGCGTGACAGGCAGCCACACCTCCTCATTCGTGAGTCCAAGATGAAACACAACGACAAGCAAGAAAAACTGGCCAAGGCCTTTAAAGCCTTGCTGAAAGAAGAACGATTTGGCTCCCAGGCAGAGATAGTGACTGCCCTGCAAGAGATGGGCTTCGAAAACATCAACCAGTCCAAGGTATCGCGCATGCTGAGCCGCTTCGGCGCCGTTCGCACCCGCAATGCCAAGATGGAGATGGTTTACTGCCTGCCGGTGGAACTGGGTGTACCCACTACTTCCAGCCCGCTCAAGAACCTGGTACTCGACGTCGACCACAACGGCGCTCTGGTCGTGATCCACACCAGCCCGGGTGCAGCCCAGCTGATCGCCCGCCTGCTCGACTCACTCGGCAAGGCAGAAGGGATCCTTGGCACCATCGCCGGTGATGACACCATCTTCATCACTCCGACCAGCGACACCGATAT
Organism: Aeromonas sp. 5HA1; assembly: GCF_029237245.1. Taxonomy (NCBI): domain Bacteria; kingdom Pseudomonadati; phylum Pseudomonadota; class Gammaproteobacteria; order Aeromonadales; family Aeromonadaceae; genus Aeromonas; species Aeromonas sp. 5HA1. The sequence goes on from NZ_JAACFW010000007.1 coordinate 96,329, forward strand.
CGAAGAGCTCTATCTCTCCGCCCTCGAGCTGTTCGAACAGACCCCTTAATGTCAGCCAATGCGCAGGGCACCGCCTCTTGGCGGTACCGCCAGAACGCAAAATCCCGGCCAAGGCCGGGATTTTTGTTTTCTGCGCACCGGTAAATGCTGACTTATTGACCCTGTGCCACCAGAAAATCTTCCGAGGGGGCAAAGAAGGCCGCACCAGTCACTGCCGTGGTGAAGCGCAGCAGGTGATCGAAATGGCCGCCCTCCCCCTTGTACATGCTGGCCATCATGGCATTGAAGTGCAACGGAGTGCGGCAGCAGGAGATGAAATAGAGTCCCTGCTCCGTCATGGTTCCCCAGGGCATGCTCTGACGCAGTATCTCCATGGATTCACCTTTGGGCGTCTTGAGGTTGACCCGCTTGATATGGGAGGTCAGCGGCTTGTCGGCCGACTCGTATTCGATATTGTCGCGCTTGGTGCGGCCAATGATATCTTCCTGCTCCTTCAGGGCGAGCTTCTCCCAGTCGCTCATGGCATGTACCCAGCGCTGCACATGGACATAGGAGCCACCGGCAAACTCGCCACCCTCAAGCAAGGCCACCTCAGCGCGGTGTTCATCTTGCGGGTTCTCGGTGCCGTCGACGAAGCCGGTCAGGTCCCGGCAATCCAGATTGCGGAAACCACGTACCTCTTCCACCAGCGCCACCAGTCCCGCCAGCAGCGCCATCACCCTTTGACCGGCGTGATGCAAAACATCGACCCGATCGGCACGCAATTGCACGAAGAGGTCGAACGGCGTATTTGGCGCCTGCTGACCGTTGGCTGATTGCGTCATAAAGCCGCGAAACTGGGGCGGACGGGCCACAGGGTAGAGGTCATCCCAGGCATCGGCGCCGACGGCGACCAGGCCGGTGAAACCGGCATCGGGGAAATCGGCGGCAACCGCTTCCCACAGGGCAGGCAAGCTGGCCAGACGGGCAACCAGTGCGGTCGCCTCTCCTGTGCGATTGAACATCAGATAGAGGGCGTGCAGATTCGGCTCTGCGCAGATCCCGGCTTGGGCTTTCATTTGTCTCTCCCCTGTATAGGCATTAGCGTGGCGAGATTATAAACCAGAGTGAATTCAATTCATTGATTTCATAACGATATCAAGTTGTTCACTGCACTGGTTCAAACAACACCAACCCATGGGGAGCGACCTTGACCCGAGCGCGATCCCCGCCGAGTGGCTCACCTATGCTCGCCTCCAGTCGCTGATCGCCACACTCGAACAACACCCGACAGTGATGACCGAGAAACTGCTGCTCCAGCACAGTCAGTTCGCCGTCCACGACGGCCTCCAGCAACAGTTGCTGGGGTCTGAGCATCAGTTGCAGCAGCTCGCCTAGGTTGCGACCATGAGGCTCGCTGCCACAGATAACCCCGAGCGCCGTCTGCACGCAGTGACTGTCCACCACCTCGGCGGCCAGATAGTTCACCCCGCCCAAAAACTCGGCAACGAAGCGGTTCTGCGGGCGGCGATAAAGCTGCTCCGGCTGTCCCACCTGCTCGATATGGCCCGCCCGAAACAGGGCCAGCCGGTCGGCGAAGGCAAACGCCTCCTCCTTGCTGTGGCTGACGAAGATGGCGCCGATCCCCTGCTGCTTGAGCAGGGTGCGGATCTCGAGGATCAGCTTCATCCGCACCTGGGTATCGATGTTCGAGAAGGGCTCATCCAGCAGCATCAACTTCGGCTTGCACACCAGAGCGCGAGCGATGGCAACCCTTTGCTGCTGCCCGCCAGAGAGTTGATGGGGATAGCGATCTCCCAGCCCCTGCAGCTTGACCAGCGTCAGCGCCTCCTCCACCTGCTGCTGACGGGCGGAGCGGTCAAGGCGAGTCAGCCCGAAACCGACGTTGTCGGCCACGGTCAGATGGGGGAAGAGGGCGTAATCCTGGAAGATCATACCTATGTTGCGCGCCTCGGGTGGCACGCTGGCGCCCGGCCCATCCAGCAGGGTAGCACCGAGGCGGATCTCTCCTTCGGCCAGCGGCAACAGGCCTGCAATGGCCTTGAGCAGCGTGGTTTTACCGCAGCCACTTGCCCCCAGCAGACAGACAATCTCGTTGTCGGCCACCGACAGAGACAACTGCTCCAGCACATTGCGACCGTTATAACGGCAACTGACGTTCTCAACCTGCAAGCAAGACACGGCTGACTTCCTCATATTCTTTTGATTCAGGCCGACCTGCGCCGGACAACAATTCAGGGAGTGATTTGCAGACTCAGTGCCCCTGGCTATCCAGGCTGCGGTTGACCCAGATGAGCGGCAACAGTCCTACCAGCACGATAACGATGGCCCCCAGGGCGCCGCGTTCCAGCATCTCGTCCGAGACAAATTGATAGACGTGGGTCGCCAGGGTATCGAAATTGAACGGCCGCAGCAGCAGGGCGGCGGGCAGCTCCTTCATGGATTCGATGAATACCAGCATGGCACCGGCAAACAGACCCCGTCGCACCAGCGGCAGATGAACCCGCCGCAGCATACCGCCATCTCCCTGTCCCAGGGAACGGGCCGCCATGTCGAGGCTGGGGGAGATCTTGCCCATGCTGCTCTCCACAGAACCGATGGCAATGGCCACGAAGCGTACCAGATAGCCAAATACGATGGCAGTGAGGGTACCGGTCAGCAGCAAGCCAGGCCCCTGCCCCCCAAGCCACTCGGCCAGATCATTGATACCAAAATCGAGGGCTGTCAGCGGCACCAGCACGCCGATGGCAAGCACGGTACCCGGCATGGCGTATCCCATGGCGGCGATGCGCAGAGGCAGCAGGCTCTTGACCCCGCCATCGAGGCGGCGGAAGAAACCGAGCAGCAGGGCGATACCCATGGCCAGCAGGGCTGTCAGCGCCGAGATGAGCAGACTGTTGCCGGCGAAGCGGACAAACTCCGGCGTCCAGGAGAGTTCGAAATAGCGCACGCCGTAATCGAGCAGGATGACAAATGGCAGGCCGAAACCCGCCAGCACCAGTCCCCAGCACCAGAGTCCGGCCAGCCAACGGCTGACTCCCTTGAGTGGATAACGCAGCGGCTGCTCATGACCCATGGATTTCTGAAACACCTGCTGACGCTGGCGGGAGCGGCGCTCCAGCGCGATGAGCAGCACCACGGCCAGCAGCATCATGCAGGAGAGCTTGGCAGCGGTGGCCAGGCTGCCATAGCCGAGCCAGGTATCATAAACCGCAGTGGTCAGGGTGTTGATGGCGAAGAAGTGGACAGTGGCAAAGTCGGCCAGGGTCTCCATCGCCACCAGGGAAACCGCCACCATGATGGCGGGGCGTGCCAGTGGCAAACTGAGGCGGCGAAAGCTCTGCCAGGGGGTGCATCCCAGCAAGCGGCTGGAGTGGATCAGGCTGACCGACTGCTCCAAGAACGAGGCGCGGGCCAGCAGATAGACGTAGGGAAAGAGCACCAGCGCCAGTACCCAGGCGGCGCCGCCCAGGGATCGAATGGCCGGGAACCAGTAATCCGCCGGTCTGCTCCACTCAAACAGGGTGCGCAGCCCCGCCTGCAGCGGCCCCGAGTAGTCAAGCAGGTCGGTGTAGACGTAGGCAACGATGTAGGAGGGCATGGCCATGGGCAGCATCAGCGCCCACTGCAGGGCTCGGCGCCCCGGTACCTGACACATGGCTACCAGCCAGGCGGTAGGTACGCCGAACAACAGGCTGAGCAGCACCACACCCACTACCAGTCCCAGCGTATTGGCAAGGTAGTCGAACAGCACAGTATCGGCGAGGTGACGAAACAGGTCTCCGTCTGCCGAGAAGGCTGAGAAGATCAGGGCGAGTACCGGCAAACCCAGCAGCAGGGCGGTGGCCCAGCTGCTGACAATCCATCCACAATTTTTCATGAGACCACAGAAGTGGATGGGGCCCTTGGCCCCATCTGATTACAAGTCGAATTTTACTTCATCCAGCAACTGCAAGGCATCCTTGCGGTGCTTGGCGTACTCGCTGACCGGCATGGGATCAGACTTGAAACTGCCCCAGGACTTGACCATGGCGGAAGGCTCGACCCCGACCTTGACCGGGTACTCGGCATTCACGTCCGCATACATGTGCTGGGCAGTATCGCCAGCCAGGAACTCCATCAGCTTCTGGGCGGCTTCCTTGTTCTTGGCATGCTTGGTCATGGCCACGCCGCTCACGTTGACGTGGGCGCCACGGTCAGCCTGGTTCGGGAAGTTGATGTAGACAGCATCAGCCCAGGACTTCTGAGCCGGATCTTTCAACATGGCACCCAGGTAGTAGCTGTTGCCGAGGGACAGATCGCAGATGCCATCCTTGATCGCCTTGACCTGATCCCTGTCGTTGCCTTGCGGCTTGCGCGCCAGGTTGGCCTTGACCCCTTCCAGCCAGGTTTTTGCATCCGCCATGCCGTGATGGGCGATCATGGAGGAGACCAGCGCCACATTGTACTCATGCTTGCCGCTACGGGTACAAATTTTCCCTTTGAATTCAGGCTTTACCAGATCTTCGTAGCTGATGGTGTCGAGTTTGCCGAGGCGTTCCTTGCTCGAATAGATGGCACGCACTCGGGTGGTCAGGGCAAACCAGCGATTCTCCGGGTCACGATAGATGGAAGGGATATTCTCCTGCAGTATCTTGCTGTCCACCGGCTGCACCAGCCCCTTGTCCACCAGATCGGTCAGACGGCTGATGTCCACGGTCAGCATGAGATCGGCCGGGGAAAGCTTGCCTTCCCGCTCCAGACGCTCGTTCAGCCCCTCTTTGGCGAACACCACGTTGACCTTGATACCCGATTCCTTCTCGAACTGCTGGATGATGGGCTTGATCAGTTCATCCTGACGGTTGGAGTAGACATTCACCTCTCCTGCCGCAAACGCAGCCTGAGCAGCCAGGGTAGAAAAAGCCAGTGCCAGCATCTTCATTTTCATCATCCATTCCTTGAGTTGCTATATCGAGTGATAACCATTGCTGTTTGTATTTTGCATTGGCCTCGCCAACCGGATCAAGAAAACATCGAGTGCGGGATCACATATTTAAACACCGTTCAAACAAAAGGGCCGGATAGAATCCTATCCAGCCCCACCATGGAGTCAATCAGCGACTACCTGTCGGCAACCCGCCCGGTCTGGCAATCCGAAACAGGGTTACCCATGCTCAAGCCGCCAGGACACCCGAGCGATCAGAGCGCCTCGTCATCGCTCTCACCGGTACGAATACGCACCGCCTGCAACAAATCGTAGACAAAAATCTTGCCATCGCCGATCTTGCCGGTGTAGGCCGCCTTGCAGATCGCCTCTATGACCCCTTCGACGTTGTCATCGGCCGTCGCAATTTCCAGCTTCACTTTGGGTAAGAAGTCGACCTGGTACTCGGCTCCCCGGTATAATTCGGTGTGCCCTTTCTGGCGGCCAAACCCCTTGACCTCGGACACTGTCAGTCCTTCGACTCCCAGGCTGGCGACGGCTTCACGCACATCGTCCAACTTGAAGGGTTTGATAATCGCAGTAATCAGCTTCATCTGGTTGCTCCCAATCCATGGTATGTGATGAATTGGGTATCAATTCTTGTGCCAAGTCTTTTTATTGTTTAATTTCAAAAAGATAGCCTTTATGCCCTGGATGAATCCCCCCCGGCATCACCAAGGGAGCACATCTCGCCCCATAATGAGGCACCAAGCTGAACCAGCCTCTCCCTATGCACCAAACAAGAGCACAGCAGTATGCTAGTCATCTCCAACAGCGTCACCCTCCCCTGGCATGAGCTGCAGTTTCAGGCTATGCGGGCCCAGGGGGCCGGCGGCCAGCACGTCAACAAGACTGACTCCGCCGTCTGGTTGCGCTTTGATTACCGCAGCTCTCCCAGTCTGCCCCCGCTCTACAAAGAGGGGCTCGACAAGCTGAGCGACAGCCGGGTACACGATGGTTTTATTCAGATCCGGGTCGAGACCCATCGCAGCCAGGACATGAACCGAAAAGAGGCCATGAGCCGTCTGGTGGAGCTGCTCAAGAAAGCCGCCTGGCGCCCCAAGGCCCGTCATGCCACCAAGCCGACCCGCAGCTCCCAGCGCAAGCGGATCGACGCCAAGAAGCGCAAGGGCGACATCAAGTCGGCCCGCGGCAAACCCGTGCTGGAGTGATGCTGCCAGCCTTACGACTTGCCCACGCCAAGGATGAGAGAAGATGAGATACAGTTTTTGCGACAGCGCCCACGGCCCCCTGCTCATCGCCATCGATCGGGATGGCCTGCGCCACGTGGAGTTCATGCAGGGCGAGCGCCCCATAATGCCAACCCAGCAGTGGCGTCAGGATGATCTGGCTCTGGCCCCTTACGTCGAGCAGTTTGCCGCCTATTTCGCCGGCCGTCTGCAACGCTTCGATCTGCCGCTCGCCGCCAAGGGAACTCCCTTCCAGCAGTCCGTGTGGCGCGCTCTGTGCGACATTCCCTACGGCAAGACCGTCAGCTATCTCGAAATAGCCCAGTCCATCGGCAACCACAAGGCGGTGCGAGCCGTGGGTGCGGCCAATGGCCGCAATCCTCTCAGCATCATAGTGCCCTGTCACAGGGTGATAGGGCGCAGCGGCGAGCTGACCGGTTATGCCGGCGGCATCCCCATCAAGCGCTGGTTGCTGGCGCTGGAACAACAGAACGCCAGTTCGTTCGAGTTGACTCCTTGATAGTGGCGACATCCCTGTAAAACACTCACTTCAGCCATTGGCACAGCAGAGATCCGGCTTGTTCGAGTGGCGCTGTTTTGCGTTTATAAACATGAACATAGTATGAAGAATCGCCTCAGAAGGGCTTCAGACAGGGTCAGGCATCATGGCTTCACACTTGGATGGCATGGCTCATCCCTCATTCAAGTGGCACCCATGTGACGCTTCCAATCTGTCTTTTTCCCCGCGCCTCCTCTGAGGCGCTTTTTTTGTCTGAAAAACAACCACAAAAAGCCCGCCGAAGCGGGCTCTGACCGGAAGGTGCCAGCTTCGAGGTCAATCAGAGGGCGAGGAACAGCCCCGCCAGCGAGGCGCTCATCAGGTTCGCCAGCACACCCGCCAGTATGGCGCGCATGCCGTAACGGGCGATGAAGGATTTACGCTCCGGCACCATGGCGCCCAGGCCACCGATGAGGATCGCCATGGAGGAGATGTTGGCGAAACCGCACAGGGCGAAGGTGACGATGGCCTTGCTCGATTCGTTCAGGGTCTGATCCTGCACCAGGGCGATGAAAGCAACGAATTCGTTGATGACTATCTTGGTCCCGATCAGGGCGCCAGCCGCCTGGGCCTGATCCCAGGGCACACCGATCAGCCAGGAGACGGGGGCGAACAGCCATCCCAGTATGATCTGGAAGCTCAGCTCCAGTCCCACCAGATCACCGGCCCAGCCTAGCAGGCCGTTGAGCATGGCGATCACCCCGACAAAAGCCAGCAGAGTCGCGCCGACCGCGACCGCTATGTTGAGGCCTGCCATGGCGCCATCGGCCGCCGCTTCGATCACATTGGTCGCACGGGGGATCTCCACGTCCTGACAGTGGTCAACGTCTTCGGCCGCAGGCGGCACCAGGATCTTGGCCATGGCCAGACCGGCAGGCGCCGACATGAAGGCCGCCGCTATCAGGTACTTGAGCTCAACCCCGATACTGGCGTAGCCCACCAGGGTGCCGCCAGCCACGGAGGCGAGACCGCAGCTCATCACGGCGAAGAACTGGGAGTCGGACATCTTGGAGAGGTAGGGCTTGACCACCAGCGGCGCTTCCACCATGCCGACGAAGATGTTGGCGGTGGCGGAGAGGCTCTCGGCACGGCCGGTACCCAGCAGCTTCTGCAGACCGCCGCCGAGCAGGGCGATGACCCGCGGCATCAGGCCTATGTGATAGAGGATCGCGATCACCGCAGAGAAGAAGATTATGACCGGCAGCACGTTGAACGCAAAGATGAAGCCCAGCTTGAACTTGGCCAGATCCCCGAACAGAAAGGCGATCCCCTCCTGACCGTAACCGATCACGCTGCTGACGCTCTCGCTGACCCCATTCAGCACGTGCTGACCGGCAGGCAGCCAGAGCACCAGACCGGCAAAGAGGACTTGCAGGCAGAGGGCGAGACCCACTGTTCTCAACGGGATACGACGACGATTATCAGAGCAGAGTACGGCCAGGGCCAGGATACTCAGTATGCCGAGCAGGGCAATCATAGGGACTCCATCAGGTGAGGCAAAAGATGGGCGCGGATTCTGCTCTCCCCGCCCCACTACTGCAAGCCCGCCTGGTTACAGCCCTGTTAGCAAAAACGTTTGCACGATATCGGTTGCGCCAACCCGCTGATTTGGTTCAATTTTGGTATCATGCGAAAGCCAGTGTTCTTATATGGAAACGATTATTCCTCTGTGCCGGACAATTTGCCGCCAAGCCAGGGGGCAAGTCGCTGCTCCCAATAGGGATTGGGGCCGAAGCTCTCCTTGAGGAAATCGATGAAGAGACGGATCTTGGGATCCAGATGTTCGCGCCTGGCGTAGACGGCGTGCACCGCCATCTTCTGGTTCGGCCGCCACTGGGGCAGCAGGGGGATCAGCTGACCGGACTGCAACTCCTTGTCCAGCAAGTAGTTGGCGACATAGGCGATGCCGAGCCCGGCCAGGGCGGCATCGCGCACCGCCTCCGCCAGATCCACCCGGTAGTTGCCGGCCACCTGCACCGTCTGGCGTTCCTTGCCCTGGCGAAACGACCACTCGTGGTAGCGCCGCTCCCGGCTCTGGTAGGTGATGCAGTTGTGCTGGGCCAGATCTTTCGGGTGCAAGGGTGTGCCGTGGCTCAGCAGATAGTCCGGCGAGGCCACCAGCACGAAGTGGATATCCGCCAGCCGCTGCCCCACCAGCGCTTCGGGCTTGTCTTCATAGGTGGTGATCCAGAGATCCAGCCCCTCATCCACCAGGTTGGTTCTGTGATCGAACAGGGAGACTTCCAGCTCCAGCTCGGGGTAGCGATCCTGAAACGCCTTGAGGCGCGGGATCACGTGCAGCCGGCCAAACGACTGGCCCACCCCAAGATGAAGCACGCCACTCACCTTGCCACGGCGCTCCGCCACCATGGAGTCCGCCTCCAGCGCCACCGCCACCAAAGCGCGGCAGTGACGGGCATACTCCTGACCGAGTTCGGTCAGGGAGAAGCGGCGAGTGGTGCGCTGCACCAGCTGGGCACCGAGTTCGGCCTCAAGCTGGGCCAGCTGTTTGCTGATGTGGGATTTGGAGACGCCGAGCCGCCGTGCGGCCGCCGAGATGCCCTGTTCACGGACCAGGGCATCGAAGATCACCATTTGGGGCAGACGTTGCAGCACAGAGTTACCAGACAGGAAAGCGGGCCTCCATTATTCCAGAGCGGCCCGCAGCGCGGTAGACCTAAAGTCCGAGCGCCCGTTTGACCTCTTTTTGCAGAGGATCGTCGGCCGGATTCTGGTTCGCACCATAGCTTGCGATCAGCTTGCCATCGCGACCTATCAGGTACTTGTGAAAGTTCCAGCCCGGCGCCTCGCCCGCGGCCGCGGCCAACCCCTTGTAGAGCGGGCTCGCATCGTCACCGCGTACCGCCAGCCGGTTGAACATGGGGAAGGTCACCCCGTAGTCACGGCGGCAAACAGCGGCGGTTTTGTCCTCATCCCCCGACTCCTGCCAGAAGTCGTTGGACGGAAAACCCAGCACTATCAGCCCCTTGTCCTTGTAGGTCTGATAAAGCGTCTCCAGATCCCCAAACTGGCCGCGATAACCGCAATAAGACGCAGTGTTTACCACCAGCACCACCTTGCCTTCGGTCAACTGGCAGAGGTTGTGGCGCTGGGTGCTGTTGAGCTCCCGTTGCTCCACATTGAAATAATCAGGGCAGGCGGCAGAGGCCGTCCCGACACCAAGCAGCAATAACAAAGTGAACCATTTCATCGGGCAACTCCTTTTAAACAGATGAGCGTCATACGCACAGGTGGCGCAGTCGGTTCATCCCCATCATTTAGCGCAAGGGTATGCCGGTCAGCCAGCCATGACCCCAGAAGATCAAGATAGCCGTGACCGCAAGTCCAGCTCCCACGCTGATACCAGTACCAACCCAGTTTGCTGCGGGACGGGGATGACGCTGCCAGTCCCGCACCGAAATCCAGATGATGCTGACCAGGGCCCACAGACCGATACCGCCGAACAACACCAGGGAGCGGGCCTCGCTGTTGACCGCAAGATGGGCGCCAGCCCAGAGCAGGGTACCAAGCAGCTGGGGATGAACCAGCCAGCGCCGGAAGTGGTTGGGCCCCTGGCCCGAGAAGAAAAGAATGAGCGCGACTGGCATCACGCCCATCACCAGAGCCGGGCCCCAGGCGGGCGGAAAATAGAGCGGCATGGGGCTGGACGAACGCCAGCCAGCCAGAATCAAGCCGAAAGCGACGAACACCAGCAGCGAGAAGAGTCCCTTGTAACGGTTCTCCCCCAACCGGTCGCGCAGGCGGGTTCTATGGGCCGCAGCGAAGCAGGGATAGAGATGGATAAGGGTAAACAGCAGTACCCCCAGGGTCAGCAAGATCATGGGTGGCTCCTTGTACTATGGGGGATCACTATGCCGCAAAGTGGTCGGCCAAAATATAGAAACCGTAGAAAAGCGATGGAGATACAGCAAGATAATGAAAAAAGCCGATCGGGAGATCGCCAAGGTATTGCGGTCAGATCTGCCACAAAGACAGGTCATCACCGCGACACGGGGCAGGGTAAAGCCGGTGCCAGGCACCGGCCAAAAGAGGATCAGCGTCGCAGCATATAGAGCGCGGCCACGTTGCGGGCCGTGAGCTGCAGGTTGGTGGTGGCTGTCGCCAATGCCTCCGGCAGGGACATGGCGCGGTTGACCACGGCGAACACCGCATCCAGCCCGTGCTCATGCACCACACCGTAGTCGTCGGTGAGACACCCTGAAATACCTATCACCGGCTTGCCAAACTGCTTGGCACAGCGTGCGACACCGATTGGCGTTTTGCCGTAAATTGTCTGGCTGTCGATACGCCCCTCCCCCGTGATGACGAGATCCGCATCGGCCACAGCCTCGGCCAGTTTCAACGCCGCTATGACGATCTCGATGCCGGGCTTGAGCTCGGCGCCGAGCAGGCCCACCAGGGCCGCCCCCATGCCACCGGCGGCGCCCGCCCCCGGGATTTCTCTCACCTGTTTGCCAAGGACCTGCTCGATGCAGTCGGCGTAGCGGGAGAGGTTGGCATCGAGTTGGGCCACCATGTCGGCGTTGGCCCCTTTTTGCGGGCCAAACACGGCGGAGGCGCCTTTCGGGCCGCACAGCGGATTGTCCACGTCACAGGCCACCTCTATGGTGATTCTGCTCAGACGGGAATCCAGATCGCTCAGATCTATGGTGGCCAGATCCGCCAGCCCGGCGCCGCCCGGCGCTATGGGGGTGCCATCGCATTTGAGCAGCTTGCCGCCGAGCGCCTGTATCATGCCGGCACCGCCATCGTTGGTGGCACTGCCGCCTATGCCGAGGATCAGGTGCTTCACCCCCATGTCGAGGGCCGCCAGGATCAGCTCACCGGTACCGAAGCTGGAGGTGTGCAGCGGATTGCGCAGCTCGGGGGGGACAAGATGCAGGCCGGAGGCCGCCGCCATCTCGATGACGGCGCGCTCGCCATCCCTCAGCAGGCCGACGAAGCCCTGCACCTGGTTGCCGAGCGGCGCTGTCACATAAAACGGCAGTATGCGACCCCCGGTGGCATCCACCAGGGATTGTACTGTGCCCTCGCCGCCATCGGCCATGGGCAGCTTGATGTAGGTGGCCTCTGGCAACACCTGCTTGAAACCCGCCTCGATGGCATCGGCCACAGCCATGGCGCTCAGGCTCTCCTTGAATGAATCCGGTGCGATAACAATTTTCATATCAGTTCCTCAGGCGAGACCAAACACGCCAAACATCAGGGTGGAGACGGCTGCTATGGTCAGACCGACGGCTGTTTCATAAGGGATGAGCTTGAGGCGCTCCCCCACGCCCATGTGGACGCTGCCACCGGTGGCATGGAAGAAGGAGCCATGGGGCATGTGGTCAAACACGGTAGCACCGGCATGGATCATGGCGGCCCCCGCCAGACTGCTGATGCCGAGCTCAATCAGGGTGGAGCTGAACACGTTGGAAGCCACCACTGTCCCGGCCGTGGTCGAGGCGGTCGCCAGCGACATCAGGGCACCCGAGATGGGGGCCAGCAGGTAGGAGGGCAGACCGGAGGCGGTCAGGCCGCTGATCAGCACATCCTTCAGACCCGAGTTGGCAATGATGCCCGCCAGGGTACCAGTACCCAGCAGCATGATGGCCACCGGCGCCATGCGGGCCAGACCCGAGACCGCAAACTGGTTCACCTTGCTGAACTTGCCCATCATAAGGGCCCCGACCAGGCCGCCGAGGGGCAGGGCAATGAGCGGATCCACGACGATACCGGCCAGTGGGCGCAGGGCAAGCAGCAGTATGGCAACCAGGGGCGCACTGATGGCGGCGCCAAAGCCGGGCAGCTTGCTGCCACTGAAGATCACCACCTCGTCGGCCGCGACCTTGCTGCCCTTGTTGTTCAGACGTTTGGCCAGCCAGTAGGCCATCACCAGCCCGAACAGGCCAGGTATGATGCCGGCCGCCATGACGGAGGTGAGCGGCAGGTGGAAGGCGTCGGACGCGGCGATGGCGTTCGGGTTGGGGGACATGACGTTACCCGCCTTGCCGCCGCCTATCATGGCCAGCAGAATGGCCGCCTTGGAGAGGTCGGCACGGCGCGCTATGGCAAGCGCTATGGGGGCAACCGTGATGACGGCCACGTCCACAAAGACGCCGACTGCAGTCAGGATCAGAGTGGCCAGTGCCAGCGCCAGCAGGGCGCGGGTCTCGCCGAGCTTCTTGACTATGGTCTCGGCGATGGTGGTGGCGGCGCCCGATTCGATCAGCACACCTGCCAGCACACCGGCCGCCAGGATCCGCATCACCGCAGTGGTGATCCCCTGGGCGCCACCTATCATCAGGGCGACGGTCTGGGTCAGATCGGCCCCGCCGATCAGGCCACCGGCCAGGGCGCCGACTATCATGCCGTAGGCGGGCGGCACCTTCTTCAGAATGAGGAAGATGGCGATGGAGAGCGCGGCGAGAGCGCCGAGCGCGGATACAGGGATCATGACGGGCACCTTGAATGGGAGTGAGTGGTGGCCATTATGGTGATCCGGGATCGGAATGCGTTGGCTGAAAAGCCAAATAAAGCCTATTTAAAGAGAGGTTTTTTGTTCATTACAACAAATCAGTTGTCGAGATTGAGCCCGAGGTAGAGCAAGAACTTGTCGTCTAACTTGTTGAAATTCAACCCAGTTATCTGCTCGATCCGGGTCAGCCGATAGCGCAGTGTATTGGGGTGGATGAAGAGCGCCTCGGCACAGGGATGCAGATCACAATCCTGCAAGAAATATTGGCGCAGCGTCTTTTGCAGCGTTCCCTTTGTGTCCTCCTGCGCCAGCCTGAGCAGGGGCGCCCGCAACTGATCCGCCTGCCAGGAGTCCGCCAGACTGCCGAGCAGTACCGGCAACCGGTAATCCTCGAAGAAGTAGACTTGCTTGCGCGGAGCCTGCCGCATGCCCCGGCGCAGAGTATTCCGCGCCGTCTGGTAGGAGCGCGCCAGACCATCTATGCCGCCGAAGTAATCACCCACCCCTATCCGTACCTTGAAGTGGGGAATGCGGGCCAGCAACTGCTTGATGCGGCTGCGCTCCTGCTCCGATTGCCAGACGCCGCCGCTCAGCTGGGCCGGTTTGAGCACCACTATCTCGTCGAGGCCGTTGATGGCCACCAGATTGTCCCGCTCCGGATTTTCCAGCAGATGCACCAGCTCCCGCAGGCGGGCGGGATCCGCCTCCTCCAGCGCCAGTACCGCCACCACCCGAGGCTGGGCCAGATCCAGCTCGAGGAAACGGGCCGCCTGTTGCAGTTGATCGACCCGCCCCTCGCCGCGAATGAGCTGCAGTACCAGCTCCTCCTTGTGGCGCTTGTCCCACTGCAACTGCTCGGTGAGCGCCGCCTGCTCCAGAATGAGCTCGGCCGTCATGCGCACCAGCTCGGCGTAAGCACGCACTATGTCCGGATCGCCCGAGATACCGATGACCCCGAGCAATTCCCCCTGATAGGCGATGGGCAGGTTGATGCCAGGGCGCACCCCCTTGAGCTGCTGGGCGGTCGCCTCGCTTATCTCCACCACCCGGTTCTCGGTCAGCGCCAGCACGGCACCCTCGTGGCGCTGATGGAGGCGCTCGGGATTGCCGGATGCAATGATCAAACCGTGTTCATCCATCACGTTGACCGAGAACGACAGTATCTTCATCGCCCTGCTCACTATCTGACGGGCCAGGGTATCGTTTAGCTGCATAACATCTCCGGACAACAAGCTGGCATGACGCCTGGTGGCCCACAATCACAGGGGCCGACGTGCAAAGATCCCACATCATCAAGACAAGCGCGGGAGGGATCGCTAGAATAGGCCACTTTACGCTATGTGTGACCCACCATGGATCATGGATCTGACGCTATGCCAGTCCGCTTTGTGGTGGCCTCATCCTTCCGATATGGACTCCGCTATGGACTATGAATTTCGCCGCGACCCGTTCGGTGGCTATCGCGCCCGGTTCTCCATGGGTCATGAGGCCATCGGTCAGTGGTTGATCGATGAAGTTGGCAAGGATGAGGAGAAGCTCGATGAGCTCTTCTCCATCATCGACCAGCTGTCCAATCGCACCCGCACAGAGTACCAGCTGCACGGCGGTGACTATTCACTGCTGCTCACCCATGAGGAAGCCGAGGTGAAAGCCAACGTCCTCAATATCGAACAGGATGAGGATCTCGACGATCTCGCCTACTACGATGATGAGCAGCTGGCCATGTGCGGGCTGGAAGACTTTGCCCAGGTGCTAGGCTCCTGGCGCGCCTTTATCCGCAATGAGGATATGGGCTGAATACCCACATTTAGGGCGAGCATGCCCCTTGCAACCCAACAGGATTGACTATGTCTATTTACGATTTTGACGGCGAACAACCAGAACAGCCGGAAGACGAGCAGGACCAGACCAAACAAGCCGTGCCTGCCAAGAAGAAAAGCAAGCAGGTGATGAACACTCAGGTCAACCTGAGCCCGCGCGATGCCAGCCGTCTGAACGGTCTGCACGTCGAAGCCATCACCACCCTGGACGATGTCAGCCTGCCGAAGAACGTCATCTTCAAGGCCGGCCTCATCGCCCTGGGCGAGCTGGAAGCCACCAAGCGCGCCGACATCATAGCCCGCGTCATCGCCGAATCCGGTCGATAAATCCCGTGTGATTGCCGGGGCGGGTCGCTAAAACGCCCCCAACCTGGCAATGCCGTATCAGAAAAGCCGGAGCCTCAGCTCCGGCTTTTTCATGGCAGCTCCCCGCCGCAGGCTTACCCTTGCAGGGATCCGACCAGCCTATTAAGCCTTGTGTCATGATGTGACGACTTGTTAAGGTGCGGGACTTTTATCGGCCTTGGAGACTCAATGTTACCTCTACCTGATTCGCTCATCTGGGGAGCACTGGCGCTGGCCGTCTTGCTCTGTCTGGCCCGGCAACGCCTGCCCGGCCTGATCCTGCTGGGGGTCGCCCTGCTGGCCGCCCTCTACCTAGACCACCTCAGCCCTTCCGCCCTGCTGATCACGCTGGCGGGCCTGTTGCTGGCCTGGCGCACCCCCAACCTGCCCCAGCCCTGGCATGGTGTAGCCTTGACCCTGATACTGCTGTGGGCCATAGCGCTGATGCTGCACCTCATCCCCGGCTTCAACAATCTGAAGGTGCTGGATCAGGTGCAGGCCGGTCCCGCCAGCGTGCCCTTCAACATGTACCTCAACTTGGACAAGCCGCTGGTCTTCTTCGGCCTGCTGCTGGCCTGGCCCGCCTTGCTCGGCCAGGGCGGTGCGATCCGCTGGCGAGCGCTGGCCCTGCTGCTGCCGCTGGCGGCCCTGCTGATCACCGCCTGGCAACTGGGGGCGCTCAAGCCCGAAGCGGGCCTTCCCTACTGGTGGTGGCTGTTTGCCCTCAACAATCTGCTGTTCACCTGCGTGGCGGAAGAGGCGCTGTTTCGCGGCTTCATCCAGCAAGGGGTGGCCGCCCGCAGCCGGCTCTGGCTCGGCATCCTGGTCGCCAGCCTGCTGTTCGGCGCAGCTCACCTCGCCGGTGGCCCGCTGCTGATGCTGTTTGCCGCCCTGGCGGGCGCCTGCTACGGTCTGGCGTTCCACTTCAGCGGTCGTCTGAGCGTCGCCATCGTCATCCACTTCCTGTTCAACTTCGCCCATCTGGCCCTTTTTACCTACCCATTGGCCAGTCGCTGATCCCTGGCGCCCCGGTCGGGGCGCCATCACATTCCCCTTTGTCTGCCACCCGGCGCCCCTTTTCCCCATGACAGCAACCTGAACCCTGCGGGCTTTCTATTTGCACTATTTCACCAGGCTAGAGTGTCGATTAATTGACCCAAGCCAAGATAGTGTCATCTCCGCCCCATAGAATGAGCCGGTAACCATCACAAAAATAAAAACAAAATTATCAGTTACTTGACTCACTCAGGATGCTCACATGACTACAAGCCAACGGGAGGGGGAGATACGCTTCCCCGACCACCTATCCCTGATCTCGACCACGGATCCCACCAGCCACATCACCTATGCCAACCAGCACTTCTGCGAGGTAGCCGGTTACAACGCCGCCGAGATGGAAGGGGTGCCCCACAATCTGGTACGTCATCCCGACATGCCCAAGGCTGCCTTTGCCGACATGTGGCAGCGACTGCGCCAGGGCAAGAGCTGGATGGGACTGGTAAAGAATCGTGCCAAGAGCGGCAGCTTCTACTGGGTCAACGCCTACGTCACACCGATCCTCAACGACCAGCGGCAGATCATAGAGTACCAGTCGGTGCGTACCCGCCCGAGCGAACAGGACATCGCCTGGGCTGAGCAGCTCTACGCCCGCATCCGGGCGGGCAAGGCGCTGCCCTGGCCCAGCCGGCTCACCCTGGAGCCGGGCCAGCTCACCCAGCTCCTCTCCGGCACGGCCCTGCTCGCCCTGCTGACGGCCCTCGTTACTGGCCATCCCTTGTGGGGGGTTATTGGCACAACGACCCTGCTGGCTCAGATGATCCACGGCTGGCGGCTGCAACAGCGGCTCAACCGGCTGGCTACCACGGCAGGCGAGGAGATGGGCACCCCGCTCTGCCAGGTGCTCTACACCAAACGGCGGGACACACTGGCGGCTCTCGAGCTGGCCCTGCGCATGAAGCGGGCCGAGCTCAAGGCGGTGGTGGGGCGCAGCGCCGACACCAACCAGCAGATACTGCAGGCCGCCGAGGATGACAGGGGCAATATCCAGACCATAGACACCCACCTGCAACAGCAGCGAGCCCAGAGCGAGCAGCTGGCCGCCGCCATCACGCAAATGAGCCAGTCGATCCGTGACGTGGCCAACAGCGCCCATCAGGCCAACGCCCTGGTGGGCGAGGTACAACAGGTATCGGCCGAGGGATTGCAGGCGCTGGCGACCACACAATCATCGGTCAATCAGTTGCATGAAGAACTTGATGCCAACCATCAGGTGCTGGCGCAACTGACCGGTGACAGCCAGAAGATCAGCGGGATCCTGGCGGTGATCAGCCAGATCGCCGATCAGACCAATCTGCTCTCCCTCAATGCGGCCATAGAGGCGGCGCGGGCCGGTGAGCAGGGGCGTGGTTTTGCGGTAGTGGCCGACGAGATACGGGCACTGGCTCAGAAGACCCGCAGCTCCACCGGCGAGATCCACGAGATGATCCAGGCGCTGCAGCAGACCACCCGCCAGCTGGCTGATGGCATGACCCAGGGGGCCCAGACCTCGGAGCGTTGCCAGCAGCACGTGAGCACCACAGCCGAGGTGCTCAACCAGATCAACCGCATGCTGACCCAGGTCACCCACACCAGCGACGAAATTGCCCAGGCCGTCAGCCAGCAGGCGGATGTCACCAGTACCCTGGATCACGGCATCCACCAGATCCACCAGCTGGCCAGCCACACAGCCGACAACAGCAGGCAGGCCCTGGACGGCATCACGCTGTTGGTGGAGCGGCTGCATGCCCTCTCCCGCCTGATCAACCAGTTCCGCCACTGACCCGTCACCCGGGGTGCGTGCCGACCGGTACGCGCCCCCTTGATTACCAAGCCTGATCTAGATCCTCCGCTTGAACGGCCACTGACCCGCAGCCTTCCCCTCAATGCCACCCCCTCTCCCCATATGGGGCCTTTCATTTGTTTGTAACAAAAATGTAAATAAAATGACCTCTATGCCCGCCATAACAGTCACTTTCCATCGTGCCTCAACCAAAAGGACTTAATGATGCACAAGCCCCTCAGTTATGCCGCCCTGCTGCTGGTCAGCCAGTTTCCATTGCAGGCGCTGGCCGATACCGATGTCTACCTCACCAACAACGGCCCGGAACCCCTGCAGCTGGCAATCAGCCAGAGCGGCAGCGGCCAGCTGCAGGCGGGCAGCCAATGGATCCAGCACAGAACGGAGGTGGGCCCCTGGGAGAGCGCCATGGTGCTCAGCTTCAATCGCTACGAGGGGGTGAAGGCGGGCAAAAGCTATCTGTTCGAAACCCGTGTCACCACGGCCAGCGGCGACACCTATCGCCTCAACCAGTTGATGGAGGGCACCTGGTGGAACACCACCCTGCAGCACGGTGGCGACACCCCGACCGTCAGCTCGGGGTGGAAGAGCGACCGCGCCCTGCATCGTACCCAGGGGCCGCAGGAGCTGGCCTTTGCCGCCAAATTCACCGGCCGTTACGACGATCTGCACTACATGCTGACCCCGCCACAACCACGGGAACAACCGGAGCCTTCGGAGAGCAAGCTCAAGGTGGCCAGCTACAACGTCTGGGCCCTGCCGGTGATCGCCTCCAGCATTGGCGAACGGTTAACCTTGCTGCCCGATTACCTCAAGGGCTATGACGCCCTGCTGCTGCAAGAGGTGTTCGACGGCCGCCGCGAGGGCTTCCTGCAGGCGCTGGCCAAAGAGTACCCCTATCAGACCAAGGTGCTCGACAAGCCGGGGGTCAACATCCACGACGGCGGCGTGGTGATCGTCAGCCGCTACCCAATCGTGCGGGAGGCCCAGCTGGTCTATCCCCAGTGCACCGGCACCGACTGTTTCGCCGACAAGGGGGTGATGTACGCCGAGGTGATCAAGGGGGGCAAAGCCTGGCATCTGTTCGCCACCCACACCGCCAGCTTCGACACCGACGAGGCGAGACGGCTGCGCCAGATCCAGTTCGGCCAAATTCGTACCCTGGCCGCCAGCCTCAAGATCCCCGCCAGCGACACCGTCATCTATGGCGGCGACTTCAACGTCAACAAGCGCAAGTTCGCCGACGACTACGCCAGCATGCTGGCCAATCTTGACGCCCATGAACCCGGCTATGGCGGCTATACCGAAGCCACCTTCGACCCCAGGATCAACCCCTACGCAGGCGGCCCCCTCTCCGGTGGCGCCAACGTCGAGTACCTGGACTATCTGGTGGTGAGCCGGGAGTACGGCGCCGCCAGTCATAACCTCAACAGCGTCTGGATCCCGCGCAGCAGCGATGGCAGCCTCTGGCCCGCCAGCAACCTCTCCGATCACTTCCCGGTCAAGGGCGAGATCAGCCGATGAAGCGCCGCTACGGGATCCTGGCCCTGGCAGTCCTCTCGCTCTTGCTGCTCAACCTCGGCTGGCAGAATGAGCCAGGGTCCGCCCCGGCAAACGCCGAGGTTAATCAGCATGGGGGAAGTCAGCCGCAGCAGACGCCAGCAGCGCCGATGACAACCCTCATGCCCCGGCTCACCCCGGCGGTCAGCGGGGGCCAGTCCACCCAACAGCCCCCCAGCTGGCGAGAGATGCCTGCGGAGCTGAGCCAGCAGCTCGCCAGCGAGATCAGCGACACCGACCAGCCGCTGAGCGAGCGGCTGGTCAATCTGATCGCGCTGGAATCCCAGTGGATGAGTGAGGGGGAGAGCCTGACACGGTTGCAGGGGCGTTACGCCCAGGCCCTGGATCAGTTGGCCGGCGACAGCGAACAGCTGGCGCTGGCCGAACGGCTGGCAGCCCTGACCCGGCTGCAAGATGAGTGGGCGGCGGATCACCCGGATCTGGCGGCGGATCTGTTCAACCCGGATGCCCGCCTCTTGCAGGCGCGCCAGTTGTGGGGGGATGAGGAGCTGGAGACATTGGCCCGCCACTTCCTGCCTGCGGATCGGGCCGAGGCCAGCGTGGCGTTTGCCGGTGCGCGCCAGCAACAGCTGGATCAGCGCGGCCGCTACCAGCAGCAGCTGACCGAGCTGGAGCAACAACTGGCGGCCAGTCAGGGGAGCATGGATCCCGAGCGCTGGCAGCAGCACAGAGAGGAGGTGCTCGGCCAGTTTAGGCGCGACTTCTTCGCCCAGGCACAAGGCAAGCCCTGAGCATGAAACGGCCCGGGGAGCATGACGTGGAAAAGAAAAAAGGGCCCGCCGGGGCCCTTTGTGTTTGTCCGACCATCAGGCCAGCGGATAGCTGGCGGCCAGCCCGTTCTCGCAATGCCAGTTGACCCACAGCTTGTGGTCGCTGCCCATCAGCAGGGTGGCGAAGTTGCGGGTGCGCAGGTAGACGGGGGCGCCGAACGGCTTGATGAGCTCGGCGCGTATCAAGCGGTTCTCGTCGAGGTATTCGGGATTGTCGTTGGTCATGGCGAGGATCCCCATCCACTGAAACTGGGTGGGACAGGGATGGACTATGCCGGAGGAGACCAGCTGGTGCGCATTGGTGACCCCTTCCCGCTTGTCCTGGATGACGCCCAGGCAGCCCACGTGCACGTCGCCGGAGAGGATCAGTGTCTTGCTGCCCTGATCCTGCTGGCGCCGCAGTCGGGCGTTGTCCAGCAGCCGCATGATGAGACGGGCCCGCTCCCCCTGATGGGCCTTGGCCCGCCAGTGATCCTTGAGATCGTCGGTCAGCTCCTCTTCCCAGGGGGTGGCATCCAGCGCCGCCTCTGTGAAGGAGAAGTCCCGATAAACCACGGGCACCCCCGCCATGACCAGCAGGTGGCCCGCGTCGCAGGCGGCCAGCGCACCGTTGACCTGCTCCCACTGGGACCGGCTCATCACCTGGGCCTGGGTGCGGGTTGCTCTGTTGTCCAGCGCCAGGATCCGGTAACCCCGAAACGTCAGCAGCCAGGAGTGGTGATTCAAATTGACCGGGTCCAGCAGGGAGGCATTGGCGCTGCTGCGCAGCTGGAACAGCCGGAAATAACGGGACGCGGCAGCATAGATGGCCCGATAGACATCACAGCCCTGCAGATCCTCGGGATAGCTGCCCCAGCCATCGAAGATGTCGTGGTCATCCCACATCATGGCGCTTGGCACCCGGGCCAGCAGGCGGGCCACCTCGGGCCGGCTCCACTGCTTGCAGTAGAGATCGCAATAGAAGCGATCGAGCTGCTCCTCCATGGTGCGGGTCGCCTTGCGTTTGACCTTCTCCGTCCTGTCCAGCTCGTTCCAGGCCTTGAGGCTGGGAACCGTGGTCCAGAGGGAATCGGCATAGACCTG
Source organism: Aeromonas sp. 5HA1 (assembly GCF_029237245.1). NCBI lineage: Bacteria > Pseudomonadati > Pseudomonadota > Gammaproteobacteria > Aeromonadales > Aeromonadaceae > Aeromonas > Aeromonas sp. 5HA1. The sequence continues at coordinate 117,957 of NZ_JAACFW010000007.1, forward strand.
ATCCCCCCCCATCAGCAACAGCGAGAAGGGATGCGCGGCGTGTTCGGCGGCAAGCCTGTCCCACATCACATAGGGCTGAGGCGTGGAGGTGAGCAGCTTGAAGTCGGAAAAACCGTTGCAAGAGGCGTAACCGATGCGCACCGGCTCCGCCAGCCCCGGCAGATGAAACTGCCAATGGTCGTCCCCGGCCAGATCCCGGGCGGGTTCCCCATCTAGCAGGATGCGGTACTCCACAGCAGCACCCTCGGCGGCCGGGCTTGCCGTCCAGCTGGCCCGCCACAAGCCCCCTCTGGGGGTATCCGCCTGCTTGCTGGCAGGCAGCAAGGCGCCGTTGATCCTGATGCTGGCGCCCTTGCAGCCGGGCCCAGCCAGAAAGCAGATGCTGTACTGCGTCTCCGCTTCGAGCCCCAGCAGGGGCCCCATTAACAGGCTTGTCATCTTCTATCCCTCCATGGTTAAACCCATGGAGCATAGTGAAACCGGCGTCCTTTGGTACTGCCCAATCGGGCAGTCCAACTCACCCTTGAACTAGACCTTGCCCTTGAACTGCTTGACGCTGCGCTTGTTGGCGGTGCGACGGTTAGCCTGCTTGTCGCGAGGTGGGCGCTTGCCCTCCCCGCTGGCGGGCAGGTCGGTCACCGGGAAACCTGCGAGTTCCCCCAGCGGCAGCTCACGGCCGGTCAGGGTGCGGATCGCCGCCAAGATATCGCTCTCGCCGTGACACACCAGCGAGATGGCCAGCCCCTCGCACCCGGCGCGAGCGGTACGGCCGATACGGTGAACATAAACGGGGGCGCTGGCGGGCAAGTCCAGGTTGATGACCACAGGCAATGCCTCCACATGTATGCCCCGCGCCATCAGGTCGGTGGCCACCAGCACCCGCACCTTGCCAGCCTTGAAATCGTCGAGTGCCAGCTCTCTAACCGCCTGTTCCTTCTCCCCATGCAGGGCGGCAACCGGGATCCCCGCCCTGGCCAGCTTCCTGGCCACGCCGTCGGCATCGTCCCGCGCACTGATGAACACCAGCACCTGCGGCCAGGCCTGCTCCTTGAGCAAGCTGATCAGCGCAGGCACCTTGCTGCTCTTGTTGACCAGATAGAGCCGCTCCTCGATCTCGTTGACCAGGCTGTTGAGGGGATTGGCCTCGATGCGGGTCGGTGCTGTCAGCAAGCCATTGGCAAGGTCATCCAGCTCGGCAGGTAGTGTGGCGGAGAAGAGCAGGGTCTGACGCTGCGAGGGCATCTCATTCATCAGCCACTGGATATCGGGCCAGAAACCCATCTCCAGCAGGCGATCCGCCTCATCCAGCACCAGCTGTTGCAGGCCATCCAGCCCCAGCACTTGCTGAGTGAGCAGATCCCGCAGTCGCCCCGGCGTCGCCACCAACAGTTGCGGCCCCAGCGCCAGCTCTGCCTGTTGCCGCTCCTGTGTCACGCCACCGCACAGGGTCAGGACGCGTAGCCCCAGCGCCTCGGCGACCCCTTGCAAGGCAGCGCTCACCTGCATCGCCAGCTCGCGGGTCGGCACTACGACCAGTCCCTGCACTAGGCAGGAGGCGGGATCCAGCCGTTGCAGCAGCGGCAGCCCGAACGCCAGCGTCTTGCCGCTGCCGGTCTGGGCCAGCGCCAGCAGGTCCTGCCCCGCCAATACCAGGGGTATTGCAAGCTGCTGGATGCGAGTCGGCGTGTGCAGGGTGGCAGGCAGGGCAGCCAGCAAGGCGGGATGGAGGTCGAGTTCGCTAAAGGTCATGGGGGTACGCGGATAAAGAAGTGGGAGGCGAAGTCTAGTTAGCGGGGCATAAGAAGTAAAACCCTATCCGCAAGCGGCAAGAGGAAGAGCACTGTGCCCGGGTCATGGCTGTCTACAATAGTATTATTCACCTCGAAGGCAGACAGACCATGCTCAGACATATCCCCATGCTATTGCTCGGCCTGCTCGGTATCACGACCATAGGTCTCTCCCAGACCTCGTCGACCACCTCCAGCCCCCCAGCCCAGCCGGTCCGCGTCATCAAGGCCCACCTTGGTGAATTGCCAGGCCTTATCAACGCCGACAAGACAGGCCCCTTCGTCGATCTGGTCCATGAGATTGACGCGCTCTACCCCGATATGACTATCGAGATCACCATCTACCCCATTGCCCGCGCCATGGCGGGGGTGATCAACGGCAAGGCCGATTTCAGCCTGCCCGCCATTCGCAATCTGCACGATGCAGACATGCTGCCCTATCGCTTCAGCACCCGCAGCTTTGGCAAGGTAGCCCATGTCATCTACAGCAATACAGCGAATCCTGTCACCACCGACATGGCCTATGGCATCGAAGCGACGCAACGGGATTTGTTAATCGAGGCCGTACCCGGTGAGCTCCCCTTTCAAGTACAACGTTCCATGAGTATCGAGCAATCCCTTCGCAAGCTCTCCCGTGGCCGTATCGATGCCTTTATCTGGGCACAGGAGGAAGCGGACCTGATGCTTCGCCAGCTGGGGTTGACCAATATCCAGCGAGAATTTTTTGGCGACTTTGAAGATGTGTTTATTATTCAGAAGGGCGCAGCCGGCAATGAGATGGATGCGTTTTTGGCGCAAGCCATAGAAAGGTTGGCGGCATCAGGCAAGCTGGAGGAGATATACAGCAAGATCCACAGACCCTACGAACACTGGCAGCCACACCCTGAGCCATTACCCGCCACCCAGCCTGTAAAGACCCCCTGATAACCGGGTTCCATCCATAAAAAAATCCCGCCACGGGCATACCGTGGCGGGATTTTTGCGCTCGGAAGCTTACAGGGCAGCCAGGGCGGCCGCGTAGTTCGGCTCATCGGCTACTTCGGCAACCATCTCGCTGTGCAGCACCTTGTTGTCTGCATCCAGCACCACGATGGCGCGGGCAGTCAGGCCCACCAGCGGACCGGAGGAGAAGGCCACACCGTAATCCTGCATGAAGGCAGCACCACGCAGGGTGGAGAGGGTCACCACCTTGTCCAGACCTTCGGCGCCGCAGAAACGGGACTGGGCGAACGGCAGATCGGCGGAGATGCAGAGCACGACTGTGTTCTCCAGCGCGCTGGCCTGTTCGTTGAATTTGCGCACCGAGGTGGCACAAGTCGGGGTATCGACGCTCGGGAATATGTTCAGGATCTTGCGCTGACCGGCGAAGCTCGCCAGGGTCACGTCAGACAGATCCTTGGCAACCAGGGAGAAAGGCTTGGCCTGCTCACCGGCAACAGGGAAGTGACCGGCTACGGAAACGGGGTTGCCTTGCAGAGTAACGGAATTGCTCATGTTATGTCCTTGATTATCGAGGGAGGATAGGGCCACCCAGTATAGGCGCCCCGGGCGAGGACAAACACCCGTCAATCACAAGGATATAGCGGCACTTGCTCCTGGACCGAACTGGCAGCCCCTCTCAAACGAGAGAGGGAGATAAAGAGGCTTGACCTTGGACTTAACACCAAGGTTTACACTCGGCTCAGTTATCCAAGGTTCCGCACCGGCGGGATCCATCCAAGAGGGATTCATCATGAGCAAATCCTGCTGCAGCCATCAACATACAGCGGCCACCGGCAAGGCCGTCACCAGCCAAGTCGAACATCAACACGACAGCCACTGCTGTGACAATGTCGAACCGGTCAGTTGCTGCGCCAGCAAGGCACCCCATGATCATCAGGATCAGGGGGTGAGTGAATCGCCGGGGGATGAAGAGCCCCCCAGAGGAAGTTGTCAAAGCCAGAGCTGCTGCAGCCCGCAGCCGCCTCATGACCATGACCATGACCATGACCATGACCAGCATGATCACCATGAGCACACCACCGACACCACCGAGCCGTTAGTCGCGCCGGAGCAGGACAGCCGCCGCCACAGCTGGCAGGTACTGGGAATGGATTGCCCCAGTTGTGCCCGCAAGATAGAAACCGCCGTCAGCCGGGTGGCGGGCGTGCAGCAGGCCCGCGTGCTGTTTGCCACCGAGAAGCTGGTGGTGGATCTCGCCCCCGGCCTCTCCCCCGACCCCGTCACCGCCGCCGTGTTGGCCGCGGGTTTCCGGCTCAAAGACGCAACTCAGCCCAGGGACGACAACGCCAGGCGCAGCAGCCCGCAGATGGCCATGCTCGCCAAATATTGGCAGCCCCTGTCGCTGGCCGGCCTGATGCTGGTGGCGGCCCTGCTGCCGAAAGAGTTCGGCCAGCCGCTGTTTACCCTGGCCACCCTCTGGGGCCTGTGGCCCATCTCCCGCAAAGCCTGGGCCCTGACCAGGAGTGGCTCCCCCTTCGCCATCGAGACCCTGATGACGGTGGCTGCGCTGGGCGCCCTCTTCCTCGGTGAAACCGCCGAGGCGGCCATGGTACTGCTGCTCTTCATGCTGGGGGAACATCTGGAGGCCTACGCCGCCGGCCGTGCCCGCGCCGGCGTCACCGCCCTGATGGCGCTGGTGCCCGACAAGGCACTGCGTATCCGCACTAGGGCTGACGGTGACATACGGGAAGAGGTGGCTGCCGACCAGCTGCGTCCCGGCGACATCATAGAAATCGCCCCGGGTGCCCGCCTGCCGGCGGATGCCCGTTTGCTCGACGCCCTTGGGGCGTTTGACGAAAGTGCCCTGACCGGTGAGTCCATTCCGGTGGAGCGTCGCCAGGGCGACAAGGTGCCCGCCGGCAGTCTGGCGGCGGATCGGGTGTTGCGCCTCGAGGTGGTGTCCGAACCCGGCAACAACGCCATCGACCGCATACTGCACCTGATCGAGGAGGCCGAGACCCAGCGCGCCCCCATAGAGCGCTTCATCGACCGCTTCAGCCGCTGGTATACCCCTGCCATGATGCTGGTTGCCCTGCTGGTGGTGATAGTGCCACCGCTGGCCTTTGGCCAGAGCTGGGACGAGTGGGTCTATCGCGGACTGGCGCTGCTGCTTATCGGCTGCCCCTGCGCCCTGGTGATCTCTACCCCGGCGGCAGTGACCTCCGCCCTGGCGGCGGCAACCCGCCAGGGGGCCCTGATCAAGGGCGGCGCCGCGTTGGAACGACTGGCCCATATAGACACAGTCGCGTTTGACAAGACAGGCACCCTGACCCTGGGCAAGCCGCAACTGACCGAACTGGTCAGCCTCAATGACCAGCCGGAGGCCGAACTGTTGGCACTGGCCGCCGCCATAGAGCAGGGATCCCATCATCCGCTGGCCCGCGCCGTGGTGGCCGCCGCCCGTGAGCAGGGGCTGACTCTGGCCGCAGCCCGGGATCTGCGCGCCCTGCCAGGCATGGGGGTGGAGGGACGCATCGACGGCACCCTCTGGCAACTGCTGGCACCGAGCCGGATTGACCCGCTGAGCAATGCCCTCAACGCACAAATAGCCACCCTTGAGCAGCAGGGCAAGACGGTGGTCGTGCTCGGCCAGCCGGGCGCAGCACCGGCGGCCCTGTTGGCGCTGCGGGACCAGATCCGTCCCGAAGCGGCAGCGGCCCTGGCGGAGCTCAAGGGGCTGGGACTGCGCAGCATTATGCTGACCGGTGACAACCCCCGCGCCGCCGAGGCGATTGCCAACGAGCTCGGCATGGGCTGGCGCGCCAGCCTGCTGCCGGAAGACAAGGTGGAAGAGATCGCCAAGCTGGCCGCCAGCCAGAAGGTCGCCATGATAGGGGATGGCATCAACGACGCCCCCGCCATGAAGCGGGCCAACATTGGCATCGCCATGGGTGGCGGCACAGACGTGGCGCTGGAGACGGCCGATGCCGCCCTGACCCACAACCAGCTCGGCGGCATCGCCGCCATGATCCGGTTGTCGCGGGCGGCACTGGCCAACATCCACCAGAACATAGCGCTGGCGCTGGGACTCAAGGCCATCTTCCTGGTCACCAGTCTGCTCGGCATCACGGGTCTGTGGATTGCCGTGCTGGCGGATACCGGTGCCACCGCCCTGGTGACGGCCAACGCCCTGCGTCTGCTGCGCAAGCGCTGATCCAGCCCGCAAACGAGATCGCCATATGCAAAGCCGTCCCCCGACAGGGACGGCTTTTCTCTTTCCCCCCACCTCACACCTGCAAAGAAAAAGCGCGGCTGCCGGTTGGCAGTCGCGCTTTGTTTACTCTCTCGGAGTTATCCCACCCTTGGCAAGGTGGAATTCAACCCGGGGCTGCCGAGCCAGCCCCGGACTCTATGGGTGTGCTTACTTGGCACTGCACTCCTGAATGACGGCGGTACCGGCCTTGGTACCAGCCGGGTCAACCTTCACCAGCACGCTCCACAATCCTTGCGGCAATGTGATGCTGTTGTTGGCACTGCCAGCCTGGGAGAAGCCGAGAGAGTAGCCCGTCTCGGCAGTGACAGCGCCACCGCCGTTGAGCAGGTACTCCTTGCTCCAGTCTTCATTGGCGACCTTGAACTCGCTGGTGCCAATGTAGTTGAACGCGGCCTGATAGATGGCGAGGTCGCCGTCCATCCCCTTGTAGCTCAGCTGATACTGGGGCTGGGCAGCCCAACCGGACAGCTCACCCTTGACGAACAGGTTGTAGCCGAGTGGATTGCCCGCCACCGTATCCAGCACCTTGCAGCTCTGCACCGGCTCGGTGAAGCTGACGCTCAGGGTCGGTTTGTCCTTGTTCATTGCCGTGAACACAAACTTGTAGCTGCCCGCCTTGTCAGCGTTGAACGGCAGATCCCCGCCATTGGCACAGAGCACGCTGACCTGACCTGTCGCCAGCTGGTCGGTGTCACTGCACTTGCCGTAGTTGATCGGGCCGTCCCAGTCACTACCGGCAATCTTCACCTGGGTGGTACCAAGCTGATCGGTCGTCACTTCGGTGGTGAACTCGTAGGTAAAGTTGCCACCAAAGATCATTTTGTTGACCGGATCCCACTCGTTCAGGAAACCACGCACGAAGACATCGGTGTCACCAAAGGGCGGAACCGTGCTCAGGTCTATCTTCTTGCTCACCGGCAGACCCGCGCCCTGGGCTCCGGCCTGCGGTTTGACGAACACGGCGACAGACCAGGCTCCCAGGGTCAGTTGACCACCACTGGCAAGGGCGCCATCGGCGATGCTGCTACCGGCATGGTGGGCCGGGCTCAGCTGCAGCGTGCTCAGATCGATGGGCTGATCCTTGCCATCACGGAAGTCGCTGATGCTCTGGGGCTGGTTGGTGGCGTTGATCATCACCACCAGACCCTCGATGGCGGGATCCAGATCCGCACCGGCATTGACGCCATCATCCACCGTCATCACGATAAGTCCCGGCACCTGGTCAGGCCCGGTATTGCGGAAATCAACCCGCTTGATCACCTCGGCGCCGCTGCCAAGGCGCAGCAGACGGGAGGATTGGCGCAGCTCGGCCAACTCCTGATAGAAGCCCACCATGGTCGCCATGTCGGCCCCGCTCGGCTTGACGTGCTTGCCAAGTACCTGCTCGATCAACGGGTAGTTGTCCCCATCCTTGTCCTTGCGCGGCAACCCCTTGTCGAAGTTGTTGTCGGCAAGGGTGTAGTCGACCCGGTTGTACCAGTCACCCGAGTCGTAGCTGTCCCGCTCCATGGACTTGGAACGCAGCAGCTCGACACCTGCGTGGGTAAAGGGAATGCCCTGCCCCAGCATGGCGGTGGCCAGCGATACCCCCTGCATCCGCACCAGATCGGCTCCTTCCGGCGCCTTGTAGATCAGGTTGTCGAACAGGGTCTGGTTGTCGTGCTTGTCGACATAGTTCTGGATCTCGGTCGGATCCTGGGCATAACCCGCAGCTTGACCGTTGTAGTCGATGTCGGAGCCCTTCTTCGGCATGCCGTCCTTGTCGGTCAGCACGAACTCCTTGAGGTTGCCGGCCATGCCGAGGCGAACCAGGTCGGATTGGTGCAGCGCGGTAGCCAGCTCGACGCCGTCCATCTCGTTGGCATCCACCAGGGCGCCGTTGCCAAAGCCCTGGGTCTTGCGAATGGTATCGCCGCCGTCAAACGGACTGCCGCCGCGCACCGCATCACGCAAGCGGTCGGAGAAAGAGCCGATGCCGGTGCCGGCCAGGTGCTTCTGGGTCGCCTGCACGAAGCGCTTGTCATCCTGCACCTCGCCGAAGTTCCAGCCCTCGCCGTAGAAGTACATCTCGGGGTTGACCTGCTTCACTGCGGCCAGCGCCTGCACCATCTGATCTTTCGGGTGGTGACCCATCAGGTCGAAGCGGAAGGCGTCGATCTTGTAGTCGCGGGCCCAGGTCACCAGAGAGTCATCCATCAGCTTGGCGAACATGGCGTGTTCCGGCGCCGTGTTGGAGCAGCAGGTGGAGTTCTCGACCGAGCCGGTCTCCGGATTGAGGCGCTGGTAGTACCAGGGCACTATCTTGTCGAGCACCGACTTGGGACCGAGGCCGGCTTCGTTGGTGTGGTTGTAGACCACATCCATCACCACGTTCATGCCGATGTTCTGCTTGATGGCCTTGACCATCTCGCGGAACTCCAGGATCCGCTGGCTGCCTTCGGCATCGGTGGCATAGGAGCCTTCCGGCGCAGTGTAGTGATAAGGGTCATAACCCCAGTTGAAGGAGTCAACGCCACGCAGATAGCCGGAGAGCTCCTGCACCTGCGGGTTCTCCTTGCTGTCGGCCCCTTGCAGATCGGCCAGCACGGCTTCTATGGTCTGGCCACCGCCGCAGTAACCGCCAAACTTGGAATCCTTCACCTCGGCATTGACCTGACACAGCTTGCTGAAGTCATCCTGGAGGTTGGCGACCTTGGCCGGATCCTCGTTGACGGTGGCGATGTCGAACACAGGCAACAGGTGCAGATGGCTGACGCCGCTCTGGGCAAGGGATTGCAGATGCTTGACCGGTACGCTGTCGCTGTCGGTCAGGCCGAGGAACTTGCCTCTGTGTTCCGGCTTGGTGGACTCATCGTTGCCGGTCAGATCCCGGACATGGGCCTCATAGATGGTGATGTCGGCAGGGTTCTGCTGGCTGTGGGGGGCCTTCAGGCTGTCCCACCCTTCCGGCTTGAGGGCCGGATCATCGAGATCCACCACCTGACTGAACTCGGAGTTCATCGCCAGGCTCAGGGAGTAGGGGTCTGTTACCTGATAGGATTCCAGCTTGCGACTGAGCGGGTGATAGACCTGGATATCATAGCGGTAGAATTTTCCGACCAGCTCCTGACCTCCTTGCACGCTCCAGCTGCCGCTGGCGTCGTCTTGTGTCATGGTGCGCTCGCCGAGGGCCTTGTGCTGCTCGTCGAACAACGCCAGCTTGACCGACTTGGCGGTTGGCGCCCACAGCCGGAAGGTGACATTGCCCCCTTCAACGATGGCGCCATAGGCCAGCTTGGTGGCTTCCTCTGCGTAGAGGGCATCGAGGGCGCCGGCGCTCTGCACCAGAGTCGCCCCCTGCAAAATGCCGTCGGCATCCGTGCCAATGGCCACCAGCTCGCCCTTGAGCAGGGGCTTGAGATCTTTGCCGGATGGCAGGGCGAAGGCCGCTGCATCCTTGAGGTGCGGGTACTTGGCCTGCTGCTCGGCGGTCAGGCTGGTCGCGGTCAGGCTGAGATAGGGGAAGTCGAACACACCCTCGGCATTGGCCTTGATGGTGCCCGACTCCGTGTAATAGAGGCGCACATGGGGCTTGTCCTTGCCCCCTTGCCAGATCAGGGTGTTGCCATCGATCAGATGGGCGCTGGCCCCGGCCACGCCAAAGGCGGCGGTAAAGGCATCGGCACGACTGTCGAAGACTTCGCTCTTGCCTGCAACTATGGCCACGGTGCGATCAGGGTGATCGCTGAAGACCACCTTCATGTCGGCGCCGGTCAGGTTGGCGAGATCGCCGTTGCGGGCAATAAAGTTGATACAGCCTTCCAGCTTGGCCAGCGGAACCACCCAGCTGGGGCCGAAACTGTCGACCGCCGTCGGGGTATTGGCCTTGTCATCCCAGCCCGAATTCAGACCGCTCTCGGCGGTAGCGTTACAGGCGTCGTTGTTCCACAGGTGCAGGCTGTGGTTGGCAAAGGGCCCTTCTATTCCGCGCGCGGCGCTGGTCTGGGTATCCACCAGGGCGATCACCGCCTGATCGGGGCCGGCAACCAGTTGCTCGGCAGGGGGTTGCACATCGGGCAGACGGGCGACAGGCCCATCCGTAGGTTCAGGGGTAGAGGGTGAAGAGCTGTTGTCATTGCAGCCGGACAAAAGCGCGAGCAGTGAGGCTGTTACCAGCGCCACTTTGGTCTTTTTCATATCCATTTTTTTATAATTCCCGCTGTAGTTAGTCTCGATATCCGAGTACCCGGTCATTGCCGAGCGATGCCATATTAATCAGCGGCAATCGTTTCAAATGTGAGCAGCAGGGCAAAAAAACCAACCCTTTTCAACAAGATAACGTTTTCATAACGAAAGTTGGATCCGGCTCACAGACCCGGCCACCATTTGGCGCCATATCTGGTCGAACCCGCTGGCACCTTGAAAAAAACCAGTTTTCAATCAGCCAGATAGCGTGAGCAGGAGCAACAGATGAAAAGGATTGAAGAGCAGGCCAAACGGCTGGATCAGGAATATCAGGGGATTGCGCAGCTGTTTGACCAGTTTTGCCAGCAGGCGGGCGGGCTCGCAGAGCAGTATCACTTCTTCAATTGGCCCGACTTTGAAGACACCCCTCCCCTGAGTCGGGCCTTCACCCTGCTGGGAGAACCCCGTGATCTGCGGCTGCGCTGCCTGCCGGGAGAACGCGGCACCTTGAGCGGCCTCATCCAGGTGCGCGGTGAGGATGGCACAGTGCATGCCAGCCTGGGTTTTCGGGCGGATGGCCACCTGCAGCTGGAGTCGGGACACTTGCTGGACAACCCGCCAGGGCTGCTGCTCAAGCTGCTGCTGGGGGCCATCTGGCAGCACAAGCCGGACGATGACCACAGCCAGCATCACTGACGCGAACCACAGAAGGGGCCTTGGCCCCTTCTTCACATCCTGTCTTGAGCATCCACTCGACGCGTCTGCTTATGGCTGGGCGATCTCTATGGTGACGTGGACCAGTTCCTCATGGATGGCGAGCCGCTCACGGATCTGGCCAGCCGGGATGGGCGTCGCCATCAATAGAGAGAGTACGCAGGCATACTGCTCCTGCCCCACCCGCCAGACGTGCAGATCGCGGATCTCGGCGTCCGGCAAGTCGGCTATCACCTCGCGGATCTCCGCCACCAGCGGGGTATCCATCTCGGCATCCAGCAGTACCCGGCCCGAGTCGCGCAACAGTCCCCAGGCCCACACCGCCACCAGCACGGCCCCCGCTATGCCCATCAGGGGATCCAGCCAGTCGGCTCCCCACAGCATGCCACCCACCAGCGCCAGGATGGCCAGCACAGAGGTGGCCGCATCCGCCAGCACATGGATGTAGGCGGCACGCAGGTTCAGATCCTGATGGCCGTGATGATCAGCATGGTCATGATGATCATGGCCGTGATGGTGGTCATGGCTGTGACCGTGATGATGGCCATGATCGTCCTTGAGCAACCAGGCACAGGCGAGGTTCACCAAGAGGCCCACCAGCGCGATGGCGATCGCCTGTTGATAGTGGATCGGACTGGGATCCAGCAGCCGGAACACCGACTCGAACAGCATCAACCCGGCCACCCCCACCAGCAGCAAGGCGCTGGTGAAGCCCCCCAGCACCTCTATCTTCCAGGTACCGAAGCTGAATCTGTGGTCGCGGGCAAAATGACGTGCGGCACGATAGGCCAGCACGGAGAGGCCCAGCGCCAGCGCGTGGGAACTCATGTGCCAGCCATCCGCCAGCAGCGCCATTGAGTTGTAGAACCAGCCACCGCTGATCTCCGCCACCATCATGATGACGGTGAGCAGCACGGCCCAGCGGGTTTTCTGTTCCGCCAGCGGATTACCCTGGTGCACGACGGGTTGATGGCAGTGGGATGAGACGAGGGATGACATGGATTTCTCCTGAGAGCGATGATGCAATATACTATACCCCAGTATAGTTTTATTGATCGAGAGGATCCTCCATGTCACACACCATTCACGGCAAGAAGAAGCTGCTGGCGCGGGTGCGCCGCATCAAGGGCCAGACTGGGGCGCTGGAAACCGCACTGGAGCAGGAGGGTGACTGCGCCGCCATTTTGCAGCAGATCGCCGCCATCCGCGGCGCCGTCAACGGCCTGATGCTGGAAGTGCTGGAAGGTCATATGCGCGAGCATCTCGGCGCCGAAGAGGCCACCCCGGCCGAGCGGCTGGAGGATCTGGATCAGGTGGTGCGGGTGCTGAGATCCTACCTGAAGTAAAGGCTCCCCGGCCTGCTCGCCACTGGCGCCAGCCATGGGAGCAAGTCCGGACCCGAGCCCTTTACAGCAAAGGGGACCATGGCCGTGCACGGCAGGTCCGTTTCAGACTTGAGCCCTCGCCCGCTTTACGCCATCATGACCGCCGATCATTGATCCCCTTACCCTGGATTCCACTTCGCAAGGACCCCCCATGTTTGAACACGTCGATGCCTACGCTGGCGACCCCATACTGACCCTGGTCGAGACCTTCCACAAAGACACCCGTGAGCAAAAGGTGAATCTGGGGATCGGCCTCTATTACGACGAGCAGGGCCGCATCCCGCTGCTGGCGTCCGTGCAACAGGCTGAAGCCCGGCGCGCCGCTGCACCAGCTCCGCGCCCCTATCAACCGATGGAAGGGGCCGCCAACTACCGCACTGCGGTGCAGCACCTGCTGTTTGGCGCTGACCATGAAGCGGTCAAGGCCGGCCGCATCGCCACCATCCAGACCATAGGCGGCTCCGGCGCGCTCAAGATCGGGGCCGACCTGCTCAAGCGCTACTTCCCGACCTCCGAGGTGTGGGTCAGCAATCCGACCTGGGACAACCACAAGGCCATGTTCGAGGGGGCCGGCATCCAGGTGCACGACTACCCCTACTACGACGCTGCCACCGGCGGCGTCCAGTTTGATGCCATGATCGACTGCCTGAGCGCCCTGCCGGCCAGGAGCATAGTGCTGCTGCATCCCTGCTGTCACAACCCGACCGGCGTGGATCTCTCCTCTGCCCAGTGGGACAAGGTGATCGCGCTCGTGGTGGATAAGGGGCTAATTCCCTTTATGGACATCGCCTATCAGGGCTTCGGCGATGGTCTGGAAGAGGATGCCTACGCCATCCGAGCCATGGTAGCCGCCGGCGTCAGCTTCTTCGTCAGCAACTCGTTTTCCAAGAACCTCTCCTTCTACGGCGAACGCTGCGGCGGCCTGTCGGTCATCTGCAAAGATGCCGAAGAGGCGGGTCGGGTGCTGGGCCAGATGAAGGCGACAGTGCGTCGCAACTACTCCAGCCCCCCCACCCACGGCGGCCAGATCACAGCGGCCGTGATGAACGATGCCAGCCTGCACGCCCTCTGGGTTGATGAGGTGAGCGAGATGCGCATCCGCATCAAGGCCATGCGCCAGAAGCTGTTTGAGGTGCTGAGCGCCAAGGTGCCTGGTCGTGATTTTGGCTACTTCATCAGCCAGCGCGGCATGTTCAGCTACACCGGCTTCACGCCGGAGCAGGTTGACCGCCTGCGCGAAGAGTTCGCCATCTATCTGGTGCGCTCCGGTCGCATGTGCGTGGCGGGCCTCAACAGCCGCAACGTCGACTATGTGGCCGACGCCATGGCCGCCGTGCTCAAGGGCTAACCCGTGCAAGCCCCGCTCAAGCGGGGCTTTTTGTTTGTCCCTATGTTGTGGAGCTGTCATGGATCTGATTGCACTGTCCAGGCTGGGAGGCCGTCATCTGGTCACCCTGCATCTGCTGCTCGACAGCCAGAGCGTCACCCGCACGGCCGAGCGGCTCTGCACCACCCCCTCCACCGTCAGCAAGACCCTCAACCAGTTACGGGATCTGCTCGGCGATCAGCTGCTCTACCGCCAGGGCAACCAGCTGTTGCTGACCTCCTTTGCCGAGCGACTAGGTCCTACCCTGCACCGACTGCTGAGCGAGCTGAACAATCTCACCAGCCAGGACGGTTTTGACCCCGAAACCTGGCAGGGACAACTGAGGTTTGCGCTGCGGGAAAGCAGCATGGTCTGGCCGATGGGGCCGATTCTGGGCCAGCTGATGCAGGAGGTACCGGGCCTGGAGCCCAATGTCTGGAACAAGGATGAGCAAGGTCTGACGGCACTGGCCGCGGGCAAACTCGACTTTGTTATCCTGCCCCACGACCAGAGCCAGCCCCTGCCCCGCCAGCCGGGTCTGGTATGGGAAACCCTGCGGGAAGACAGGCTGGTCTGTCTGCTGCGGGCGGACCATCCGGCGCTGGACAAGCCCTGGGATCTGGATGCCTACCTGAGCTGGCGCCATATCGCCATTCGCGATCAGGAACTGGCCAACCCCTTCTTCGAGCAGAGCCTGGCCCAGCTGCAGGTACGCCGGCAGATTGGTGCCACTCTGCCGGATTTTGGCAGCGCGTCAGCCCTGCTGCGCCAGAGCGATCTCATCCTGACCGCCATCGAGGGTTGGGCGTTACAGAGCGCGGCTTTGGGGTTAGCGATCCGTCCAGTCCCGTTCGACTATGGCGCCGTCACCCACAGCCTGGTGTGGTATGGGCCGGCGGGCGAAGAGCCGGCGCTGCGCTGGTTCAGACAGCGGATCCTGACACTGGCCAGTGAGCTGGGTTAACGCACCGGGGCTGCACCCATTGCAGATCCTGCGGGCGCCATTACCGACCCGAAGAGGAGATGGCCCCACCAGGGGAACTCCCATGGCAAGGCTCGCAGAGAGGAGAAAGCCTCAGGGCTTCCTGGTATAGATGGGGTTGGGGAAGGGCGCGATGTTGTTGCCCAGCTCAGTGATGCGGGCGGCCCCCTGTTTGCGCACCTGATCGACCCGCAATACATGGTGCATGGGGATCATGGTGCGGTCGACGTCGGCAAATTCACTCTTCAATTTCTCGTGGCTGGGATCGACGATCAATGCCGTGTGGTTATCCCACACGAAGTGAGCGATCTCGATAAAGCCGAACAGCTGACCCTGACTCACTTCCCTGACATAGACTTCATAACGCTCGCTGTGGCAAATGAACTGCACTCGGTATAAGGCGTTGGATTCACTCATGTTCGTCTGTTGATTGTGGGCGAATGCCCCATTCTAGCCGCCCCCTCGCAGAGCTCAAATAGACAGCAATCACAGTTACGTCATCTTCAGACTCAGACTGCAAAAAAGCCGCCACCAGACTCAACATCAGAGCAGGGGGCTGGCAAAAGCATCCCATCAAATTGCTTTGCGATCAGTTAATGAGCCAGCAAGCACAGGGTCAGATAATGGCCGGCAGGGAAACGGGTCCAAGTCCCCTGTCGCTCACCGCCCTGGCAAGGCGGGTCAGCTCATCTCTGCCCGCCTCCGGCCAGCTCGTCGCCACCCCGCGCACACCATGCTGACGAAAGCCGTTGAGGCGAATGGGCACTGGTCCCAAGTTCTGCAGAAAGCTGGCCAGACCCGTTTCCAGCTTGCCGTCGGCATCCAGAAAATCGCTGCGTCCCGGCACATGGAGCAACCGCAGTTCGGTCAGCTTGCCGTGGCTTGCCAGCAGTTGCAGCGAGGCCAGCACCCGCTCGCGGCCAACACCTGTGAGTGAATGGTGCACCGAGTCGCGCCACCCCTTGAGATCTATCATGGCGCCGTCCAGTACCGGCAGCAGCCGCTGCCAGCCCGTCTCGGCCAGGGAGCCGTTGCTGTCGAGCAGACAAGTCAGGTGCGAGAGATCCTGTGCCTGCCTGATGGCCGTGAACAGGGCGATCACAAACGGCAGCTGAGTCGTGGCCTCGCCGCCGGAGACGGTAATGCCGGTCAGCAGAGGACCGTAGCGGCGCAGCAGGGCCAGCACCTCGGCTACCGACATCTGGCTGGTCTTGGGGCTGGCATGGCGCGGGCAGCCGTCGATGCAGCGATCGCAATCTGTGCAGAGTGCCGCCTGCCAGCGCACTTTTCTCTCGCCAGGACGGCCCTCGACGAGCGTCAGGGCACCGCTCGGACAAGTTGCCACGCAGTCACCGCAGTGATCGCACAACCCCATGGTATGAGGGTTATGACAGCCGGGGCAGCGAAAGTTGCACCCCTGCAGGAAGAGCACCAGCCGATTGCCGGGGCCGTCCACGCAGGAGAAGGGCAGCCAGCGGCTGACCGTTGCGGTGCGCTCCGTTGGCTCCCTCCTTTCCTTGCCGCATTCAGTAGTCACACAGGGTCGCCTCACGGCCAACCACTCTCGGCGCTCGCTGACGAATGGCCGTCAGTTCACTCGCCTCGGCACCGAGACAGGTGGTCTGCAGCCGCGACCCTTCGGTCGCGAAACGGGCCACGTCGCTCTTGCGGATCATGTAGCCGGTCACCCGTACCAGATCGCTGTCCGCCACGTTGGCGGTAAACTCGCGCATGCCGATGGCGAGGGCCCCCTTGCAGAGCTGAAGCAGCGCCTGCGGGTTCTGGCGTATGGTGGGATCCAGGGTCAGGATCTCGCTGATCCCGGAGTGATAGAAACCGTGGTGCGGCGCCAGGGCCAGCACATGGCTGGCGGGATCCGGCTCCTGACCATAAGGGATGCGCACCCCGGGAGTCACACCGCGATCCACGCTGAGCCCGCCCTGAGAGTGGAGCAGGGCGCGACCACCCCAGGCGTGTACCTGTGGCGTCTCGGTCACATGGCGGGAGAGCTGGGCCGAGATGCGATAGCCAAGCTGGTTGGCCTCCTCGTCATGTCCGTAGCGCTCGGGCAGATTCTCCTTGTCCATCAGCAAATTGACCGCCTCCGCCATGCCATAGATGCCGAACATGGGCACGAAGCGGTCTTCGTCGATCAAGCCCTCCTGCACCAAAAAGCTGTCGAAGAAGCCGGACTCCTGATGGAGGAAGGCGGCGCGCGCGCCGATCAACTGAGAGGCGAGACGGCAGTAGTGGGGTAGCAGACAGCCCATGAAGTCGTCTATGCCGTGGGCCTGCTCGGCCACCCGCTTGAGGGAGAGTCGCACCAGGGTATTGGCGCCACCGGCCTGGGGCAGAGCGTTGTAGCAGCTGACGATGCCAAAGCCACGCTGGTCGAAGGTGTTGCTATGGAGCGGATAGTTGGCAATGTGCGGCTTGCTGCAGCTGGCTATGTTCTGCACCGCCAGCATCAGCAGGTTGTCCGGAGTCTGCGCCGGATCGTGGAACAGGGTCAGGTTCGGCGCCACCTGCTTGAGCTCGCCGTCGATGCGCAGGATCAGGCGGCAGAGACGGTTGTCATCGGGGCCTATGTTGACGTGCATGAAGGCGTCCGGCAGTACCCGATCCAGGTAGATCCAGAACCCTTTCAGCTTGCGATGGAGGGTCTCGTCATCCAGCTCGCCCGCAAAGGGCAGCAACAGATGATCGAGGCGCCCCAGCCAGACCGGCATGCCGGTGACGGAGGGCACATGGTGGTAGAGGATGCGCAGGGCATCGAGCGCCTCGTCAAAATCCTTGGGGGGCGCCAGCTCCAGCCAGGCGGAGCCCTGACTCAGGAACTTTGCATAATCCGGCAGCACGTAGCGCGGCTTGTAGGGAGCATGTCCCTCGAACATGTCACAGAGAAACCCCTGCGTCAGCGCCTCGGCGACCGCCGGTGGCAACTCTGGGTAAGGCAGCGCATTTTCGGCGGCCAGCGCCAGGGCATGGTTCTTCTGAGCGGGCGAGAGCAGGGGATCGCGCACTATGCGCTGACAGGTTTCGGTGAAAGACATGGGGAGCTCCTTGGCGGATAGTCCCTAAATCCTCACACTTGAGAGGTGTTTTTTGAAGTGACATTCACAACATGGCGGATATCCATAAAGGACATCCACCATGCCAGATCACGGACCTACCCCAGCCAGGGCAAGAGGGCGGCCATGCCTCCCTGCCAGCGCAGCAGGAAGAAGCCCCCCATGCCCACCACGACCACCAGCAGGGTCGGCAGCCGCAGCAGGGTCAATGCCGTCACCAGCAGGGTGGCGGCCAGGTAGTCCGGATCCCAGTCCAGCCCCTTGCCCGGCTCATAGCTGAAGACGATGGGCAACCAGATGGCGGTCAGCACCGACTGGGCCGAGAAGCTGAGGAATGCCCCCATCTCGGCGCCGGGTTGATAACGGGTCAGCCGCGAGAAGAAGGCGAAGCGATTGAAAAAGGTGATCAGGGCCAGCAGGCCTATCATCAGCCAGCTCATTGTCATCTCCTCATCCGGTGCAGCACATAGCCCACCACCATGCCGGCCAGCGCCGATATGATGATGTAGACCTCCGCCAGCAGCGGCTTGGTGAGCAGCGCTGTGCCGCCGCTGACCAGGGTCGCCGCCACCATGGGCAGGTTCTTGAGGGCGGGTATGGTCATGGCGATAAAGGTGGCCGCAATGGCGAAGTCCAGTCCCATCTTGTCCAGGCCGTCTATGTACTGACCGGCGGCGATACCGAGCAGGGTCGCCAGATTCCAGAACAGGTAGAACACGAAGCCCGCGATCAGGGCATAGCCGGGATGGAAGCGGCCGCTGCGCTCCCTGTCCTTGAGCGCCACCGCAAACATCTCGTCGGTCAGAAAGAACGCCAGACTGGCACGCCAGCGCAGGGATAGCGGCAAGACATCACGGCGGAAGGTAAAGCCATAGAGCAGATGCTGGGAGGTGATGACGAAGGTGGATCCCATGATGGGCAGCAGGGGCGTACCCGCCCCGAACAGTGTGGTAGCCGAAAGCTGGGCAGCACCGGCATAGACCAGCAGGGACATGCATTGGGCCTGTAGCGGGCTCAGCCCCACCTGCAATGCCAGGGCGCCGCACAATATCCCCCAGGGGATGACGGAAATGGAGAGCGGCAAAATATCGATGGTGGCGCGCCACCAGAGCGTACGGGCGCTCTCGGTACCGGCGGGAAGGGCACTCGTTGCTGACGGCATTGGGTCATCCTTGTTGCATCCACGGCGAGCGGGAAAAACTAGCACGACACAAGGCCGCAGACCAAGGACTAAAACGGATACTGCAAGGGTTCATAAATTCAGTGCGCCCCCATGAAGGGGGCGCGCAGAGAGGCAATCAGGGCTGGATGATGATGGGGGTGCCGGGCTCGATGGCGTTCCACACTTCGTCCAGATCATGGTTGAGCATGGCGATGCAGCCATTGGTCCAGTTGGAC
The DNA here is from genome assembly GCF_029237245.1 of Aeromonas sp. 5HA1. Classification (NCBI taxonomy): domain Bacteria; kingdom Pseudomonadati; phylum Pseudomonadota; class Gammaproteobacteria; order Aeromonadales; family Aeromonadaceae; genus Aeromonas; species Aeromonas sp. 5HA1. The sequence continues at coordinate 137,040 of NZ_JAACFW010000007.1, forward strand.
GGCTGCAAACGTGTGTTGCCTATGCTGTTGCGCTGACCATGGATCATGATCATGCCACCCGGATTCACGCCCATTTCGTTGGCCGTCTTGATGTCGTCCAGATTCGGGTAGTTGATGTGGATGGCTTTGTAATAGTTGGAATTGGTTTTCTTGTAGTCGAGGATGTAACGCCCTTCCGGCGTACGCTGATCCCCTTCACGCTGCTTGTGTCCCTTTGGGGCCGGCCCCAGGGCAATCCAGTAGCGTTTGACCTCCTTGCCATCCTTCATCAGGGTCAGGCTGTAGGAAGACTTCTTCACCACTATCATGTCGGCAGACAAGGTGGCAAAACTCAATGCGGGCCACAGCCCCAGCAAACACAGTAATACGGCTCTCATTCCATCCCTCGACAAGCCTCTGGTTAGGGCTTTTCTTGTTACCAAATCATCTGAATGGCACCACCCCGTGGGGCGGGCGAGCGCCATCATATTGGATCGCCATCAATACTCAATATATCCAGAGAAACATATCCCGTGCCATCTTTTATAAATTGTTACAATTAACAGCCAAAACAAGGGGATATCCCCCCTATATCGGGATAGTGCCCCCCGGGCGATTGGGGGGAAGATAAGGCGCTTTTTCACCTACTTGGAAACTTCCATCATGCGATGCCGACTCTCCTTGCTGATCCTGCTGATCTGCTCCCCCTTGCAGGCGGCCGAACCGCTCTGGCTGCGCGAGCCTGCGCTCTCCCCCGATGGCAAACAACTTGCGTTCACCTGGCAGGGCCGAGTCTACCTGAGCGCGGGGGATGGCGGACTCGCCATGCCGCTCACCGACAGCGACTACCTGAGCCAGCGCCCGCTCTGGTCACCGGATGGCAAACAGATCGCCTTCGCCGCCAACTTATATGGCAACGAAGATGTGTTCGTGGTACCGAGCGCAGGGGGCGAGATGGTGAGACTGACCCGTGACTCCCGCCCCGATCTGCCCCAGGCATTCAGCGCCGATGGCAAGCAGTTGTTGCTGAGCAGCCAGCGACTGACTACGCCCGAATCGGATCACTTCGTGGCGGAAGGATTCCAAGCCAGCGCCCTCTACTGGACTCCGGTCGGTGGCGGCGCCCTGACGCCGGCACAACCTCTGCCCGCCACCCTGGCTCGCCCCCATGGCAAGCAACTGGCCTATCAGATGCCGGGCATGGATCAACCGTTTCGCAAACATCAGCACTCGTTTGCCGTCTCCCGCCTCTGGCTGTTCGATGGCAAAGCCCATCACCAGCTGACCGAAGACAGAGTGGCCGCCAGCGATCCCGTCTGGGATGACAAGGGTGAGGCACTCTATTACCTGAGCGAGCGCAGCGGCGATTTCAACGTCTGGCGGCGGGATCTGGCCAGCGGTCAGGATCGTCAACTCACCCACTATCAGGGTCACCCTGTGCGCGGCCTCTCCGCCTCCCGCCAAGGGGATCTGGTCTGGTCCTGGCAAGGGGAGCTGTACCGTCTCGATGCGGGCAGCAAGACACCGCGCAAGCTGGCCATACAGCCGCTCTTTGCCAACGCACCCGCCGAGAGGAGCTGGATGCCAGGCCCCATCGACGAGGCCCTCGCCCGCCAGGATGGTGACGAGGTGATACTGGTGAGCCAGGGGGACTTGTATGCCATCGATACCCGCCGCGAGCGAGTGCGCCAGCTCACCCGTCATCCCAGCGAGCAGTCATCCCCCCTGTATATGGACAAAGAGAAAGGGCTCATATATCTCTCGGAGCAGGATGGCCCGGCCGCCCTCTATCGCCTGAACAAAGCGCAGCCGGATGGCTTGTTCAGCGATCCCGGCACCCTCACGGAACAGAAGCTGCTGGCCATGCCGGATGCTGCCATCAGCAAGCCGACCCTCTCCCCCGATGGCAAGCAGGTCGCCTTCGTGGTGGATGGTCAGGCCGTCCACCTGCTGGATCTGGCCAGCGGCAAACAGCGACCGCTGGTCGCCGCCGAGTTCAACCCCTCCCGCCACACAGTGGAGCTCGCCTTCGCCCCCGATTCCCGTCATCTGGCGCTGACCATTCAGCCTGACTCGGCCCAGCAGGAGATCGCCGTCATCGACATCGCGGACCCCAAAGCCGAGCCGATCAATGTCAGCCTCAACGGCTATCGGGATATGAGTCCTGCCTGGAGCCAGGATGGCGGCATCCTCTACTGGCAATCCACCAAATACGGGGTTCTGGGTGCCGATGGGGAGCCGCTTGGCGGCAGCCTGCTCGGCCTCTACAGCAGCCGCGCTGCCAAGAGCGACTTCATCGCCGAGCAGACGCCCCCCAAAGCGGGTTACGGCTTCGAATCCGACCGGTTGGCACACAGAGAGGCGCTGCAATTGCAGCCCCCAGGCCTCATCCTCGCCAGCCGCATCGTCGATGATCACCTTATCTCGCTGGTGGAAGAGAGTGACACCAACGGCGAGAGCGAGATCAAGGGCTACGCCCAGGATCTGCGCAAGGGCGAGACCCGGGTGCTGTTTGACGGCCAGCCCGGTCCGGCGCAGGTCAGCCTCAATCAGGATGCCAGCCTGGCCACCCTGGTGCGGGAAGGAGAAGTGACCCTGATAGACACAGGTTCAGGCGAGGCAAGGTCACACCCTTTCGACCTGCTGCAGACCGGAAGCTCGCTGGCGCTCATGACCGCCGCCTATGACCAGATAACCCGGCTCACCCGCGACGAGTTTTATCGTGCCGACATGAACGGCGTGGATTGGGATGGCTATGTGGCCGCCTATCGCCGCCAACTGGCCGGTATCAACAATGGCAGGGACTTTGGCCATCTTCTGGCGGAGCTGGCCGGTGAACTGAACGTTTCCCACACCTGGGGAGTGGGTCCGGCGTCATCCCCGCGAATGCCCGACAACACAGCCAGCCTCGGCGGCTACTGGCAAGATGGCAAGACGGGGGTTGAACTGGTCGCCCTGCTGGCCGGCGGCCCGCTGGAACAGGAGACAGACCTGACACCGGGTGCCCGTCTGCTGGCCATCAATGGCACCGAGGTTCCTGACCTGAACGCGCTGGATGCCCAGCTCAACCACCAGGCCGATCAGCGGCTGGCCCTCACACTGCTGCCCAAGGGGAGCAAGGCGCCGGTGCAGCTCGACATCACCGCCATGGATTTGCAGCAGGAGTACAAGTTGCAACTGGATGGCTGGGTCGCCAAGCGCCGCGCCCGGGTGGCGCAGTTGAGTCAGGGTCGGGTGGGATATGTCTATCTGCCGGAGATGAACAGCGCCGTGTATGAGGAGATGGTCGCCGATGCCCTCGGCCGTCAGCGCAACCGCGAGGCGCTGATCGTGGACGTGCGCTTCAACAAGGGGGGCTATCTGGCCAATACCCTGGTGGAGTTCCTGACCGGCAGCGGCAGTGACAAGGGCATGGCGCGCAGCTGGCCACGCCACGGCAAGGGGGAGACAGACGCCGCCACCCGCCAGTGGACCAAGCCCTCAGTAGTGCTGGCCAATGCAGGCAGCTACTCGGAAGGCTCGGCCTTCCCCCAGTACTACCGCACCCTCAAGGTCGGCCCCATCATAGGTGAGCCAGTCCCGGGCACTGGCACCATGGTCTATGCCCATGACTCCAGACTGATCCCCGGACTCGCCTACGGCATCCCGACCCTGGGGCTGCGCAACCCGGATGGCAGCTTCTACGAAAATCAGGAGCTGATCCCGGATCTGCAGGTCGCGCTCACACCAGCCGACATGATCAGCGGACGAGATCCCCAGCTGGAGGCAGCCGTCGAGGCAGCCCTCGCCCAGCTGTCAACGAAAGCGAAATAGCTCGCGATGCAGGCGCCCTCCCGGCAACAGCCGGGTCAGGGCGTCTGCCATTCCTTCCGGACCGCAGAACCAGACGTCACCGGGCTTGCCCTGTGCAAGACCGGCCAGGTCCAGCCGCCCCGCTTCCTTGTCCAGATGCAGCCGATAACGAACCCCGGTACGCTGACACAACTCGGCCAATCGCTGGTGATAGACGGCGCCGACCAAGTCCGGAGCACACTGGATCAATGTGATCCCCTCCCCCCGTTCACCACGGGCCACCAGCCCCTCCAGCCAGGCGACGAAAGGGGTAATGCCGATCCCGGCGCCGAGCCAGAGCGACTGCCCCTGCCGGGGGGGACAGACAAAGGCGCCATAAGGCCCCGTCACTGTCACTGGGCCATCGACCCGAGCCGCCTCGACCAGCTGGCGGGTATGATCCCCCAGCGCCCGCACCGCAATCACCAGCTGACGCTTGTCGGGCGACACCCGCACCAGGGTGAAGGGGTGTGGGCCTTCCTTGGCATCAAACTCGAAGAAGGCAAACTGGCCTGGCCTGTAGTGCGACAGCGGCGTCTCCAGCTGCAAGGTGAATTCACGGGTACTGTCCGCCAGGGTGCGCAGCGCCACTATGCGGCCCTGATGGCGATCCCGCTGACCGGTCAAGCCCAGCAGGGAGTAAACCGCAGCCACAGCCCCTGCGCCGCCCAGCAGTGAGATCCCGAGCCCCACGGGTGTCAGCAGGCCAACCTGGGGCAACAGGCAGAGACCGTGTACCCACCCCGCCAGATAGATGAGCGGCGCCAGACGGTGGATCACCCGAAAGCGGCCATAGCTCACCAGCGACAACAGGCTCACCACCACCAGGGCTATCAGCAGATAGAAGCTCCACTCCCCCAGTGTATTGCCAAGGGCATGCAGGGAGAGGCCATTGCCAGCCCCTGCTCCCGCCCCGCCACCAGCCCCCCGGCGGGCAGGCCGGGTCAACCAGCCGGCCGTCACAGCCCACTTGGGTGCTTCCACCAGCAGCCAGTGACTGGTCAGGGCCAGGGTCGCGGCCATGGCGCTGTGACGATGGAGCCGCAACATGCGATCCAGCCCGCCACACCAGACTTCCAGCCTCGGCAAACGCAGCGCCAGCAACAGGGTCAGCGCCATGTAGCCTAGCCCCAGCAGGCCGGTCAGCAACAGCATCTCATGGCGCCAGGGCCAGATGCCGTTGGCATCCCCTGCATATCCAGCCCACCAGATCAGTGCCGCCAGCACCGGCAGCAGCCATAACGCTCGCTTGGTCACCATTTGTTGCTCCTTGTCCCGTCATCTCATGCATTGCTCACCCGGCTCGCCCAATGGCCACGCCGGTATCCTGATCCCATTACACGCCTGTGCCATGACAAGACTTTGCCAGCCACCGGCCATTTGGTGACAGAGTGTGACAAGAGGGAAGATACAAAAATGGGGCCTGATGGCCCCATGGTTAACCGGCTTTGCGCAGTGCCCGCTTGCGCATCAGGCGGTAAAGCAGCTGATTGTATTTGGCCCAGGAGTGGATCAGCAGGAAGATGCCTAGCAGCAGGGCCAAAAATAGCTGCCCGGCGCCCTGCGCATCCAGCGAGCCGATAAAGCTGTCCCCTTCCCCTTTATCCAGATAGTTGAGCCAGGGTTGCAGCGCCAGAAACAACCAGCCAATCCAGGTCACCAGCAGGATCAACAGATCCCGTAGTCGGTACTGCCAGCTGCAACGGGCACCGTTGCGTATGATCATCTCGTTGGCGAACTTATTTTTTGTCACGGAAGGACTCTCCTCTGTCAGGGCTTTCCCATACGGCAAGCTGGCCACGACGACGCAGGATCGCCTTGGGCACGGCAACGATCACTGTCACCAGATTGAGCAGCCAGTAGATAAGCGGATACCAGATACACCAGACGAAGCTGCGGGCCATTGTCTTGTCATAGTGGTTGTCGATGAAGATGCTGACCCCGAACTGCAGCAGGCAGATGGCGGTCATGATGACACCGGTCCACTGGAACAGCTGACCTTCGGCCAGCTCCCCCAGATCGGGCCGGATCAGCCAGATCAGCGCCAGCAGCAACATGCTGTAGCACCAGAGGACACTGGAGAGGTACTCCAGCAGCAGCAACCAGAAGTGGCGGTTGCGCCAGCGCATTGCCTGCAGGCCGTAACGCAGTATCACTTCGGCCCCGCCCTGGGCCCAGCGCAGCCGCTGCTTGTAGAGACCGCGCACCGTCTCCGGCATCAGCACCCAGCACAGTGCCTGGGGCTGGTAATGGATGAGCCAGCCCGCTAGCTGGAGTTTCCAGCTGATGTCGATGTCTTCGGTGACCATGTCCGTGCTCCAGCCACCCACTGCCTCCACCGCCGACTTGCGAAAGGCCACCACCACCCCGGACACGGTAAAGACGGTGCCATAGATGCGCTGGGCCCGCTTGATAAGGCCTATGATGGAGCTGAACTCACCAGTCTGGATCTTGCCGATAATGGTGGAGCGGGTACGCACCCGCGGGTTGCCGGTGACGGCCCCCACCTTGGGGCTCTCGATGAAGTGTTTCACCATCCAGCGCACAGCGTCATGGTCGAGCACGGCATCGCCGTCTATGCCCACCAGTATTTCCCCCTTCGCCCGTTCGAGACCATTGTTGAGGGCCATGGCCTTGCCCTGATTGTGCTGGTGCAGCACGGTAAGGCGCGCATCCTGCGCCGCCAGCCGATCCAGTCGCTGCCCAGTGTCATCCTTGCTGCCATCGTTGATGGCCAGCACCTCGAAATCGGGATAACGCTGGCGCAGCAGGTGGCTGATGGTCTCCTCCACATTGGCCCCCTCGTTGTAGCAGGGCACCATCAGGGTCACCTTGGGATAGCGAGGCAACACCAGCCCGGTTCTGGCGAGCGCTATGTCCCGCCGCTCCCACTGGAAGTAGTAATAGAGGCCGCCACAGATCCACACCATGGCCATCATGCTGGGGTAGGCCAGGGTAAAAATCGCAATGCCTGAGAGAAATCCGCTCACCGTGCCGCCCCCGCTTGTGTGGCCATGGCCGCACTGACGGGCACGGCGGGGGCCACCGGCAGCTGGACTGGCTGAGGCAGGGTCTGCACCGAGAAGACGGGCTTCAGCACGGCGGGATCCGGCTGATTGTTGTGAAAATCGTCCGGGTAGTAGCCGAAGTTTTTCACCCCCTTGCGCTGGATGATCTGCATCCAGCGCGCCAGCTCCTCATCCGGGATCGGCTGATCGGTGCGCCAGTTGCGGCTTTGCAGCTCGAACACCAGCCGCTCGGCCGGCACCTGGGCCAGGGATGTTTCCGCCAGCCGGGCCAGCCACTCATCCGGGTTTTCTGCCTGTTCCATGTAGGGCATGGCCATCACGGCCGTGTAGTCATAGGCCTTGGCGAACGCCGCCATGCTCTGGGCAAACCACTGCTGGGCGTCAGGCTCGGTCACCAGGGCCGCGTAGATGTTGCGGGCTGTCTTGAGGCCGTCAGCCCCTCCCTGGCGATAACGGGCGGCAGCGTCGCGCAGCGCCAGCGTAAAGTCGATCAGCAAGTCAGTCTTGTGCTCCCCCTGCGCCCGTAGGGCCTGGGTGGAGCGCGCCAGCGGCATGGGCCCTTCGTAATCGCTGAGGAAGGCGTCATCGTGGAACAGCAGGCCGTCGAACTTGGTGTAAAAACCGAGATCCTCGTAGATATCCAGCAGCAGCTGACGGCTAACGGCATCCCAGGGGGATAGGCGCAGATACTGCCCCCTGGCGGGGGCGCCGGTGTGACTGTCGGTCACATAGGTGTGGTTCGGCCCCATGTCATAGGCCATCACCGGCATCCAGGCATACACCTTGACCCCGACCCGGGTCTTGAGCTGCCAGGCGACCCGATTGAACAGATCCGCCCTGACCGGCATGTGGCGATTGGGGAAGTAGAGCGCCTCCGCGACCCCGTCGCCGTTGTCATCGGCATAGGCCTGCAGATAGACGGTGGTGATGCCGTATCCCTTGATCCGCTCCAGCAGCAGGTCGATGTTCTTGTTCAGCTGCTGCGGATCCTTGTCATAGACATAGTCCAGATCCACGTGCACCAGTCGCTCCTCCTGCCGCTCCCAGGTATTGCCTCCCATGATCTCGTCCAGGGTCTCCAGGCTGGTATCCTCCTCCAGCAGATAGCGGCGCACAGTGGCTCCGGAATCCCCCAGGGTGTTGAGCCCCTCAATCAGGGTGAAGCTGTAGGGCATGCCGCTGTCACGGGCCAGGTTCAGCACCGTCTGGTTGAAGGCGCCATAGGGCCAGACCATGATGCGCGGTGCCCGGCCGGTCTGCTCCTTGAGCTGGCGGACAGACGCGTCGAAGTCGGCTTTCACCCGCACCTGATAGTCCGCCATGGTTTCGTAACCGGCCGGACTCCAGCCCGCCGTGGTCACCGCCGGCTGCACATTGCCCTGGGGATTGGCGAGCAAGCCGTAGTGGGAGGCGAAGGTGTGGGAGGCTATCTCCACCAGTCCGGAGGCCTGCATCTCGCGGATCTGCGGCCAGCCGACGAAGTAGCTGCGCGGCAGCCTGTCGTTGCCATAGGGCACCAGCTTGTCGTCAGGCACATCCAGCCAGCTGCCCACCAGGGCATAGACGGCCGGGTAGTTGTAGAGCTTGAGCAGCGGGTAGACCAGCCGGTAGAAGCTCTCGTAGCCATCGTCGAAGCTGAGCAAAATGGCCTTCTCCGGCAGGGCTGCCTTGCCAGCCTTGGCATCCAGCACCTGCTGGAAGCTGACCGGGTGATAGCCCTGCTGCTTGATCCAGTTGAAGTGGCGGATCAGGGTGTCGCGCCGTATGGTCTGGGGATAGAGCTTGAGGTTGGGGGTCAATTTCAGATCGACGATGTCGTGGTAGCAGAGCACCACATAGTCATCGGTTTGACGGGCAGCCTGTGCGGCCAGCGGCATGAGCACGGACAACAACAGGAAAAGAGGGGCAAGCCAGCGTCTCATCACATGAAACTCCATTGCAGATTGGCGAAGACGAAATTTCCATATTCGGGGTTGCCGTCGTAGACGGCCTGGCGCCGGCCCAGGCCATAGCCCAGGCTCAGTGCGGGGGAGAACACCCAGTCGTGGCGATAGCTGAGTTGCCAGCCCGGGTCGCCGCCATACTCCTGCTGCCAGTACTGATTACCGCTAATGACAAGGCTCTGTAGCAGGGCGCGACGGCCATCCAGCGGCAGCCGGTAACGCCCCGCCAGTTCCAGCTCCAGATTGCGATCCCGCAGGGGATTGAAGTAATCCACCGCCACCGCCTCGTTGCGGGAGGTGGCAGCCCGCAGTGTGGTGTCGAACCACCAGCGATCCCGACGCCAGAGATCCTGACGCAGCCAGCCGGAGGCGGTGAGCCGCCGATTGCCATCGCTGATGTCCATCCGTTCCAGCCGCAGGCCCGCCTCCCGGGTCTCGTCCTGGCGCCAACCCAGATCGAGCTGATATTGATCTGCGTAGTTGCCCCGAGCCAGCGCCCGCAGCGGGGTATCGGCGCTGTTGAGGTTGATGGCAGCACCCAGAGTCCAGCGATCGCCCAACCGCCAGTCGAGGCGGCTCCACAGATAGCCCTTGTGATTGAGCTCACTGCCCATTCCCCCTTCTAGGGTCAACAGCAGCGGATAGAAGGAGACTTCGGCCCCGAGCCCGCTGTAGGCGGCACGCTCCGGCTGCCCGTCAAATTCACCGAAGCTGCCCTGACGACGGACAAACAGCCGATCACCGCCATCATTGCGAGCGCTGTAAAAGCGGCTGTCGTAACTCCAGTCACGACTGGCCTGTACCGAGCCCCCTTCATTGCGACCATGGGTCAGCTCAGTGGTCAGCATGGGGGCCTGCTCCAGAGCCAGCCGCTGTTGCAAGTCCCGGCGATCCTTGGTCAGGTTGCCGAGGGCCCGCACCGCCTGCGGTGTCTGTTGCCACTGCCCCTGATCGAGGCGGGCGTGGAGGCGACCCGGCTCGGCGAGTCGGGTACGGCCAGTCGGCAGCCAGCGCACCGCCTGCTGATAGGCCTGCTCGGCGCCATCCGGGTGACCGCGCCAACGGCGGATGTCCCCCAGCTGCAACCAGAGCCAGGGATTGGCAGGGGCCGTTTTCAGCCAGCCTTCCAGCTGCGCCTCTGCCTGCCCGGCCTGACCCCGCCAGGCCAGCAGCAGGGTTCTGAGCTGCAGCACCTTCTCGTAGTCATCGTTGGGCATGCGCATATTGCCGGTGAAATCCCAGCGGGTCGGCGGCTCCTGCCAACCCGCCAGCAACCCCTGGGCGGCGCCGTAACGCTCCGCATCCGAGTAGGCGTAGAAACGCTTCTCCAGCAGCGTCTTGTCTTTGGCCCGCTGCGGGGTCGCCAGTTGCCGATAGATAAGGGAAGCCTCGTCCACTCGCCCCAGCCCAACCAGCGCATCGGCACGCGCCTCCTGCACGTATTCCGGCAGCGGCCCCTCGGCTTGCAGGGCGGCAGACTCCCGCTCCGCCTGGGCAAACTCACCGAGGGCAACCAGGGTCACCACCAGATCACGGCGGGCACTGAGGTAGAGCACATGATCGCGGGGAGCCCGGGCCAGGATCTTGTCCTGCAGGGCCAGGGTGTGAGTGAGGGAAGTGCGAGCCAGCGCCGGATCCTCGGTCTGCGCCGAGATCCGCAGCAAATTGACCGCCTGGTAGTAGTCGAGCCAGAGCCGATCCACCGGCTTGAACAGGGCAGGATACTGCCCCATCAAGTCGGCAGCGGCGGGACCCGCCCCCAGGCTCACCGCTACCCGATAGAGCGCCAGCACCTGTTTACTGTTGCCGGGTTCCAGCGCCAGCCACTGCTGGCGGGCCAGCATCTCCCCCATGGGATCCTCGGCCTGACGGGCGGCATAGATACGCGCCTCCAGCACGGCCCGATCGCGACCGAAACGGGCCTCGTACTCTCCTGCCGCCTGATGGGCCAGCACACGGTTGCCCTGATCGCTGGCGGTGAGAAACAGGCCAAGCCAACCGGTGGGATTGCCCGGGTCACGCCCCTGCAACACCCGGTAATAGCTGATCGCCTCAAAGTAGCGCTTCTCGTCCCGGGCGGCGCGGGCCACCCCTTCCAGCGTGCTGTTGGCAATGGGACTGAACTCGCAGGGGGCGCAGGCTGCCAGCGCCCCCTTGCGATCACCGCGCCACAGCTGCACGGCGATCAGATCGTCCAGCACCTTGCCGTCGCCGGTTTGTCGATAGAGGGCATCCAGTCCTTGCGCCGCGGCGTCAAGCTCCCCTGCCCTGGCCTGGATGACCCAGGCTTCCCGTACGCTATCCACTCCGCCAGCCAACACCAACAGGGGCAAGAGCGCCAATAACCAAAAGATGCGATTCATTCGCAACATTCCACCTTTGACACGCGCCGGGCAGATCGGTCCTTGAATGCCCTGACGATTACGCACATATGTCCGACCCTGCTGCCGTGGCAACGCAGGGTGACTTCCTGACGGATGTGCGGTTGTGATGGTGAAAGGCGAGGGATGAACCAACGCCTTCCTCAATGCGCGGTCCAGCTGTCTCCGGGAAGAGACCTGTGACTTTCCGAACCCGATTCGCATCGGGGGTGGCGAGGCGGCCAATTCTGCAGCGGTGGGCGAGTTAGTCAATCGAGTCAGACAGGAACCATTCTCGATAAGCCACCGTCTGTTGCCTGTCCCTGTGGACTCAATTTTTCACTATTACTATTGAGGTAATTAACAGAATTCCATTTTGATTGGCCTGCATCGATGGTCCATCAAGCAATGGGGTTAAGCTTCCCCCCTTGATTGCCCCCTGCAGCGAATCTGGCGCATCCGAATCCAGTATTGGCTGACTACGACAGACTACGTCACGACCACAAACAAGCCCCATCTGATAACCTCCCTGACAGGAAATCATCGACCTCAACCGCTTCTGGCCCCTGGCAAGAGGCCAGGGCTTGCCGCCGCTGGTGCGGGCAAATTTGGCTGTACCGCAGAACGGGCAAGGGCGTACCCTGATGCCATCGACTTGGCCAAGGATCTTGAATGAAGGGTTTACGGATAAAGGCGCCAGTACTGGGCTGCCTGCTGATTTCACTGCTGGCGGCGCCTCTGGCCGCCGCCCCCCTGATACTGCAAGGGGAGACGCTGAGCTATCGCATCGCCCCCGATACCCTGGCCATCTCGGTCAACAAGGTGCCGGTCAGTGCCGGCCAACCCGCCCGTCAGGTCGACAAGCTGACCCGGGGTGAGCAAGAGGCCAGCTGGCACTGGCCTGCCCAGGACGCCAGGGTCGAGGTCAAACTGGACGGTGATGATCTGCTGCTGATCCTTGTCAGCGACACACCCCGTCAGCTGGCCTGGTACAGCCTGCCGAAAAACCAGACCCACCTCTCCATGGCCTTTGGCGAGGGCAGCCGCTTCTCGGTGCGTGACAGCGACTGGCTCGGCTATGTCGGCGACGAACTGGCTGAACTCAACACCCATTACGACCTCAAGCTGCCGCTGTGGAGCCAGGATGCAGGCAAACAGACCTACAGCTGGATCCTGCAAACCCCCTACGACAACCAGCTCAACTTCACCCGCAAGGGGGGGCGCCTGCAACTGAGCGCCCGCCACGAATTCAGCAGCTTCAACCAGCAGGCTCCCATGGTGGTGCGTCTGAGCGTGGGGGATGACTGGCTGGCAGGGGCCCGTCGCTACCGGGAGTGGCTGCAGGGCGAAGGCGCCTGGCAGTCCCTCACCGACAAGTTTGCCCGGATCCCCGCTGGCCGCCGCCTGATTGGTGCCAGCCATGTCTATCTGTGGGGAGATGCCCTGCTGGATCGACAGGATGTGAAAGATTGGCCAGGCCTGCAGGCCAGACTCAATCAAAAACCTGCCTGGCTGCAAGCGTTCAGCGGCGAGGAGCGGGAAGCGCTGGCCGCAACGACCCCCGAGCCCTGGCAGCAGACATTGATCATGGCCGGGCTCAACCGGCTGATTGCCAGCCAGCTCCCCCTGCCCGCCCAGCAGGGCCCCGTCAGCCAGAGCAAGGTGCTGGCCCTGCGCCAGCAGTGGGTCAGGGGTCAGCTGGGGGATCTGCTGGTTGCGCAGACTCGCTGGGGACAGGGCCTGTCACTGCCTGTGATAGAGACGCTGCAACAGGCGGGACTACACAAGCTCTGGCTCGGCACCCCGCAATGGACGGCGGCCCTGCAACAGGGTTATGCCGTCACCGCCGCCCAGCGCCTGGGCTATCTGGTGGGCAGCTATGACTCCTACGATACCGCCATCCTTCCCGGCAGCAACGACAGCTGGCTCACCGCCCAGATCCCTCCCAAGATCGGCAAGCGCTGCGCCATCATGGAGGCCAACGGCAAACCCAAACCTGGCTTTGGTGGCGAGGGAGCCTACCTCAATCCCGGTTGCACCCTGCCCTTCGCCAAGAGCCGCATGAGCGAGCTGGCCAAAGCCAGCGGCATCAACAGCTTGTTCCTCGACGTGGACGGCACCGCCATGGCTTCCAACGATTACAACCCGGCCCATCAACAGGGCAGCCAGGCCATGATCGCCGCCCGCAATGCCCGCATGGCCTGGGTGGGAGAGCGGCTCGGGCTGGTGCTGGGCTCGGAGGATGGCAATGCCCTCACCAGCAAGCCGCTGATGTTTGCCCACGGCATCCAGAGCTGGGGGTTCGGCTGGCAGGATGCCAGCATGCGCAAGCAGGCCAAGTCCCCCTATTACCTCGGCAAGTGGTGGCCGGACGAAGCGCCGCAGGTCTTCTTTCAGCCCGCGCGCCTCAAGCCACGCTACCTGAAAACCGTGTTCAATCCGGCGGACAGGTTGCCCCTCTATCAGGCTGTGTTCCACGACTCTGTGCTCAACAGCCATCACTGGCTGCTGGACAACCTCAAGTTTCCGGGCATCAAGGAGGAGCGCGCCCTGCTCGGCCTGCTTTACAACACACCGCCGCTGGTCAACCTGAGCCGCAGCACCCTGGAGAGCCGTCTGCCCGAGCTGGTCAGACTGAGCGATCAATTCGCGCCGCTGCACGAGGCATTGTGGGACAAGGCGCTGGTGGGATTTCGCTGGCGCGACGGGGCGGGCCGGGTGCAGGAGACCCGCTTCTCGGATGGCAGCCGGCTGGTCGCCAACTTCAGCAACAGCTCCATCATGGTCGATGGCCAGAAACTGCCGGGCAAGCACCTGCTCGTCGCCCTCAAGGGCAAGCCGGTCACCCTGCTGACGATGTGATCAACTCGCTCGCCATATAAAGAGAGAGCCCTGCCAATTGGCAGGGCTCTTTTGCAGGCGGGGTTCATCTAGCCCAGGGTGGCGGGCTCGACTTCGCTCTGGCGCCGGATCCAGCCCTCGAAGTCCGCCAGCATGCGCGCCTCCGACTCGCGGTTGTCGGCAATCAGCTCACTGCCATGCACCACCCGGATGCGGGCATTGAGGGGCGCCCCCTCACCGGCCGGCGGCCTTTGCTGCGCCGCCGCCATGCAGGCTTGGGCCTGCGCCCAGGCGTCGGCCACGCTCTGGTTGCATACCTCTGCCAGCGGCACTGCGCTGAATCCCTCGCCGGTCAGGCTCTGCAACGTCTCATCGTGGGTCATGCCGTTGCCCGGCCCCCAGTAGTGAGCCGCCAGATCCGGACCGATACGCGGGTTGTCGGTGAGATAACCATCGCGCTGAAGGAAATAGGCGCGGGTCTGCTCCACCGCCATCAGTGCCAGCAGATAGCCGTGATAGGCACAAGCCGACTCCTGATTCAGCAGATGCGGAATGGCCAGCAGCGGCCTCGGGCTCTCTGTCCCCAGTATCTTGCGCTCCCACTGACGGGCCAGCGCCAGCACGGCGTCCGGAGTGCGCTCGCTCTCCTCCATGGCGTAAAGATCCCGCTCGAAGTAGGAAACCAGCGCTATCTGGCGCTCGTTGAAGGCACGAAACGGCTGACGCGCCGCTATCATGGCCTTGATGAGCTCATCAGGGATCACCTCTCCCGCCGCATTCCTGGCATAGCGCTTGAGCCAGTCCGCATCGTCCAGCAGGCTGTCGCAGAACATGGACTGGGTCTCGGCATAGGCCATGGAGGTGGGTGGAAACTCCTGTGAAAAGCAGGGGGCGTTGCCGGTCACATTGGCAAAGTGAGCGGCATGGCCCCCCTCGTGGAACAGGGTATTGAGGCCACTCCAGCCGCTGCCCACCTGAGCCGGGTTGGCCAGACTGGTGAAGTTGACCACGGCGGGAACCCACTTGTCCTCCTGCCAGAAGCTGGGCACAGGGCCGTGGCAGAAGCCGTTCTCGTATTTCCCCTCCCGGGTCAGCAGATCCAGGGTCAGGGTCGCATCCCGATACTGGATGCCAAGCCGGCGGAAGCTCTCGGCCCAGTCCTTCAGCGCCCGCGAGAAAGGCACATAGGGGTCGAGCTGGCGGGTCACGTCGCCGCTGACGAAATAGCGCAGGTTGTGGGGCAGCAGCGCAGCCTCTCCCTTGGCGCTTTTCAGCTCTGCCAGACTCTGCTGCACCCGCTGCTCGGTGCGGGCGATAAAATCATCCAGCACGGCAAACAGCTGTTCCGGGCTCATCTGCTCGTTCTTGCGCACCTTGTAATCGAAATAGTCGCGATACCCCATGGCACGGGCGAAGCGGTTGCGGATCGCCACTACCTCGAGAAAGCCGTTGTCGACCACCCACTGCTCCAGGGTATGGAACATGGCCAGCGCGCTCTGGCGCACCGCCTCGTTCGGGCTGGCGGCAAGGGAGGTGCTGGCGGCGGGCAGACTGCCGACGACCTGCTGACCCTGCTCATCCAGCAAGCCGAGTTTCAGCTCCCGGCGACGGGCAAACAGCGCTGCCTCGGCCGCCACCAGCTCGTCCATCAGGGCGGCGGCAGCCGGATCCTCGATGACGTTGCACTCGAAGAAGGCAATCCAGCCCCCCAGACCACGCTTGAGATCCGCCTCTTCGGCCTGGGCCAGCATCTCTCTGAGCTCCGGCAGTCGGGCCGGGTTGGCGCAAAACGCCTTGTAGGCCTGCTCGGCGGCGGTGAAACCTGCCTGATCATCACTGGTGCCCATGTAGGTGGACCAGAACAGGTCCTCCTTGCGCCTGTGTACCTGCAGGTAATCGGCATTGAGCTGATTCAAATAATTCCTGGCAATGGAATGCATAAATTCCCTCTTGTATGGGGCAGACCCGCACGGGTGCCCGCTCCTTTTGGTGAAATGCCAAGCCATTCACATTTTTTGGCAAATGATGCGCCGGGATGCGCACAACCACGCTACCAAAAGCGACGGTTTCTGTCTGCTGGCTATACTGGTTGTCAAAACACTCAATTAGCATTCAGTCACCACAAGTTATTGAAAGTTAATTAAATGTTAATAACGAAATAATCAGGGCCATCGTCATGTCTGGCCACAGCAAGACCCACAGGGAAATCAGGGAGACCTTATGTTCAAGCTTGGTGATATCGCAGTGAGCCGCAAATTGATGTTGCTGCTCTCACTGGCGCTAGTCGGTTTCATCGCACTGCTGCTTATTTCGGCCAGTGCCTTGCATCGCAATCTGATGAGTGAGCGGGAGGCCAGGCTGCAGGCCGTGCTGGATCTCGCCATGAGCCGCATCCAGTCACTCGCCACCACCTTGCCCGCCGCACAGGCTCAGGCAGAAGCCAAGGCCATGCTCAACAGCATGCGCTTCGATGGCGACAACTATCTGTTCGTACTCGATGAAACTCGCCACGTTGTGGTACACCCCGTCAAACCGGAACTGGTTGGCCAGCAGATGGGCCAGAGCGGCACCGAGACGGCCGGCGATCACTGGCAACGCATGGTGGATCTTGGCAAGGGGGGCCAACATGGCCGCCTTGAATACCAGTGGATAGGGCCCTCTGGTGATGCCGCCCAGAAGATGTCACTGGTCGCCGGCTATCAGCCCTGGGGCTGGATCCTGGGTTCTGGCGTACTGCTGCAGGACATTCAGGCCACCATCTGGTCCCAGTACCAGCTGATGGGCGGCGCCACCCTGCTGGTGATCCTGCTAATGGGGCTGCTGGGGTTTGCCATCAGCCGCTCCATCGTCAATCCCCTGGCCGAGATCAAGCGAGCCATGCAGCAGGTGGCGGCCGGGGATCTGGTGATCAGCATACCGGTACACGGCAAGGATGAAATGGGGGTCGTCGCCGCCTGCACCAACCAGGGGCTCGACGCCATTCGTCACGCCCTGATCGAGGCCAGCCAGGGGGCCCGCAACGTGGCAGATGCCGCCCTGCGGATCGCCTCCTCGGCAGAGGAGACCAATCAGGCGGTCAACAGCCAGCGGGATCAACTCTCCCAGCTCGCCACCGCCATGAACGAGATGAGCGCCACCATTGCCGATGTGGCGGGTCACGCCGAAAATACCGCCCGGGATACCCAGGAAGCCACCAGCGAGGCCGGGCTGGGCAACCGTGACGTGCATGCCAGTGTCAATGGCATACAGGCGCTGGCCACCGAGGTGGAACAGGCCACCCAGCAGGTCAATCAGCTCAAGGAGGGAGTGATGCAGATAAGCGAGGTGACCGCCGTCATCAGCGCCATCTCCGAGCAGACCAACCTGCTGGCCCTCAACGCCGCCATTGAAGCAGCCAGGGCCGGGGAACAGGGACGCGGCTTTGCCGTGGTCGCCGACGAGGTACGCCAACTGGCGAGCCGCACCCGCCAGTCCACCGAGGAGATACAGAGCACCATAGCCCAGCTGCAGCAGCGGGCAGTGACCGCCGCCAGTGCCATGGATGCCAGCCGCAAGCTGGCGGAGAGCAGCGTCAGCCAGTCCGAAAAGGCAGGGCAGGATCTCTCCCTCATCGTCAACCACATCCAGCATGTGAGCGACATGGCGATCCAGATAGCCACAGCGGCGGAACAGCAGAGCGTGGTGGCCGAGGATATGAACCGCAACGTCAGTGGCATCAATGATTCGGCCCAGGAGATGTCACAATCCGCCACCTATCTGGCGAAAGAGAGCGAGCTGCTGGCAGACCTCTCCCGCAGTCTGGATGAGCGACTGGCGGTGTTCAAACTGGGCACTGCCATCGATCAGACCCTGGCACAGCGGCTGGCCCCCCTGCATCAGCAATCACATCAGGCCGAACGCCCGCGCGCGCGCCACTGAATCGTCTCGCCTTGTCGCACTCCATCCTCTGTCAGCCCGCTGGCAGAGGATTTTTTCATTGATGAAAAATGTCGAATTTTTGCATTTTATCGACATGATGGGCGACATTCAGCTTAGCTTGTCGATTAAATACACCATTAAAAACATAACGTTAAGTTTTAGCTCTACTCCGATGAGTCAAGCTGTAAACATTTACACTTAATTAACTAATCAAAATTAGTCATGATGGTAGTGTCGCAAAGTGCGACACCATGACCCTTTATGTAGTCATTTGGCAAACTGGTTGAAAGGCCAAGACGCAAAACCTCCGGTCTAAAGACATGTCGTCCAGGATAGCGGGGTTGCCACACGCAAGTGTGTATCGGGGAACTCCCCTGCCAACTTGACTGCCCACATCTATCGAACAGAGGAATGTATGGCAGCAAAAATCCAACTCAATCACGTCGCGGCAGCGCTGGCGCTGCTGGCCAGTGGTGGCGTACTCGCCCACGGCTACATCAGCCAGCCCGAGAGCCGTAACTACCTGTGCAACAAAGGTGGCAACAGCCAGTGTGGCGCTGTGCAATGGGAACCCCAGAGCGTGGAAGGCCCCTCCGGCTTCCCGCAATCAGGCCCTCAGGATGGTCAGATTGCCTCGGCGGGCAGCTCCCGCTGGAGTGAGCTGAACGCCCAGACCAGCGATCGCTGGACCAGGCGTGAAGTACAGGCCGGGCCAT
Source organism: Aeromonas sp. 5HA1 (assembly GCF_029237245.1). NCBI lineage: Bacteria > Pseudomonadati > Pseudomonadota > Gammaproteobacteria > Aeromonadales > Aeromonadaceae > Aeromonas > Aeromonas sp. 5HA1. The sequence continues at coordinate 155,657 of NZ_JAACFW010000007.1, forward strand.
TCGCCATCAGCTGGACCTTCACCGCCAACCATGTCACCCGCAACTGGCGTTACTACCTCACCAAACAGGACTGGAACCCGAACCAGCCGCTGACCCGTGCCGCCTTCGATCTCACCCCTTTCTGCGTGGTGGATGGCAACATGGTACAGCCACCCAAGCAGGTCACCCACAACTGCAACCTGCCGGAGCGCACCGGTTATCAGCTGATCCTGGGGGTGTGGGAAGTGGGTGATACCAGCAACAGCTTCTACAACCTGATCGATGCCAACTTCAAGGGCGGCACCCAGCCCCCCTTGAGCTGGAGCCAGGGGGGCACCATTTATCCCTCCACCGATCTGGCGGCCGGTGACAAGGCCAGAGCTCTGGTGTTCGACGCCAATGGCGTACGCCCCGATCTGCAGACCGAGTTGACCATCACCACCACGGAACAAGGCCAGAAAAACAACTGGGCCCATGCCCTGGCCAGCAAGATCAATGCGGAGCAGAGCCAGATCCGCGCCGGTCAGCAGAACGCCGACAATCAGTTCAACCCCGTCTACGGCCAGAACCCCGTCTACCTCAAGGCAGGCAGCGCACTGGAACGGGTCGAGATCCAGCTCGAACAGCTGCAACCGCCGGTGGGCAACGACATCAGCGTGAGCGGTCTGGAGAGCGAATACCTGCTCGACGACGGTAAGGTGACCCTCGACTTCACCATCACTGCCCAGGGGGATCTGACTGTCACCAATACCTTGTATGACCATGGTGGTGTGGCCAAGGGCCAGTCTGCCGCCGACATCAAGGACAGCAGCCAGAGCTTCACCATGCCGCTCACCGGGCTCAGCGCGGGTCACCACCAACTGGTGATCGAGGCCAAGCCGAAGGCGGGTGGCGAAGCCCTGCAACAGACCCTGGACCTGATGCTCAAGGACTCGGCAGGTGGCGGTGACTACCAGTTCACCTTCCCGCAGGGACTGACCTCCTACACGGACGGCACCAAGGTGTTGCAACCCAAGAACGGCAAGGTCTATCAGTGCAAGCCCTTCCCCTATCGAGGCTGGTGCAGCCAGTGGTCGGCCAGCGCCACCCAGTATGAGCCCGGGGTCGGTAGCAATTGGCAGGATGCCTGGATCCTGGTCAACTGATCCGCAGGCGCAGCATGACGCCATCAACGAAACGGGGAGCCACTGGCTCCCCGTTTCACATCTTCTGGCAAGGTTCAGATCTGGTAGTCGATGACAGGCTCACCGCCCATGGCGCGGGCCTGAATGTCTGCCAGCGCCAGCTCCGGATTGCAGAGCTGGATAAACTGCCAGGCGAAGTTGTGCTGGAACTGCCCCTGCTTGAGGCCGATCCAGGCGGTGTGGGGCGCAAACAGCCGGCTGCCGTCCAGCTGCACCAGTCCCTTGTCGCGCTGGGTGTCGAACGCCATGTCCGCCAGTATGCCCACCCCCATCTCCAGCTCGACATAGGTCTTGATGACGTCGGAGTCCTGCGCGGTCAGCAGGATCTGCGGGGCGATACCGGCCTCGGCAAACGCCTCATCCACCCGCGCCCGTCCGGTCAACCCGGCCTGATAGGTGATGATGGGCCAGTGTGCCAGCGCCGCCAGGGTCAGCTCCCGCTCGGCAGTGAGGGGGTGCTGCTCGGGCACCACTATGTTGTGATGCCAGCGGTAGTAGGGAAACGCCACCACCCCTTCGCTCTTGTCGAGCCGCTCGCTGCTGATGCCGATATCCACCTCGCCGGTCTGCACCAGCCGCACTATCTCCTCAGGGCTGCCCTGACGCAGCTCCAGTTGCACCAGCGGAAACTGTTCGCGAAACGCCTTCACCACCCGCGGCAGGGCGTAACGGGCCTGGGTGTGAGTGGTTGCCACCAGCAGCCTGCCGGACTCGCGGTTGGCAAAGGTGCTGGCCAGTTTGCGGATATTGTTGGCGTCATTGAGGATGCGCTCGGCGATCACCAGCAACTCCTTGCCCGGCTCTGTCATGCCGAGCAGCCGCTTGCCGTAGCGGATGAACAACTCGATCCCCAGCTCCTCTTCCAGCTCGCGGATATGGCGGCTGACCCCGGACTGGGAGGTAAACAGGGCATTGGCCACCTCGGTCAGGTTGTAATCCCGCCGTGCTGCCTCTCGAATGATTCGCAACTGCTGAAAATTCACGTCATCGCCTCCTGCGCTGACCGGCCGGTCGGGTTGGTCCCGCCGCCGTTTTTGTTATTGCCAGCCCGACCCTGTGCCGGACTGCAAGCCTGATACTGTTATCGCGATAAGAGGGTCACGCCCTGATCCTGTCGGTTGGCAAGGGTGGCGGCGAGTCGCTCTCGCCTGGATGCAAACCCTGGCCATCAAATCTGGTAGTCCGGGTAGAGCTGGGCCTGTTTGGCCACCAGCCGCACCCCCTGGCCCGGACTGAAGGCGCGGGCCGCCTCCTTGCTCAACTCGGCCTCGAAGTGTGCACCGTTTGTATCCCCAATGCCACGCAACTCCACCCGGATGCGCGGTCCCATGGGCAGCAGTCGGGTGATGGTGGCGCGGATCCCCCCGCTTGCATCCGCAGGCACTATCTCCAGCTCGTGGGGACGCACATAGGCGATCGCAGCGCTGCCCTCCGCCAGATGAGAGCTGATGGGGCCTCCCAGCCACTGTTCGCCAATGCCAAGCCCCTGACCTGCCACCCGACCGCGAAACAGGTTCACGCTGCCGAGAAAGCTGTGCACAAAGGCACTGGCGGGCTGGTCATAGACCTCGGCCGGTGTGCCTATCTGTTCGACCTTGCCGGCGTTCATCAGCACCACCCGATCCGCCACCTCCAGCGCCTCCTCCTGATCGTGGGTCACGAACAGGCTGGTGACATGCAGCTCGTCGTGCAGCTCGCGCAACCAGCGGCGCAGCTCCTTGCGTACCTGGGCATCGAGGGCACCGAAGGGCTCATCCAGCAGCAACACCTTGGGTTGCACCGCCAGGGCGCGGGCCAGGGCGACCCGCTGGCGCTGACCGCCGGAGAGCTGGGTCGGGTAGCGCGCGGCCACGTGGCTGAGCTGCACCAGATCCAGCAGCTCCTTGACCCGTGCGCGGATGACAGCCTCGGTGGGACGCTCTGACCTCGGCTTGACCCGCAGGCCGAATGCCACGTTCTCGAACACCGTCATGTGGCGAAACAGGGCGTAGTGCTGGAACACGAAACCCACGTTGCGCTCACGCACATCAAGGTCGGTTGCATGCTCACCGCGGATAATGACGTGGCCAGCGTCGGCCTGCTCCAGCCCGGCTATGATGCGCAGCAAGGTGGTTTTGCCACAGCCGGAGGGGCCCAGCAGCGCCACCAGCTCGCCATCGTGAAAGTCGAGGTTGATGTCGGCCAGCGCCGCGTACTGATTGAAATGCTTGTTGAGCCCTTGAACCTGAATGCTCATAGATGCCTCTTTTCAATAATCGTTATATCGAGATCAATGGGGTATGGGGCCCGGCAGGTCGCGCAGCCGGGCCTCTCTCGCAATATCAGTGGGGCTTGTCAGGCTGCCCGCGTAGCCGGGCCAGCAGGGTTTCTCCCAGCAGGGTGAAGATCCCGAACAGCGCCAGCAGGCTTGCCACCGCGAAGGCGGCGCCGGTCTGGTACTCGTTGTAGAGGATCTCGATATGCAGCGGCAGGGTATTGGTCTGGCCGCGAATATGGCCGGAGACCACTGAGACAGCCCCAAACTCCCCCACAGCCCGGGCGGTGCAGAGCAGCAGGCCATACATCAGGCTCCAGCGGATGCCGGGCAGGGTCACTCGCCAGAACATCTGCAGGCCGCTCGCCCCCAGCATGATGGCCGCCTCCTCCTCTTCCGGGCCGCGCGCCTCCATCTGGGGCAACAGCTCGCGCACCACGAAGGGCACGGTAATGAAGGTGGTGGCCAGAATGATGCCCGGGGTGGCGAAGATGACCTTGATGTCGTGCTCGCTCAGCAAGTCGCCAAACCAGCCGCGACTGCCGAACAGCAGCACCAGCATGAGCCCGGCGATCACCGGCGAGACAGAGAACGGCAGGTCGATGAGGGTGATGAGCAGCTGCCGACCGGGGAAGCGGAAGCGGGCGATGGCCCAGGCCGCCGCCAGCCCGAACAGCAGGTTGAGGGGCACGGCGCAAAGCGTGACCAGGGCGGTCAAGCCCAGGGCGCTCTGGGCATCCGGCTCGCTGATGGCGTGCCAGAAGAACGCGAGGCCCGGGCTCAGCGCCTGAATGAAGACGGTGGCCAGCGGCAACAGCAGCAGAGCGGCAAACCAGCCCAGTCCAAGGGCAATGAGCAGCCATTTGATCCAGACGGGCTCACGAGTAACGGAAGGGTGGCGGGCCAGCGGGGCTGGCGCCACACCCTGGACCAGATCCAGTGTCGAGTTGGATGCGCTCATACGCGAGTCCCTCCTATGCGTGCCCAGCTCCAGGCCTGCAACTTGTTGATGAGCAATAACAAAATAAATGAGACCAGCAGCATGATCACGGCGATGGCAGAAGCGCCTGCATAGTCGTACTCCTCCAGATGACTCATGATCATCAGGGGGGCAATTTCGGAAACCATGGGCAGGTTGCCGGCGATAAAGATGACGGAGCCGTACTCCCCCACGCCACGGGCAAACGCCAGGGCAAAACCTGTGAGCAGTGCCGGGATCAGGGTTGGCCACAGCACGCGCAAAAAGGTTTGCCAGCGGTCAGCCCCCAGGCTGGCGGCGGCCTCTTCCTGTTCCGTCTCTGCCTCCCGCAGCACTGGCTGCAGGGTGCGTACCACGAAAGGCAACCCGATGAAGGTGAGGGCAATCACCACGCCGATGGGGTTGTAGGCAAGCTCTATGCCCAGTGGGGCGACCCACTGCCCGATCCAGCCGTTGGGGGCGAAGATGGCGCACAGGGCAATACCGGAGACGGCGGTAGGCATGGCGAACGGCAGATCGATCAGCGCATCCACCAGCCGGCGACCGGGGAAGCTGTAACGCACCAGCACCCAGGCCAGGATCAAGCCGAACAGGCTGTTCAGCAGCGCCGCGATGAAAGCGGCACCGAAACTCAGGCGAAAGGAGGCGAGCACCCGGGGTGAGCCGATCACCTGCCAGAATTCCCCCGCAGTAAGATTGTTCACCGCGAACAACACCAGCGCCGAGAGCGGCAGCAACACCAGGATACCGAGATAGAGCAGGCTGAAGCCAAGGGTCGGACCAAAGCCTGGCAAGACGGAGTAAGAACCAAATCGCATAACGCTTCCGTTTGTTATGAAAAACATTCGATACAGCGATTCTGCGCACGCCTGTTTGAGACAACAAACACCAATAACGCCTTTGCTAAGCACTTTTTTATCTAACCAGGGCGGCACTGGTTTTTAGCGCCATAAAATGAAAAAAAGGTCTTTTATATAAATAAAAGACCTAAAAAATGGAGCGTCGTGCAATGTACCAAGCAATCAAAATCAGGCTGTTGTCATGTCGGGTGCTCTCTCTCCTTCTCTGCAAATTGAACGGGTATTGGCAACCCTTTCACCGAAAACTGAGGGCCGCGCGTCGCTCCCACACAGCAGGTGCAGGCTCGACCACCATCTCGGCCCGGCGATAGAGGGTGCCGAGCAGGTTGAGCCCCAGGCTCCACTCCCCATGACCGGACTGGGCATTGATATGGCCCACCTCACCGGCATCGAACAGCGGCACCTGCCACTGGCGACTCCAGTATTCGGCTCGCTCGAAACTGAGCCAGGGATCGTTACGACTGGCGATCAGCTGGGCCGATACCTTGAGCGAACCGGCCAGCGCCTCATCCACTATGCCGAAATGGGCAGGATCGGCTGGCGCCACGATAAAGAGCGAGGCCACCTTGTCGGGCTGCTGACGCGCCGCCGTGATAGCCACCAGGGCGCCGAAGGAGTGGGCCACCAGATGGGCCCGGCCGCGCCGGCTACGCAGCTTGCTCGCCAACTTGGCGCTCCAGACCGTCAGGTCCGGCTTGTCCCACGGCAGGCCAACCATGCGCTGCCAGTGGGGGAAATATTGATGCCAGCGGCTCTGCCAATGATCCGGCCCACTGTTGTGCAGACCGGGAACCAGGAGGATCTTGTTCATCTTGGTGCTCCTATCAGCTGGCACAGGGGCCAGTGCGGGGTGAACATGCCACAAGGAAGCAGGGGGCCTTAGCCGCCCGGCTGGTAAATCTGGTCAAACAGCCCGCCTTGGGCGAAGTGCTTCTGCTGGGCCTTGTCCCAGTCCCCTTCCAGATCCTTGACGGTAAACAGGGTCAGTTGCGGGAACTGGGCTGCCGTCTCCTTCTGGATCGCCGGATTGCTGGTGCGGTAGTGGTACTTGGCGATGATGCGCTGCCCCTCGTCAGAGTAGAGATACTCAAGGTACCCCTTGGCGACAGCCTCGGTGCCATGCTTCCTGGCCACCTTGTCGACCACGGCTACCGGCGGCTCCGCCAGGATAGAGACGGACGGCACCACAAGTTCAAATTTGTCGCTGTTGCCAGCCTGACCCAGCACCAGCAGGGCTTCGTTTTCCCACGCCAGCAAGACATCGCCGAGACCGCGCTCGATAAAGCTGGTGGTGGCGCCACGGGCCCCTGAATCCAGCACCTTGACGTTCTTGTAGAGATCGCCGACGAACTGTTTGGCCCCCTCCTCACTGCCGCTTTTCTTCAGGGCATAGCCCCAGGCCGCCAGGTAGTTCCAGCGCGCCCCGCCGGAGGTCTTGGGGTTGGGGGTGACGATGGCCACATCCTTGCGCACCAGATCGCCCCAATCCTTGATCTGCTTGGGATTGTCCTTGCGCACCAGGAAGACGATGGTGGAGGTGTAGGGGGACGCGTTGTTGGCAAGGCGACTCTGCCAGTCGGCGGCGATAAGCCCCTCCTTGGCGATGGCATCGACGTCATAGGCCAGCGCCAGCGACACCAGATCCGCCTCAAGCCCATCCACCACGGCCCGCGCCTGCTTGCCGGAACCACCGTGAGACTGGCTTACCACCACATCGTCACCCGTCTTCGCTTTCCACTCTTTGGCAAAAGCGGCGTTGTACTCCTGGAACAGCTCGCGGGTCGGATCGTAGGAGACGTTGAGCAGACGGATCTCGGCGGCATTGGCCTGACCGAAGGCCAGCAGGGAGAGCAGGGTCAGGGCTGTCATTCGTAGTTTCATGGTGATACTCCATATCCTTGGGTTGAATGCAGCATGCCGCGGGCTTGTTATGCCGAGAACCAAGAAATAACGCTTTGCTTATCTCTTTTGCTCATATCAATCCGCCGAACGGCGCCACTCGCACACTCTGTGAGCCATGCCTCTCTGCCCCGGTACAGCCTGTGCCATCATGGGTTCAAGGCAATCACACAGCGAAAAGGAAGTCGTTTTGTGGATCAATGCAGACCCCGTCAATGGCGCTCTGGTGTCGCTGGCCATCGGCCTCATCATAGGGCTGGAGCGTGGCTGGCAGGTGCGCCAGCTGGGGGACAACCAGCGCATCGCCGGGATGCGCACCTATGGCCTCATCGGCCTGCTCGGCGGTGTCTGCGCCCTGCTGTTGCCGACTCTGGGCCCCTGGCTGCCGCTGCTCGGTCTGCTGGCGGTGGTCATGGGCTGCGGCCTCTCGGTCTGGCTGGCCCAGCGCTGGCAAGGGGAGTTCGGCCTCACCAGCTCGGTGGCCATGCTGCTCACTTATCTGCTGGGGCTGATGTCCGTGCTGCTGAGCCCGAGCGAGGCGGTGGCCTGCGCCGTGCTGGCCGCCCTCTTGATGGGGCTCAAGGGCAAGATCCAGCAAGGGATGCTGTTTCTGAGCGAAACCGAATTTCACGCCACACTGCGCTTTCTGCTTATCTCCCTGGTGCTGCTGCCGGTGCTGCCCAACGAGGAGATGGGGCCCCTCGATGCCTTCAACCCCTTCAAGATCTGGCTGATGGTAGTGGTGATCGCCGGCATCTCGTTTTGTGGCCACTTCGCGGTGCGTCTGCTCGGCACCCGCGCCGGGCTGGTGCTCACCAGCATGCTGGCGGGGCTCGCATCCTCCACCGCCCTCACGCTGCAGTTTGCCCGCCTCAACAAGGAGCAGGGCGGGCTGGAACGGCTGCTGGCCACCGGCATACTGCTGGCGGGGGCCACCATGTGGGTGCGGCTGCTGGTGCTGGTATTGCTGATCCACAAGGAGCTGGCGATGCGCCTCGCCGCTCCCCTGCTGCTGCTGGCAGTCATTGTCTACGGCTTTGCATTCTGGTTCTGGCGCCAGCGGGAAGCGCTGACCGACGGGCCCGTGCAGCCCCGAACCAGCAATCCGCTGGATCTCGCCACAGCCATCAAGTTCGGCCTGCTGCTGGCGCTGATAGGTTTCATGGCAACACTGTTGCAAAGCCGGGTGGGTGACTCGGGTGTCTATCTGCTGGCACTGGTGTCCGGGATCACGGACGTGGACGCCATTACCCTGTCGCTCTCCCAGCTCTCCCACAAGGATCTGGGGCTGGAGGTCGCGGCCCGGGGCATACTGCTGGCAGGGCTGGTCAACTCGCTGGTGAAAGGCGTGTTGGCACTGGGTATTGGCGGGCGCCGGCTGGGACTCATGGTGCTGCTGCCCTATCTGGTTTCTGCCCTGCTGATCCTGCCGCTCATCTGGCCAAGCGCCTGATCTTGCAGCAAGTGACAGCCTGACGCTGCAAGACGGGTGGCGTATACTGGCTCCTCTTGGCACATGAGGAGAGACGAGCATGGCAAGCAACTGGGACAAGATACTGGCGGGCGGCGCCCTGGATAGCCAGAGCGAAGAGATAGCGAATGACAGGATCCGGGGTCAGGCGCTGCTGGCACAACTCAATGCGTCATCCGCCGGGGATCACCCCCTGCGCCAGCGCCTCTGCGGCGAGCTGTTCGGCCACTGTCCCGCTTCCAGCTGGATAAGCACTCCTTTCACTTGTGAATTTGGCCGCAATATCCATATCGGCGAGCAGACCTTCTTCAACTTCAACGTCACCATTCTCGATGTGGGTGAAGTGCATATCGGCAACCATGTGCTGCTGGCCCCCAATGTGCAGATCTACACGGCCACCCACAGCATGGATTACCTGGAGCGCCGCAACTGGACCGCTTACAACAAGCCGGTACACATAGGCGATGACTGCTGGATTGGCGGCGGCGCCATCATCTGCCCCGGTGTCACCATAGGGGCGCGCTCCATCATAGGGGCTGGCGCCGTTGTGACTCGCGACATCCCCGCCGACTCGGTGGCCGTGGGCAACCCCGCCAGGGTGATCCGCAGTCTGAGCCCTGACGCCCCCCGTGGCTGGGAGCTGGCACTGTGATCTGGCTCGCCCTGTTTCCCCTGCTCTGGACCGCCTGGCTTGGCCTGGCTGACGCCAACTGGTGGCCGCTCGCCATCCTCACTACCATGAGCCTGCTGACGGTACTGGCCTACGCCCACGACAAGCGGCAGGCCATTCGCGGTGGCTGGCGCATCCCCGAATCTCGCCTCCATCTGCTGGAGCTGTGCGGTGGCTGGCCCGGGGCGCTGGTCGCCCGCCACTGGCTGTGTCACAAGACCCAGAAGGGCAGCTACCGGCTGGTGTTCTGGTTTATCGTGCTGCTGCACCTCACCCTGTGGGGACTCTGGCTCGGACGCCCCCTCTGGCAGGGGGTCTGAGGGGACAAGACCCGCTACCACCACAAACATGGCTGGCATCAAGTTCCTGGCAAGGGATGGCATAAGCCCGGGTATCACAGGGCTCATGCTCACCACCAGAGCGGGCATTGCGGCCCCTCACCGGGTATGAGACAACAGGGCCATGTCTCGCATATTTATCGACAAGGAGTCACTCATGACCATGTGGACAGGCATAGTCCTGATCGTCTTTATCAGCATGCTGTTCGGCTATCTCACCAAACGTGCCCGCTACCAACTGGGAGATGCCCGCATCACTGACCGCCTCGGCAAGCAGGATGTGATCATCAACAAGTTGCAGGAGCGTATTGCCAACCTGGAAGCCATCGTCATCGAAGAGGAGAAGCGTCGCCCCTTCAGGGACCTCTGATCCGGCAACCTCGGCGGCAAACCGGCCAGCCTGGCGCTGCAAGGGTTTGCCGCTTCTCCCGCAATCCTTCCCCTCCCCCATATAGCCCCAGAAACTAAATTCACAGCAGGATCAGGACCCTGTCTTAGATTGCTGCATTTTTCGCCAAGCTGGCTCAATCCCTGCTCTGTCATTGTCATCAGCCGTACCGGAGAGTGACATCATGATCAGCACCCTGCTTCCCATCGCCTCGATAGCCCTCAAGCTGGGCAGCTATCTGCTGAGCAGCAACGCCAAAGCCCAGCCCGAACCTGAGCCGGTACAGGAAGAACGCCTGCCCCCCACAGTCCAGAGCCTGTTCCAGCGGCTGGGGGTCAAGGATGCCGACAGCGAGCAGAACCGCCCCGCCATCAACCAGTTTATGAGCGAGCTGATGCAGACCCTGGGTCAGGAAAACAATGGCCACTCTCTGACCGAGGCCATAGACACAGCCCGCGACCAGCTCGCCAACGGCACCCAGAGCACCCGCTTGGATGCCCTGCAAAGCAGACTCGATACCCTCAAAGGCACACTGGGCAGCAGCGACCTCAATCTGGATCAACTGCTCGGCGCCTTCAAGCAGACCCTGCCCAATGGCAAGGGCGGAGGGGTCGGCAAGCTGCTCAATGCCAGTGCCTGATTGCAAATAAACACATAAAAACGGCAACCTTGGGTTGCCGTTTTTATTGAGACCAGACGGGATAATCTATTGCTGTGGCAGCGACGATGGTGGACTCAACATAGACTCGGCCATCTCTACCTGCCCACGCGCTTGCAAGGTGTCTGCCGCGCCCTGACGATCCGCCTCCGCCTTGTTTTGACTCAGTTTGAACTTGCCGACCAGCTCGGTTATCTCGATTTCGATGCCGACCACGGCCTGCACCATGGCCTCAATATATTCCCTCGGCGCATCCGCCATCTTCCAGGGGGCAGACTCGATGGCCTCATGAGTGCGGGTCAGGTTCGCCAGCAGACGGCGCACGAAGCGCGCATCATCGTGGATACGAATTCGGCCGTGGGCGTGTACCACGCTGTAGTTCCAGGTCGGCACCTGCTGGTGATGCACTTGCTTGCTCGGATACCAGCTGGGGGAGATATAGGCATCTGCAGCCTTGAAGATCACCAACACCTCGTCGCCATTGCCGGCCTCTTGCCAGAGCGGGTTGTTGCGGGCGACATGGGCACGCAAGATCCCATGCTCCCCCTCATCGGCATCGAACTCGAACGGCAGGTGGTTCGCATCTAGCCCCCGCTCACCGTGGGTGATCAGGGCCCCCAGCGGATGGGCCAGGATCAGTTGATGCAGCGACGCGAGGTCGGGCGTTTCGAAATGGGATGGCAGATACATGCAGGCTCCTTTATCCGGGGTGGTGTGTCCGTACGCAATACCTCGAGATCATGCCCCGCCAGGCGAGCGCCGTCATCTCGAATCTGCCTGCCGATATCCTACGAGAACCTTGATCGTATGCGGCTGACAACGACCATCAAGCGCTAAACACCAGCACTTCACTGCAAACCAGGTTTAACGCCGCATGCAGGTGAAATGACGAGTGAGGACATGGATCCCCCTCATGTCGTCGTCACCCACTCAGGCTGGAACGCCTTTGGCGAGATAACCAATGTGATAGGCGTCGGCCCCTGCCGGTATCGTCGGCGGCAGCGACGGCAGGAAATCCACCTCCAACCATTGCCAACGGGAAACATCCCATCCGCTCAGCATGGCCCCGGTATGCAACTCGGCCAGGCTGCAATGCGGCGCAATGCAGGTGCGCCGCAAGATGGCCACCCTGGCCTGGTCAAGCGCCTCCATCTGCGGGGCTGACAGCAGATGCCAGGTCTCGATATGGGGCCAGCCAAAGTGCCTTGTGAGCGCCGCGAAACCCTCGCTGACAAGGAAACTGTGCATCGCCTCGACGCTTTGCCACACATAGAAGGGGGCATAGCGATTCTCCCGGCATGGCAGCGCGGCCTCGTCATGGCGACCATAGAGATAGGCCTTGAACAGCAAGCCGGGGAAGCCGTCGAGTCTGGCGCCATTGCTGGCAATCCGCGCCTCGATGAGCCCCATGTCGTAGTCCGCCGGCAGGGTGAATCTGTAGTGCATGGCGATCATAAGATCACCTCCGGCCGAAACATCAGACCCCGTCCGAAGCTCCACTCCTCGCTGCCGTTCAGCTGGATCACCACCATGAGGTTGTCGGGATGGATGCCCAAATCCGCATGAAGGCGCTCGGCAAGCCGCAGATAGAGTCGCTGCTTGACCTCAGTGCTGCGCGGCCTCCCCGCCAGGATCTGGAAGAGGATGAAGTCTCCGTCCCGCTGGCCGGTCTGATAGTGGGGATGATAAACAAGCGCCTTGGCTGGCAAGACCTCCAGGATCTGGAATTTGTCCTCCCGCGGTACATCAAACACCTCCACCAGGGTCTCATGATAGAGGTCGGAGAGCTGTTGCAGGCGCACGTCACTCATCCCCTCGCGCAGAGTGATACGGGTCAGCGGCATGGGTGCGGCTCCTCACGGCTGGGCAGGTAGCTCACGGCGGTGACCGCCGCAGGCAATCCGGCGTAGAAAGCGAGATGGGTGAACAGCTCCTCCAGCTGCTCCCGTGTCAGGCCGTTTTGCTGGGCAAACGCTATGTGCCACGGCAGCTGTTGCACCCGGCCCAGCGATGCCAGTATGGCCAGGGTGATCAGGCTGCGTTCGCGCGCAGACAGGGCGGGCCGCTGCCAGATATCGCCAAACAGCGTCTCTTCCGCCAGCTGGGACAGTCTCGGCGCTGCCCGCGCCAGGTCGTCACGATCAAGAACAGGATGGGTCATGGCAATCTCCTTGGTTGGTGAAGCCACTCTCTATCACTGCTACAATTTTAAAAATCAAAACGTTCAAGACAAACAATCCCAATTATCAGGACTATCATGCAACCCCTTCCCCTGAACCTGGATCTCGATGCTCTGCGCAGCTATGTCCTTGGGCTGGACTGTGGCAGCTTTGCGCTGGCGGCGCAGCGGCTGTGCCGTTCCACCTCGGCGGTCAGCGCACAGTTGAAAAAACTCGAACAGCAATGCGGTACCGAACTGGTCATGAAGAGGGGCCGCCACCTGGTCCCGACGGCCAGTGGCGAACGACTGCTGGGATATGCCAAACGGCTGCTGGAGCTCAACGACGAAGCCGTGCTTGCCCTGAAAGGGGAACTGCTGCAAGGGGAGATCAGGCTGGGGGTTCAGGAAGATTTTGGTGAATCCCTACTGCCTGCCGTGCTGGGCCCCCTCTGTCGTCAGCACCCCGCGCTGCGCATGACGACGCGCATCGATCGCAATGCACAGCTGATGAAAGGGATCAGGGAGGGAACCCTCGACATGGCCCTGGCCTGGCAGCACCCGGAAGAGAGGATGGACGCCCATCTCATCGACATAGTGTCACTCCAGTGGATTGCTCACCCGAACTGGGATCCGGCGCCCCTGCTGGCACGCGGAGAGCCCTTGCCCCTGGTGCTCTTCGATGCCCCCTGCCTGATGCGTTCACGGGCCATCAAGGCTCTGGACGATGCAGGTATCCCGTGGCGCATCGCCTTCACCAGCCAGAGTCTGGGCGGGATCTGGGCGGCCTTGCAGGCAGGGCTAGGGATCACAGTGCGCTCTGCCATCGGCATGCCGGCGTCTCTCTCCCCGTTGGCCGATGTGCTGCCGTCGCCGGGCACGCTGGGGGTCGTACTGCTGGGAGCAGGCAATGGATCCGGTGAGGCCGAGAGCCAGTTGCAAAGCCTGCTCACCCAGGCGGTACAGCGGGCCCATGCCACGCACCAGAGCTGAGGATACGGTCTCTTTTTCTTGGCATCTGGGCAGGCAATCCCCCTCCCCTTCATTCATCATCAGGCAAACAAAAAACGGCAACCCCTGGGGTTGCCGTCTTGTGCTCATTGGAATCAATCCGCTGTGCTTTAGCCAGCCCGCTTGGCCAGCCACTGTTCGGCGGCAGTCAGTGCTGCATCCACCAGCTCGCGGGCGACGCCGCCTTTGGCGACACGCTTGGCCAGGGTCGCTTCCAGCTCCAGATTGGGATAGACATCCTCGCCGATCACCGGGCTGAAGCGCTGGAACTCAGGCAAAGAGAGATCTTCCAGCGGCTTCTTCACCTCAAGCGCATAGACCACAACCTCGCCAACGATATGGTGTGCCTCGCGGAAGGGTATCCCTTTGGCCACCAGATAGTCCGCCAGCTCAGTCGCGTTGGCATAACCGCCCTGCGCTGCCGCCATGGTGCGCTCGCCATTTACCTTCAAGTCGATCAGCACCAGCGCCGCCATGTCGAGGCAGTCGTGCCAGGTGTCGAGGGCATCGAACAGCCCTTCCTTGTCTTCCTGCATGTCCTTGTTGTAGGCCAGCGGCAGTGCCTTGAGGCTCATCAACATGCCCATCTGGGCACCCACCACCCGGCCTGTCTTGCCGCGAATAAGCTCAAGCGCATCGGGGTTCTTCTTCTGCGGCATCAGCGACGAGCCGGACGTGACTGCATCGGAGAGCTCGACAAAACCCGCTTCGCCTGTGTTGTAGAAGATGAGATCTTCGGCAAAGCGCGACAGGTGGGTCATGGAGAGGGACGCCACGTGCATCAGCTCCACCACGTGATCCCTGTCCGACACCGAATCCAGGCTGTTGCGGGTCGCGCCGCCAAAGCCCATGTCCAGTGCCAGCGCTTCACGGTCGATGGCATAGGCGGTACCCGCCAGGGCGCCGCAGCCGAGCGGGCTGGTATCGAGGCGCTTCAGGGCATCCTGCAGACGGGAATAGTCCCGCTCCAGCATCTCCACATAGGCCAGCGCCCAGTGGGCGAAGGTGACTGGCTGGGCGCGCTGCAAGTGGGTGTAGCCCGGCAGCACGGCAGCCTGATTGGCACGGGCAGAGGCGACCAGCCCGGATTGCAGAGCACTGATGGATCCGAGCAGCAGCTCCCCTTGTGCCTTGCACCAGAGTTTCAGGTCGGTGGCGACCTGATCGTTGCGCGAGCGGCCGGTGTGCAGCTTCTTGCCAAGATCGCCGACGGCGGCGATGAGCTGGCTCTCGACCCAGGAGTGAATATCTTCGGCATCGGAATTGAGGATCTGCTGGGGATCCTGCTGCACCGAGGCGAGCAGCACCTCCATCGCCTGTTGCAGCTTTCCTTGCTCGTTGGCGGTCAATACGCCCACTTTCACCAGCGCCTTGGCCCAGGCCATGGAGCCCTGGATATCCTGCTCCGCCAGCCGGTAATCGAACCGCAGCGAATCGTTGAACTGCTTGAACCGGCTATCGGCTCCCTGACTGAAGCGTCCACCCCAAAGTGCCATACTGCTCTCCTTGAATGCGTTGTCGGCGGCGTCTGGCGCCGTCGAGCTTGAAATCGTGCCCTGTTTTTCTGCGAGCCTGTTATCTCACAGAAGCGGCCGAGGTGCTGCCGCTCTGCTCACACCCCACCACATGGGAGGGCTGATAAAAGAGGGGGCCATGCCCCCTCACCTGTATCAGCGGATTGGCGTCAGCTTAGCCGTGGGTGTGGTCACCGCCGATCGCCTGATGCTGCTCCTTCATGGCGCGGATCCGGCTGGCCAGGGTGTAGAGACGGATAAAGCCTTCTGCATGGCTCTGGTCATACACTTCATCGGCGCCGAAGGTGGCGAAGTCTTCGGAGTAGAGGCTGTTCGGCGACTTCTTCTGCACCGCAGTGACCTGACCCTTGTACATCTTCAGAATGACTTCACCGTCGAGATCCTCGGCGATGGCATTGGCGGAGGCGACAATGGCCTTGCACAGCGGAGTGAACCAGCGACCGTCATAGACCAGGTGAGAGAACTCGGCACCCAGCTTTTCCCGCCAGGCGCGAGTCGGTCTGTCCAGTACCAGCTCTTCCACCGCGCGCAGTGCCGCCACCATGACGGTGCCGCCCGGAGTTTCGTAGCAGCCACGGGATTTCATGCCCACCATGCGGTTTTCGGTGATGTCGATCCGGCCCACGCCGTGCTTGCCGGCACGCTCGTTCAGGGTGGTCAGGATCTGGTGCGGGCTCAGCGGCTGGTCGTCCACGGCAACCACTTCGCCTTTGGCGACGGTCAGCTTGACGTATTCCGGCTCGTTCGGTGCCTGCTCGGCAGAGACGGTCCACTGCCAGACCGCTTCGGACGGCTCGTTCCAGGTGCTCTCCAGCTCGCCACCCTCGGTGGAGATGTGCCAGGCGTTGGCATCACGGCTGTAGATCTTCTTCAGGGTCGCCTTGCAGGGAATGTCGCGGGCTTCCAGATAGGCCAGCAGATCTTCCCGGGAGCGCATGTCCCACAACCGCCACGGGGCGATCACTTTCAACTGGGGTGCCAGGGCAGCCACGGCACCTTCAAAACGCACTTGATCGTTGCCCTTGCCGGTACAACCGTGGGAGATGGCATCGGCGCCTTCCGCCAGGGCCGCTTCCACCATCGCCTTGGCAATGATGGGACGGGCCATCGAGGTGCCCAGCAGGTAGGTGCCTTCATAGACGGCGCCGGTTTTCAGGGTCGGATAGACGTACTCCTTGACGAACTCTTCCCGCAGATCCTTGACGATGCATTTGACCGCGCCGGACGCGATGGCCTTCTGCTCGATACCTTCCAGATCGTCACGCTCCTGACCCACGTCGGCGACGAAGGCGATGATTTCGGCATCGTAGTGCTCTTTGAGCCAGGGAATGATGGCCGAGGTATCCAGTCCGCCCGAGTAAGCCAGTACGATCTTGTTGATTCCGCTCATTTTACTTCTCTCCATGATGATTCGATAAGGTGTTGTAATTCAGGGTCGGTGGTCGCGTTGCTTATTCCGCTACTTGTTGCCAAGCAGGGTCAGCAGCACGGCGTTCTGGATATGCATCCGGTTCTCTGCCTCATCCATGATGAGGGAAGCAGGCCCGTCCATGACGTCGGAAGTGATCTCCAGCTCCCGGTGCGCCGGCTGGCAATGCAGCACGTGCTGGATGCCGGTGCGCTCAAGCAGGGCCTGGTTGATCTGATAAGGCATGAAGATATCTTTTACCTGCTCCATTGGTGTGTTGTCACCCATGGAGACCCAGGTATCGGTATAAACCACGTCAAACCCTTCAATGTCGCCCACGTCATCGCTGATGTGAATGGTGGCGCCGGAATCGGCCGCCAGCGCCTGGGCCTGCAGGAAGATCTGGGTATCCGGGCCATAGCCTTTCGGGCAGATCAGGGTCACGTCTGTACCCAGGATCGCCCCCAGCAGCAGTAGAGAGTGGCTGACGTTGTTGCCATCGCCGAGGTAGGCAAGCTTCACCTTCGACAGATCGTCGTAATGCTCGGCAATGGTCATAAAGTCGGCCAGCCCCTGACAGGGGTGGTAAAGATTACACAGGCTGTTGACCACGGGCACAGAGCCGTAGGCTTGCAGGTCAACCAGGGTCTGGTGATCGAATACCCGCGCGACGATGGCGTCACACCAGCGGGACAGGTTGGCGGCGAAATCCTTCACCGATTCCCGCTTGCCCAGGGCGCCGTTCTGTTGATCCAGATAGACGCTATGGCCGCCCAGTTTGGCGATGCCGATGTCGAAGGTCACCCGGGTGCGTAAAGAGGGCTTCTCGAACAGGGTAACCACGCTCTTGCCCGCCAGTGCCTGGCTGTACTTTTTCGGGTCGGCCTTGACCGCTTTCCCCAGCGCGATCAGCGCCTCGATTTGAGCCTTGCTCAGATCGCTATCTTTCAGAAGATGTTGCATCGGAGGTTCCTTTTTCCAGCCAGGGTTAGAGGGTGACTTGGGTGCCGACGGCACCGCCAGCCAGCAGCTTGAGCAGTTGATCCGGGTAACGCCAGCTGGCGACACAGACCGGCTTGCCGAGCGTCTCGGCGGCGTGCAAGGCGGCTTTCACCTTGACCGCCATGCCATCGCTGATCACGCCCTTCTCCATCAGATCCAGTGCGGTTGCCTTGTTCAGCTGCGGCACCAGCTTGCCCTTGCCATCCAGGATGCCGCTCACGTCCGACAGCATCACCAAATCGGCGCCGAGCGCCTCGGCGATGGCGGTGGCAGCCTGATCCGCGTTGACGTTCATCAGCTGGCCGTCGGCCGTGATGCCGATGGAGCTAACCACGGGCAGGAACCCCTGCCCCAGGATACCGGTCACCAGTGCAGGGTTGCCCGGCTGGCAATCACCGACCGCACCGAGATCCGGATCGAGTTGGGTCACCTGGCACAGACCGCCATCGGCGAGACACAGACCCACGGCCGGAATGCCGGTGGCGATGGCCTTGGCCATCATCTGCTTGTTGGCCGTCCCGGCCAGCGCACCCGCAATGAAGGGGATCTGCTCGAACGGGGTGACCCGCAGGCCGTTCTTCTTGGTGGAACTCAGGCCCAATCCCTTGAGCAGGTCATCCACCAGACAGCCGCCACCGTGCACCAGCACCAGGGGCCTGTGTTGCTCATCCAGAAACGTTTTGAGGGTGCCGAACAGGGCGGTCAGCGCCTCGTCGTTCTCGATCAGGGCGCCACCCAACTTGATAACCAGTGTCTGCTTGTCCATATCTCTCAATCCTTTCTTAAATCAGGCCGGTGGCCGGGTCAAAACCGAATTTAATATTTATGCATTGCATTGCCTGGGAGGCGGCGCCCTTGAGCAAGTTGTCGATGGCAGAGACCACCACCAGCATATTGCCCTGCTGCTGCCAGGCGATATCGCAGTAGGGAGTGCTTGCCACGCCACGGATGGAGGGCATCTGGCCGGTGAGGCGCACCAGGGGTTTTCCTTCGTAGGCCTTGAGGAAGGCCTGATCCACCTGGGTCGGTGTCACGCCATCTGCCAGCTGCACATAAATGGTGGCCAGGATGCCGCGCACATAGTTGCCAAGGTGGGGCTGGAACAGCACCTCCTTGCCCAGGTGGTGGCTGATCTCCGGCTGATGCCTGTGGTTGAAGGTGCCGTAGGGACTCAGGCTCACTTCGCAAAAACTGGTATTGATGGCTGCCTTGCGACCGGCCCCGGAGACGCCGGATACCGCATTGATGATGGGCTGCCACCCCTCGGCAATCAGACCGGCCTGTTGCAGCGGTTTGAGAGCGCACAGAGAAGCAGTCGGGTAGCAACCTGGCACAGCAATCAGCTGGGCGGCGGCAATGGCATCGCTGTTCCATTCCGCCAGACCGTAGGCGGCCTGCTCCAGCAACTGCTCGTTCTCGTGGGTGAAGCCGTAGAAGGAGGAGTAGAATTGCTGGTCCTTGACCCGGAAGGCGCCGGAGAGATCGAACACCGGCAGCCCCTTGGCCAGGAACTTGGGTGCGAGCTCGGCACTCACCTCATGGGCGGTCGCCAGCAACACCAGGTCGGCCTGGGTCAGGATCCGGGTCATGCCATCTTCATCCAGCGGCAGCAGCGGCTGATCCAGCGCGCCGACCCACTGGGGGTGCAGAGAAGAGAAACGCTTGTGGGCATCCTGGCTGCCGGCGGAAACATAGAGACCAAACAGCTTGAGTTGAGGATGGTTCTGGACCAGTGCGGCCAGTTCGGCTCCCGCGTAGCCACTGGCACCGACGATAACGGTGTTAAGCATTTTTGAGTATTCCAAGTCAGAGTTCGAAATTCACAGCATGGCGCTGCAGACAGTGCAAGGGGTGAGGAACCGCCCCTTCAATGCAACGAGTGCGGAGGGGCAATTCAGGCGGGGTTGTGTCGTCGGTTATAGATCAGGTGACAGAACATTAACTTTCCCTTACAACTAGAAGCCTTGTTGATGAGCCACGAATTCAGGCAAACTCACAGAATATTCATGCACTCACTTTGCATTTGTATTTTCTAACAGAAACGTTCCGGGGACGCAAGGAGCAGCTGATGGCCAATCTGGATTTTTTTGCACTTTATAAGAATATTATTGCGATTCCCTCTATTAGCAGCACAGATCCGCACTGGGATCAGAGCAACGAGGCGGTGATCCGGCTGCTGGCCGACTGGTTCGGCCAACTCGGCTTTCAGTGTGAAGTGACAGCGCTGCCGGAGCTGCCCGGCAAGTTCAATCTGGTGGCCACCATAGGCCAGGGAGAAGGCGGCCTGCTGCTGGCGGGCCACACGGACACAGTGCCGTTCGACGAAGGGGGCTGGAGCAAGGATCCCTTCAAGGTGACCGAAGAGGGCAACCGCCTGTACGGCCTCGGCACCATCGACATGAAGGGATTCTTCGCCTTCATAGTGGAAGCCCTCAAAGAGATCGACCTCACCAAACTCACCAAGCCGCTGCGCATTCTGGCCACCGCCGATGAGGAAACCACAATGGCGGGTGCACGCGCCATCGCCGCCGCGGCCGAGATCAAACCCGACTATGCGGTGATCGGCGAACCGACCGGGCTGGTGCCCGTGGTGGCCCACAAGGGCCACATGTCGGAAGCGATCCGCATTACCGGCAAGAGCGGTCACAGCTCGGATCCCGCCAACGGCGTCAATGCGCTGGAGATCATGCATCAGGCCATGGGGCGGGTGCTGCGCCTGCAACTGCGTCTGGAAGAGACCTATGCCGACTACCGGTTCGCAGTGCCGCAACCCACGCTGAATCTGGGATACATACATGGGGGAGACAGCCCGAACCGCATCTGCGGCTGCTGCGAGCTGCACATCGACATGCGTCCCACCCCGCAAGTGGGGCCGGACGAGCTGATGGGCATGCTCAAAGAGGCGCTCGCGCCCATAGAGGTTCACCAGCCGGGCTGCCTGCACTTGCAGCACCTGCACGAGCCCATCCCTGCCTATGCCTGCGCGGACGACTCAGTGCTGGTGCGCGAGGCGGAGCAGGCGAGCGGACACAAGGCGGAATCGGTGAACTACTGCACCGAAGCGCCCTTTATCCAGCAGTTGGGATGCCAGACAATTGTGATGGGCCCTGGCCACATAGCCCAGGCCCACCAGCCGGACGAATACCTGGATCTGTCGTTCGTCAAACCCACCACGGCAGTGCTGCAACACCTGATCCGCCGCTTCTGCCTGTAAGCCATAGGGTATGTAAGTAAGTTACTGACAGTCTGCCCGGGACAGGTGAAGGAAATACATGTTCTGAATCGGCCTGTTATTTGACCTTGCGCAGACAATCTGGGTAGATTGTCACCCTAAGATGACGGAGCATATGTTGTAATCACACAACAATAAGTGAGGCTGTCTCTCACCTCGGATGGAGAGAGACACCAACCAGATAAGGATGTGGAATGAACGAAAAGTACGCCGCTCTACGCGCCAACGTAGGCATGCTGGGTCAACTGCTGGGCAAGTCCATCAAGGATCATCAGGGACAAGCCTTCCTCGACAAGATCGAAACCATTCGCCAGTTGGCCAAGTCCTCCCGCAAAGGCAATGAGGCAGACCGGGAACGTCTGCTCGAAACCCTGCGCACCCTGAGCGATGACGAGCTGTTGCCGGTGGCCCGCGCCTTCAGCCAGTTCCTCAACCTGGCCAACGTGGCCGAACAGTTCCACACCATCTCCCGCCGCTGCGAAGAGCAGGTCTGCACGCCGGATCCGCTGGAGCAGATGTTCGCCAAACTCAAGGCATCCAACCTGTCGCAGGAGGCCATCATCCAGGCCGTGCGCGAGCTGGATATCGATCTGGTGCTGACCGCTCACCCGACCGAGGTGACCCGTCGAACCCTGATCCACAAGCACGTCCAGCTCAACGACTGCCTGGAAGCGCTGGAACTCTCCGATCTGCTGCCCCGCGAGCGGGACAAGATCCTCAATCGCATCGAACAGCTGGTCAATCAGGCCTGGCACACCAACGAGATCCGCGAGCAGCGCCCGACCCCGGTAGACGAAGCCAAGTGGGGCTTTGCCGTGGTGGAAAACAGCCTCTGGCCGGCCATTCCCGAATTCATGCGCAATCTGGACGAGCGTCTGCAACAGCACCTGGGTGTGCGGCTGCCGCTGGATGCCGCGCCGGTCAAGTTCACCTCCTGGATGGGCGGTGACCGCGACGGCAACCCCTTCGTCACGGCCAAGGTGACCGCAGAGGTACTGGAACTGGGCCGCTGGATGGCAGTGAGCCTCTTCTACAAGGACATCAAGGAGCTCACCTCCGAGCTCTCCATGTCCGACTGCACCGACGCCGTACGCGAGCGGGTGGGCGATCACCCCGAGCCCTATCGCGCCCTGGTGCGCGAGCTGCGTGAAGCGCTGCGCGAGACCCAGGAATACCTCACCGCCAAGGTGCAGGGTCAGGTGAGCGAGAGCCGCGACCTGATCACCACCACAGCCCAGCTGCGCGAGCCGCTGGAGCTCTGCTACCACTCAATGCACGCCTGCGGCATGGGCAACATCGCAGATGGCATGCTGCTGGATGTGCTGCGCAAGCTGGCCTGTTTCGGCATCCATCTGGTCAAGCTGGACATACGTCAGGATGGTGAGCGCCACGGTCAGGTCTTCTCCGAGCTGACCCGTTACCTAGGCATGGGCGACTACGCAGAGTGGAGCGAAGACGACAAGCAGGCCTTCCTGCTCAATGAGCTCAACTCCCGCCGCCCCCTGATCCCGACCGACTGGGAGCCGAGCGACGAGACCCGTGAGACCATAGACACCTGCCGGGTGATCGCCCAACACGACCCGGATGCGTTCGGCATCTACATCATCTCCATGGCGGGCGCCCCGTCCGATGTACTGGCGGTACAGCTGCTGCTGAAAGAAGCCGGTTGCAAGTTCCGCATGCCGGTCGCCCCCCTGTTCGAAACCCAGGAAGACCTGATGGCGGGCACCGCCGTGATGGAGCGCCTGTTGTCGGTGGACTGGTATCGCGGTTACATCCAGGGTCGCCAGTACGTGATGATCGGCTACTCGGATTCCGCCAAGGATGCGGGCATGATGGCCGCCGGCTGGGCCCAATACGCGGCCATGGAATCTCTGGTGGCACTGGCCGAAGCAAGCAATCTGCGTCTGACCCTGTTCCATGGCCGTGGCGGCACCGTCGGCCGTGGCGGCGCCCCCGCCCATCAGGCGATCCTGTCCCAACCGCCGGGATCCCTGCGCGGTGGGCTGCGAGTGACCGAACAGGGCGAGATGATCCGCTTCAAGTTCGGTCTGCCGAAAGTCGCCATTCACAGCCTGAACCTCTACACCAGCGCCGTGCTGGAAGGGAACCTGCTGCCACCACCCAAGCCCAAAGAGAGCTGGCGCGCCGTGATGGAGCAGCTGGCCACCGTCTCCTGCGATCACTACCGCAGCATAGTGCGCGGTCATCCGGACTTCGTGCCCTACTTCCGCGCTGCCACCCCTGAAATGGAACTTGGCAAGCTGCCGCTCGGCTCACGCCCGGCCAAGCGCAAGCCCAACGGCGGCGTCGAGAGTCTGCGCGCCATCCCCTGGATCTTCGCCTGGACCCAGAACCGGCTGATGCTGCCGGCCTGGCTTGGCGCCCACAAAGGGCTGGAGCATGCCATCACGGACGGTCAGAAGAGCGTGCTGGAAGAGATGAGCCGCCAGTGGCCCTTCTTCCGCACCCGCCTCGAGATGCTGGAGATGGTGTTCCTCAAGGCCGACCTCTGGCTCGCCGAGTACTACGACACCCGTCTGGTACCGCAAGAGCTGTGGAATCTGGGCAAGCAGTTGCGCCAGGAGCTTGCCGACGCCATCCAGATCGTGCTGCAGCTGCGCCCGCAGGGAGACCTGCTGGACGACCAACCCTGGATCAAGGAGTCCATCAATCTGCGCAACCCCTACACGGATCCCCTCAACGTGCTGCAGGTCGAACTGCTGGGCCGCTCGCGCAACCACACCGAGACTCTGCATCCCGAGCTGGATCAGGCGCTGATGGTCACCATAGCCGGTATTGCCGCAGGCATGCGCAACACGGGTTGATCAGGGTTTCATAAAACCCGCAAAAGGGCGCCATCATTGGCGCCCTTTTTTATTTTTACGACCCGGCGCCACGATCAAAACGGCGGGTGTCCCAACATCCCTGTATTGCCAAATGGCTGATCACTGCGCATCAGCGCTTTACATGTGTATGGATGCGCACATATAGTCACGACATGAATACAACACTGACCCAAACCCAAGCCATTGATGCCGCCATTGCATCCCTTGATGGTGCCTTCTTCAAAGCACTGTGCGAGCCACCACGGGTCGCCGTGCTGAAGCGCGTCATGCAATTGGGTCGAGCGGATATCACTGAGATTGCCGCTGAGTTGCCCCAGGAGCGTTCGGTTGTTTCCCGTCATCTTCAGGTGCTGCTGGAAGCCGGGATAGTTCGCGCCTCCAAGGTTGGGCGCCAGGTGTTCTACGAAGTGGATGGCCCGGCCATTATCCAGCGCCTGGAGGCCATGCTCCACCACACCAGGATGTGCTGCCGAGGCTGATCGGATTGATTTTTCTTCGCCCAAAAACGTGTATGGATGCACACATATGAACTCGATGGATCAGCGACTGGATGTGGTTGTCATTGGCGCAGGTCAGGCCGGATTGGCCTGTGGCTGGCACTTGAAACAGCAGGGGCTCAACTTCGTGATACTTGACGCGCAAGCACGGCCTGGCGGGAACTGGCGCAACTACTACGATAGCCTTGAGCTGTTCTCGCCAGCTGCCTACTCTTCCCTCCCCGGTATGCCATTCCCCGGCGCACCTGGCCACTATCCCGGACGTGATGAGGTGGTGCGTTACCTTGAGCAGTATGCCGACCTCTTCCAGCTACCTGTTCGCCAGGGAGTTCAGGTCACCCAGGTCGCGCGAGCAGATGCGGGCTTCCAGATAACTGCCGCCAACGGTCAACGTTTGCTGGCAAGCGCCGTGATAGTGGCATCGGGGGCCTTTAGCCGCCCCTACCTGCCCGACATTCCTGGACTGGAAAGCTTCAGGGGCGCTCGGCTGCACAGTGCCGACTATCGACATGCGGCGCCTTTTCGCGGGCAAAACGTCGTCGTCATTGGCGCGGCGAACTCCGCCGTCCAGATCGCTTACGATCTCGCCAGCGTGGCCACTGTGACACTGGCCACCCGAGAAGCAATCCGGTTCGCCCCCCAGCGGATATTGGGGGCAGATTTTCATAGCTGGTTGAAATGGACAGGCCTGGAGAAAACCCGCTGGCTGAACGACCAGAGCACACCGGTACTGGACGACGGCACCTACAGAAAGGCGCTGAAAACCAGTTATTTCAAGCAGCGCCCCATGTTCACACGGGTAACGTCAACCGGCATTGTCTGACCGAATGGCCAGCATGAAGCCGTTGACAGTCTGGTGTTTGCCACAGGTTTTCGTCCCAACCTGACATTTCTCGAGGGCCTGCCCGTGATGAACGAACGAGGTCAGGTGATGCAACGCGACGGGCACGCCATGCATGTCCCCGGCTTGTACTTTGTCGGCCTGCCCAAGCAACGCAATTTTGCCTCGGCAACCCTCAGAGGCGTCGGGCCAGATGCCGGACACCTGCTCCCGCACCTGCTTCGCTACCTGAACCAGCCGGAGATGGATCGCACATCCGTCTATCCAGAGTGAGCTGGTCGAGCGCTGGCATTCTCGATGACGCAAAACGTTCCCTGCTGGCGCATAGCCCGCAAGCAGGTCTCTTGCAGCAGAACATCGGTATCTACAAGGCTGCCCGATTGCCTGAGCAGCCAACCATAGAGCTCATGTTCGTGCGGCTGCCATGCCGTCATCAGACAGAGGGCACACCGCTCGTGCGTGTCACTTGATGCGGTTTCCCGCCGCATCCACCACCTGTTCCCCATCTTCCTTGGTAAAGGCGCCTTGCTGGGGGCTCGGCAAAATATCCAGCACCACTTCCGATGGGCGGCACAGTCTGGTACCAAGCGGGGTCACCACTATGGGGCGGTTGATCAGGATGGGATGGGCCAGCATGGCGTCGATCAAGTCATCATCGCTGAAGCGGTTTTCGGCCAGTTCCAGCGCCTCATAAGGAGGGACGTTCTTGCGCAGCAGGTCGCGCACTGGCATCCCCATGGCCCCAATCAGCGCAACCAGCGTCTCGCGGCTCGGCGGTGTCTCCAGGTAGTGAACGACGGTCGGTTCAATCCCTGAGTTGCGGATAAGTTCCAGCGTATTGCGGGAGGTGCCGCAAGCCGGGTTGTGGTAAATGGTGATCTGGGTGTCATGCATGATTAAGCCTCTGCGTTGAGATAGTTGCGTTTCATTCTAAGCGCCACATTGACCAGGGCGATCAAGACAGGCACCTCCACCAGAGGGCCTATCACACCGGCAAACGCCTGATCCGAATTCAGGCCGAACACGGCGATGGAAACCGCAATGGCCAGCTCGAAGTTGTTGCCGGTGGCAGTGAAGGCAATGGAAGCATTCTTGTCATAGGGAATACCCAGCTTCTTGCCGACCAGGAAACTGGTGAAGAACATCAGCACAAAGTAGACCACCAGCGGGATGGCAACACGGACCACATCCATCGGCAGCTCGACGATCATCTCGCCCTTGAGGCTGAACATCAGCACTATGGTGGCCAGCAAGGCGATCAGTGTGATGGGCGAAATGGCGGGGATAAAACGCTCGTTATACCACTGCTCACCCTTGGCCTTGACCAGGTATTTCCGGCTCAGGAAGCCTGCCAGGAAGGGGATCCCCAGATAGATCAGCACGCTTTCGGCGATATCCAGCATGGTGATATCCACCGCGAAACCCTGCAAACCAAACAGGGGTGGCAGCACTGTAATAAACAACCAGGCCATGAAGCTGTAGGTGAGGATCTGAAAACCGCTGTTGAGCGCCACCAGACCCGCACCGTACTCCTTGTTGCCGCCGCCCAGATCGTTCCACACCAGCACCATGGCGATGCAACGTGCCAGACCGATCAGGATCAGGCCCACCATGTAGTCCGGGTAGTCATGCAAGAATGTCAGGGCTATCACGAACATCAGGATGGGGCCGACCAGCCAGTTCATCACCAGAGAGAGGGTAATCGCCTGACGGTCGCGGGTCATGGCGCCCATGGTGCCGTAATTCACCTTGGCCAGCGGCGGATACATCATCAGGATAAGGCCGATGGCGAGCGGCACATTGGTGGTGCCGACCGACATGGCCTCGTTCCACTGAGCCACCTGAGGGAACAAATAGCCAATCCCCACCCCGATGGCCATGGCGACAAAGATCCAGAGGGTGAGATTGCGGTCGAGAAAGCTCATTTTTTTGCTGACGGGCAGATCGCAGCAGGCATTGGTACTCATCAAGAGACTCCATGGGGGTTGGATGAAACGAAGGACTCAACCCGGGCAAATACCCCTGTTGGTTGCGCCTTGGCAGTAAACTCGCTCTGATGCATGTCACCCCGCCCTGTGGACAGGGTGACATAAATCTTGCAGCGCCGTGACACCCACCGGCTCGACGGCCTGCAAGGGCACAACGGCATAACGCTTCGCATGCACCTCCTTGACCGCGTCGATATGGGGCTGCTGGCGATAGGCTCGCTGGGCCAGCAGGGGGGACGTGACGCTGGCAGGGGCCAACATGTGATTGACCACCCAGGCCCAGGGCTCGATACCGGCGCGGCGCAGGTCGGCTTGCAGGTTGGCCGCCTCCTGCACCGGAGTTGGTTCGGGCAAGGTGACGATCATCACCTTGGTCTGTGTCGGGTCTTGCAGCTGCATCATGGGGGTAGTGAAGTGCATCCCTTTGCCCCCCATCTGACGGGCAATTTCCCTGTGGTAGGCACCGGTCGCATCGAGCAGCAAGAGGGTGTGGCCGGTGGGCGCCGTATCCATCACCACGAAGCGCTTGCCCGCCTCGCGGATGATCCGCGAGAAGGCCTGAAACACGGCTATCTCTTCGGTACAGGGGGAGCGCAAATCTTCTTCCAGCAGGGCGCGGCCCTGTGCATCCAGACTCGCCCCCTTGGTGGCCAGCACCTGGGCACAATAACGCTCGGTCTCGGCATGGGGATCGATACGACTGACCTCCAGGCTGGGCAAGGCTCCAGCTAGGGTCTCTCCCAGATGGGCTGCGGGATCTGAGGTGGTCAGGTGAACCGGCAGGCCCCGACTGGCAAGCTCCACCGCCACCGCTGCCGCCAGGGTGGTTTTACCCACACCGCCCTTGCCCATCAGCATGATGAGCCCGTGGCCATCTGTGGCCAATTCATCGACCAGCTGCTGCAATCCGGGGTGTTGTTCAGTAGCAGCGCATTCGATCTCATTAACCCCACTGACGGGGCTTGCACCGAGCAGCTGGCGCAGGCTCTCCACCCCCACCAGATTGGTGGCCAACAGCGGCACTCTGTCTTGTGGCAACCTGGCCAGCAATCCTGGCATCTGCGCCATCGCCTGCTGTTCTCGCTGCCAGACAGCGGAGGCCAGGGGGTCATCCGCCAGCTCGCTTTGCGGGAAGATGCCATTGATGACCAGTTGCTGATTGGCAAGGCCGATAGCGGCCAGTTCGTCATGGGTACGCGTTACTTCCCGCAGGGTCGAGGCTTGCGCCCGGGCCACCAGAACAAGCCGGGTTTTCCCCGCATCTGACAGGGCCGCAACGGCCTCTGCGTATTGGCTTCGCTGTTTTTCCAGTCCGGCCAGTGGCCCCAGACAGGAAGCATCACCCTTGCCCTGCTCCAGAAACTCGCTCCATGCCCCCGGCAGTTGCAACAGACGTATGGTGTGACCTGTGGGCGCAGTGTCGAAAACGATGTGGTCGTATTCCCCCACCAGGCTGCTGTCGGTCAAGAGCGCGGTGAATTCGTCAAAGGCGGCGATCTCTGTGGTGCAGGCACCGGAGAGCTGCTCTTCAATGCTGCGCACCACGCTGTCGGGCAGTTTGCCACGCACCGGGCCAACGATCCGTTCCCGATAGGCTTGTGCGGCGGATTGCGGGTCAATCTCCAGTGCTGATAACCCATCGACTTGCGGGATCCTGGTGATCTGGTTCCCTATCTGGGTGTCGAACACCTGGCCTACGTTTGATGCCGGATCCGTGCTGACCAGCAGTACCCGTTTGCCACTGTCACACAAGGCAACCGCACTGGCACAGGCCAGCGAGGTTTTACCCACCCCGCCCTTGCCGGTAAAAAAGAGAAACGGCGGTGCATCAGTCAGAAACGAATAGCTCAGAAACGAGGACATAAGGGACTCCTATCAGGCAAAACAAGGCAATCAACCCCGCAGGCGGCAGGGATACGGCCAACTAAAGGGTCACGCTTAGCAGCAACCGCTGCTGCCGGAGCAGCATCCACCCTTGACGATCCCTTTGATGGCGCCCGCTTTGCCCGGCCCGGCTGCTGGTGGATTGGCTTCAGCATCATCGATTGTTGTGCCACCGCTTTCAGCCGCGTTCAGTGACGCAAGACCGGCATAACGGGTCAATTCCGCGCGGCTGGGATAACGGCCTGTCAGCACCACCTGACCCTCTACCAGCACCAGCGGCAAGCCTTCCTCCCCCGCGTGGACAAGAAAGGCACTCACCGCCGCAGTCTCGGCAAACACCATGGGTTGCTGGGCCAGGTTGAATCGCTCTATGGCAACCCCCTGCCCCTTGACCCAGGCGAGGTCGGCGGCGAAGCTCACCAGGCGCTGGTCAACCTCTGTTCCGCACACACCGCTGGCACAGCACAGTGCCGGATCGAAAATCTGGATAACTGACATGGTATTACTCCTTATTGCAGCAAGATTGCTCGGGCAATACATGGGGCGAGCAGCCGGATTCGGCCCGCATCACGCCACAGGCTTCGGGGTGACCGGCACAGCACTCCTCGGTGAGATAACCGATCAAATCGAGCATCAGGGGGATATTGGCGCGATAGCGCAGAAAACGCCCCTCCTGCTCCACCGATACCAGTCCGGCGTGAAGCAGGGCCTTCAAGTGAAACGAGAGGCTGTTCGGTGCAATGTCGAGCTCGCCAGCGAGCTCACCGGCCACCCGCCCTTCCAACCCGGCCTTGACCAGCAAGCGCCATACATCGAGACGGATGCCGGATGCGAGAGACTCGAACACCCTGGTGGCCACATCTTTGTGCATTTGAAATCCCTCAACCCATGGAATGGATTCAACTATACAAGAATAGTTGAAATGATCAATATGCCTGCACTATCTCTGCACTCTGTTTTTGGCATTTTCCCTGTTGCGGGTAGTCCGGATGATTTTGTGAATGCATGGCCTTTGTTGGCGCGGCAGGGATGATAAGATTGGCACCAACTCGTGGCCCTGGTTGTGGTGTGACGCTTTGCCACCCGGACTGACGCGCACCGGACTCAATATCCTCCCCGGATGATCGCCTCATCGAGCCGCTTATTCCAGACGCTCATCCGTGGAAAAACAGCACATCACAGACCCGATGCCAGATGACAACACAGCTCAAAAACAACGACTTAATGGTGGATGCACATTGATTAACCTAGAAAACATCCAGCAGCACACCCCCATGATGCAGCAGTACCTTGGCCTCAAGGCCGAGAACCCCGAGATACTGCTGTTCTACCGGATGGGTGACTTCTACGAACTCTTCTACGACGATGCCCGCAAGGCCTCCCAGCTGCTCGATATCTCCCTGACCAAGCGCGGCCAGTCGGCAGGCAACCCCATTCCGATGGCGGGGGTGCCCTATCACGCCATCGAAGGCTACCTGGCCAAGCTGATACAGCTCGGCGAATCCGCCGCCATCTGCGAGCAGGTGGGGGATCCCGCTACCAGCAAGGGGCCGGTGGAGCGCAAGGTCATTCGCATCATCACCCCGGGTACCGTCTCCGACGAGGCGCTGCTCTCGGAGCGACAGGACAACCTGATCGCCGCCGTCTATCACGATGGCCGCCGCTTCGGCTACGGCACCATGGACATAGGCTCGGGCCGCTTCTTCATCAACCAGTTCGACAAGGAAGAGACGCTGCTGGCGGAGCTGCAACGCACCAACCCGGCCGAGCTGCTCTATCCCGAATCCTTCGCGTTTTTGCAGCACGTCGAGGGCCGCCGTGGCCTGCGCCGCCGTCCCGAGTGGGAGTTTGAACTGGGCACAGCCCGCAAGCTGCTGTGCCAGCAGTTCGGCACTCAGGATCTGGTGGGCTTTGGGGTCGACAAGAGCGAGACAGCCCTGTGCGCCGCCGGCTGCCTGATGCAGTATGTGAAAGATACACAGCGCACCGCCCTGCCCCACATCCGCAGCGTGCGCCTCGAGCAGCCGGATCATGCGGTCATCATGGATGCCGCCACCCGCCGCAACCTGGAGCTGACCCAGAATCTGGCGGGCGGCTATGAAAATACCCTGGCCGAAGTGCTGGATCGCACCGCCACCCCCATGGGCAGCCGTTTGCTCAAGCGCTGGATCCACCAGCCGATCCGCGATCGGGTGATCCTGAAAGGTCGCCAGAGCACCATCAAGGAACTGATCGAGCAGAACCTTTATGACGAACTGGGCGGCCTGCTGCGCCAGGTCGGCGACGTGGAGCGGGTATTGGCTCGCCTCGCCTTGCGCTCTGCCCGCCCCCGCGACCTCACTCGCTTGCGTCAGGCGTTTGCCCAGTTGCCAGAGTTGCAGCGCCTGCTGGCGGACAACCGGCACGAAGCGGTACAGCAACTGGCCGAGCGGGCCAGCACCTTCCCCGAATTGCTGAGCCTGCTGGAGCGCGCCGTGATGGAGGTGCCGCCCGTGCTGATCCGCGATGGGGGCGTCATCCGTGACGGCTTCAATCAGGAGCTGGACGAGCTGCGGGATCTGGCCAACGGCGCCACCGCCAGTCTGGCCCGCATCGAGGAGCGCGAGAAGGCGCTGACCGGCATCAACACCCTCAAGGTGGGCTACAACAGGGTGCACGGCTTCTATATCGAGGTGAGCCGCGCCAACAGCCATCTGGTACCGGCCCACTACATCCGCCGTCAGACCCTCAAGAACAACGAACGCTACATCATAGATGAGCTCAAAAAATACGAGGACAAGGTACTCACCGCCCAGGCCCAGGCGCTGGCGCTGGAAAAACGGCTCTACGAAGAGCTGCTCGACGCCCTGCTGCCGCATCTGGGCGATCTGCAGGAGTCCGCTTCCGCGCTGGCGGAGCTGGACGTGCTGGCCAACCTGGCCGAGCGGGCCGAGACCCTCGACTACCGCTGCCCGACGCTTATCGATGAGGATCAGATCCTGATCGAAGCGGGCCGCCATCCGGTGGTTGAGCAGGTGATGACAGACCCCTTTATCGCCAACCCCATCCGGCTGGAGCGGGAGCGGCGGATGCTGATCATCACGGGTCCCAACATGGGCGGTAAATCGACCTACATGCGCCAGACCGCGCTGATCGTGCTGCTGGCCCATATCGGCGCCTTCGTGCCGGCCGACAGCGCCCGCATCGGCCCCATCGACCGCATCTTCACCCGCATCGGGGCGTCGGATGATCTGGCGTCGGGACGCTCCACCTTTATGGTGGAGATGACCGAGACCGCCAATATCCTCAACAACGCCACCGCCCGCAGTCTGGTGCTGATGGACGAGATTGGCCGAGGCACCAGCACCTACGATGGGCTCTCCCTGGCGTGGGCTTGCGCCGAGCAGCTGGCAAGCAAGATTGGCGCTTACACCCTGTTTGCCACCCACTACTTCGAGCTGACCCGGCTGCCGGCGCTGATGGAGGGGCTGGCCAACGTCCATCTGGATGCGGTGGAGCACGGCGACACCATCGCCTTTATGCACGCGGTGCAGGAAGGCGCGGCCAGCCGCTCTTACGGCCTGCAAGTGGCAGCGTTGGCGGGGGTACCGAAGTCGGTGATCAATCAGGCTCGCCACAAGCTGGCAGAGCTCGAAAGCGCCACGCCCTTGGCCACAGGGGAAGTTCGCCCTGCCTCCATACCGCTGCTGCCCCAATCCCACCCTGTAGTGGATGAGTTGGAAGCGGTACGGCCGGACGAGCTCACCCCTCGTCAGGCGCTGGATCTCGTCTATCGCCTCAAGCAGATGCTCTAACCGCCAGCCGACTACAGCAGCATACAAAAGGGGAACCTCACGGTTCCCCTTTTACTTTGCACGGTTTGACTGTCAGGTCATCAGCCCGGACCTATCCGATCCATCAGGCTCAGGTTGACCGAGCCGGGGTGACGCTTGAGCTTCTGTCGATACTCGAACTGATGCTGACTCTCTTGCTTGAGCCCCAGCACCAGAGAGTAACACATGGCCAGCATGATCACCGAGAACGGCAGTGCGGCTATGATGCTGGCCGCCTGCAAGGCTGCCAATCCACCGGACACCAGCAAAATAGCGGCGACCAGCCCCTGCCCCAAGCCCCAGATGGCACGGTGCAGCACCGGCGGCTCCTGATCACCGATGGAGAGCAGCGTGGTGATGACCAAAGTGCCCGAATCGCTGGAGGTGATGAAGTAGGTGCAGATAAGCAGGGTCAGCACCGCCTTGGCGATCCAGCCGAAGGTCTCCCACTGCATCAGGTCCACCGTCTTGTAGAGTGCCATGGTCACGTCCTGATTGACCGCCGCCACCACGCCACCAGCGCCGAACAGCTCCAGGTTCATGGCAGTACCGCCAAACACTGTCAGCCAGAGCATGCCGAGCAGGGAGGGTACCAGCAGCACGCCGAGCACGAACTCGCGAATGGTACGGCCCTTGGAAATACGGGCGATAAACATGCCGACAAACGGTGCCCAGGCGATCCACCAGCCCCAGTAAAACGCGGTCCAGCTCGACTGCCAGGCCGAGGTACCGTTGGCTTCGGTGTTGGTCCAGAAGCTCAGCTTGACGATGTTTTGCAGGTAGTCACCGATATTCTGCACATAGGCGTTGAGTATGTAGGTGGTCGGCCCCAGCACCAGGAAGAGGCCTAGCACGAAGACGCTCAGCCAGATGTTGAGCTCGGAGAGGATCTTGACCCCGCGCCCCACGCCGGAGACCGCAGACAGGGTCGCGATCAGGCTGATACCGCCGATGAGCCAGAGCTGGTTGGACTGCGACACCGCCATGCCGAACATCTGGTTCAGACCGGTATTCATCTGGGAGACGCCGAGGCCGAGGGAGGTTGCCACCCCGAACACGGTACCGAACACCGCCAGCACGTCGGCGGCATGACCCCAAAAGCCGTAGATGCGCTCACCGAGAATGGGGTAAAGCACGGAGCGAATGGCCAGGGGCAACTTGCGGCGATAACTGAAGAAAGCCAGCGACAGGCCGACGATCACATAGATGGCCCAGGGGTGAAGACCCCAATGGAAGAAGGTCAGCCGCATGGCGATCTGGGCCGCCTCCGGCGTCATTCCTTCGGTGATGAAGGGGTTGCCCTGCAGGTGATTCATGGGTTCTGCAATGCTCCAGAACACCAGACCTATGCCCATGCCGGCGCTGAACAGCATGGAGAACCAGGCAAAGTAGCCAAACTCCGGTACCTGATCGTCGTCACCCAGGCGGATGCTGCCAAAGCGGCTGAACATCAGATAGACGGCGAAGAACAGGAACAGGGCGACCACCAGAATGTAGTACCACTTGAACCCGGCAATGATCTGATCCTTGGCGCCGGTAAACCAGGCGGCGGCCGTCTCGGGTACAAATACACCAAACAGCAGGAACAGGGTGATGACGGTGAGGGCCGTCATGGCCATGGTCGGGTTCAGGCCTTTCAATAGCCCTTTGGTTGCTCTCATCGGGCCTCCTTAGTCGTTGTTGAAAAAGTCTTCACCCACATGCTCGCCTGCGCCGCCGATGGCGCGATAGACCATACGGCCTGCGGCCAGTTCACGATGATCCACCAGGGTGACGGAAGGCTGGCCATTCACGGCGTGACGCTTGCCAAGGAAGATGGCCATGGGCACACCCAGATTGGAGATGCCGCTGGTGATCCAGAGCCGGTTGAAATCGTAGGATCCACCGATGAACTCCAGTTGGGCCAGGCCGGTATCGAGGCCGGTCAGGTAGAAGTTCATGGCACTCTCGTCAGGGAACAGGTGAACCAGCACATAGGCATAGCGCAATTCGTTCACCAACTCCTTTAGGTTGAAAGCACCCGTCTCACTACAGGAGAGGGGAAGCTCACCATCATAGTGGTGTACCTTGAGGGTATTGGGGTCCTCTTCATAGGCGGGCTGATAACGCACGAATGCCGAGGTATCAGGCAGTTCATAACGGACTCTGACCACGCGCAGATCGGCAACCAGAGACTTGATGTCCAGATAGTCATTCATCATCTCGCTCCTCGATTATTGGGTTGATATTCAGAAAATGCCCGATAACCTAACACAAAAATCATTAGAGCAGAAATGATTACAGCAAAAACCATATTGACCTTGTCACGAATTAGGCGGAGAATTTCGCGCCTCTCAACAGCCCTGCAATGACTCACACCCATGGAAAAACATGATGAAGTGCTGGTTGCCCTGCGCCAGATTATTCGTGCCATCGATATGCACTCCAAGCGCTTGATCAAGGAAGCCGGGCTGACGTCGCCGCAGCTCTTGCTGCTCAAGGGGATCAACGAGCTGGGACAGATTTCCATGCGTCAGCTGGCCGACCACACCAACATGAGTCAGGCCACTGCGACCACCATCATGGACCGTCTCGAGAGCCGCCAGCTGGTACAGCGCATTCGCAGTGAAACCGACAAGCGAAAGGTTCACGCGACACTGACTGACGCAGGCCGTGCCCTGCTGGCCCAGGCGCCCACCCCGCTGCAAGAACGTTTCATCCAGCGCTTTCAGGCACTGGAAGCCTGGGAGCAGACGCTGTTGCTCTCCTCCCTGCAGCGCATCTCGTCGATGATGAATGCCGACGCGATAGATGCCGCTCCCGTACTGAGCGTTCGGCCGCTCACCGAAGAACGGGCATGAAAAGGGTACGGGCATAAAAAAAGCTCCCGACGGGAGCTTTTTTCTATGGAGACGTTTTCTACAGACCCAGTGGCGGTATCAGTCGTCCAGGCTGATGCCGATGTTGGACACACCGTCCTGGGCTGCAAATACCTTGATCGCCAGGATGCGGTCACTGTCACGCTCGTGGGCCACCCGCTTGAGCAGCTCAACCTGAAACTCCAGCTCGGCCTCGATGTACTCGTGCTCGTAGAGTTCCTCTTCGGTCAGATCGCGCTCTTCCAGCATCTCGATGAAACCGGCTACGGTTCCCACTGAGGCATGGCTGGCATCTTCGGCCTCTTCACCGACCCGGCAGATCACCGAGTTGTAGGCGCTGCCGAGTGCCACGCAGGCGTCCAGCGCCGGATAGGCACCGTAGGATTCAAACTTGCTGGGCTCCGGAATATAAACTTCAAACGCCTCCAGGATAGCCCCCAGATTGACGCGGGATCCCTTCACCGTCAGGTAGTTCCACATCTGATCCAGCGCATGTCGAAAAGCCTTAGCATCACCAAAGCCGGACGCCTGGGCAAACAACGCATAGTTGGGGTACATGCGCTCTGCCAGCGCCAGAGTGTAGACGGTCTGTTGCCAAGGCTGTAGCTCGGCCAGTCGCTTATAAAACTTGTCACCAAACACTGGGGTCGGATCCTTTGCAAAATGTGGGGCAGATTGTAGCCCACGAGGGGCCGCACGAAAACGAAAAAGCGGCCTGGTCGACTATCTTGCCCGATCAACTCGGGTAAGATGAAGACAGAGCGGCCTCTCTCCCACGCCGCAAATCTGATAAGGAACAAGAGTATGAGTCAACGTACCCTTCTTTTGCTCAGCCAGGACAACGCGCACTACGAGCGTCTGCTCAAGGCGGCTCACCTCCCCCATTTGCGCATTCTGAGAGCCGACAACCAGAGCGATGCCGAGAAACTGATCGGGGATGCCCATATCCTGATGGCCGAGCCGGCACGTGCCAAGCCGCTACTGGCCAAGGCCAACAAGTTGAGCTGGTTTCAGTCCACCTATGCCGGGGTCGATGTGTTGCTGGATGCACGCTGCCGCCGTGATTACCAGCTCACCAATGTGCGCGGTATCTTCGGCCCTCTGATGAGCGAATATGTCTTCGGCCACCTGCTCAGCCTGATGCGTCAGTTGCCACTCTATCGGGAACAGCAAAAACAGCGACTGTGGCAGAGCCATCCCTATCAGGGGCTCAAGGGACGCACCTTGTTGATCCTGGGCACAGGCAGCATAGGCCAGCACATAGCCCACACCGGCAAGCACTTTGGCATGAGGGTGCTCGGCGTCAGCCGCAGTGGCCGCGAGCGAGCCGGCTTCGATCAGGTGTACCAGCTACCCGCACTCAACAAGATGCTGGCCCAGGCCGACGTCATCGTCAGCGTCCTGCCCGCCACCCGCGAGACCCATCATCTGTTCACCGCATCTCGTTTCGAGCATTGCAAGCCGGGCGCCATCCTGTTCAACGTCGGTCGCGGCAATGCCATCAACGAAGGCGATCTGCTCACTGCCCTGCGTACCGGCAAGCTGGGCATAGCGGTACTGGATGTGTTCGAGCAGGAGCCCCTGCCCGCTGACAGTCCGCTCTGGGGCCAGCCCAACCTCATCATCACGCCGCACAACAGCGCCTACAGCTTCCCCGATGATGTGGCCCAGATCTTCGTGCGCAACTACATCCGCTTCATCGACGGCCAGCCGCTGGATGGCAAGATAGACTTCGACAAGGGTTACTGATACGCCCATGACACCAATGAAAAGGCCCCGCCAATGTGGCGGGGCCTTTTCTATTTGGCTGGAAACCGGCTTCAGCCTGCCTCCATCTCCTTGCGATAGCTCTTCACCTTGGCGAGGAAGTGACGCTTGGCCTTGCCGGAGAGCGGCTCTGCCATCGGCAACTTGACCTTCATGGCATCGACCGGGCGGTTGTTGATCCGCACCTCGTAGTGCAGGTGAGCACCGGTGGACCGGCCCGTGTTGCCGGAGAGCGCAATCTTGTCACCCATCTTCACCTTCTGGCCGGTTTTCACCAGCAGCTTGCTCAGGTGCAGATAACGGGTCATCAGGGTACGACCGTGCTTGATCACCACATAGGTACCTGCCAGTGGGTGGCTGGTCGCCTTGAGTACGACACCGTCACCGGTAGCCAATACAGGCGTGCCCACCGGCAAGGCAAAATCGGTGCCCTCGTGGGGGCGGACCTGGCCAGTGATGGGGTGACGGCGGTTCGGGTTGAAACTGGAGCTCACCCGATAGCGGCTGTGGGTCGGATAGCGGCGGAAGCCGCGCTCCAGGCTGTTGCCCTGGCCGTCATAGTAGTTGCCATCTTCCGACAACCAGGCCGAGACCCCCTTGCCCTGATTGAACACTTCAACGCCCAGCAGCTGGGTGTTGCCCGTGCTCTTACCCTCGACCGTCTCCTGACGAACCAGCACCCTGAATTTGTCGCCCTTTTTCAAATCCTTGGCGAAATTCAGCCGCCACTGGAACAGGTTGGCAATCTTCTGGATATGGCTGGCCGGGATACCCGCATTGCGGGCACTGACATAGAAACTGCCGTTGATGACGCCGTCATAACTCTTCTGCTGCCACTCCACCTCTTCATTGAGCATGTTGGCGCTATAAGTGTCGTCGGTACGTTCCAGGACCAGGGTCTGCTTGATGTTCAGACGAATCTTCATCTGTTGCAGTATGTTGTCCTGATCGATCAGCAACTCTATGGTCTGGCCAGGCTTGAGGCGGGCAAGGTTATTCTTGCTGTCCGCATCCAGCACCTTGTAGAGGGTGGTGGTAGAAAGTCCCAGATTGTTGAAGATGGCGGTCAGATTCTCGCCACTGCGCACCCGATAATCCTGCCACTGGGGAGTGGCATCGGTCGGGATGTCATCTTCCGGGGTCGCGGCTTCCACCAGCTCGTGATCCGGGATGTCGTTAAAGTCCGTATTG
Organism: Aeromonas sp. 5HA1; assembly: GCF_029237245.1. Lineage (NCBI taxonomy): Bacteria > Pseudomonadati > Pseudomonadota > Gammaproteobacteria > Aeromonadales > Aeromonadaceae > Aeromonas > Aeromonas sp. 5HA1. Next base: position 194,370 of record NZ_JAACFW010000007.1, read on the forward strand.
TCTTCGTTGGTTGCTGTGCCATGGGTCGCAATCGGCAACTCAAGACGCAATGGCCGCTCCAGGATGTCACCTGGTGCCGGCAATATGGCTACCGCTGACAGCGTCATGGCCGTGAGCAGTAACATGGCATAAAAATGCTTGCGGGGAACCGGGGGTTCCCAATTGGCAGCCTGTGCTACCAAGGGACGGAGACGTTTCATCCGCTATCCTGTCATTAGATCCAATGGGTGTTAGTGGTCGGTCTGATTGTTATAAAACCGTATAAAACTGATTGTTTGACCTAAATACTCACAATAAGTTCATACCAATCTGCATGAACCTCACATTTTATGCATAACATTCCTTTATGGGCAGAAATGATCGTCTTTTTTAACTATTTTTTCCTATTTTTAAGAACCGGGTCCGATCGTGTTTGACCCAAGGTTTCATGATGTTGCGATAACTTTTCCATGGAGTGGATATGTCGTTAGCAAAACTGTTAAACCGAATCATCCTGATCCTGTTCGTTATCGGTGCCGCCCTGCTGTTCATGCTGGAAGTCACCACGGTACGTCAATCCATCCTCGACCAGATGTCAGCCAATCTTGAAACGGCCATCACGGCACTCGGGCTGGTACTGCAAGGTACCCTGCTCAACGATGACAAGGTGCTGGCAGAAACCATCGTCAATGCCATGTTTGACGGCGGTTTTGTCAGCTCGGTCACCCTGCTGGATCCTGACGGTCAGCCGCTGTTTCAGAAGGTCTTCCACACAGCGCAGCAGAACGTACCAAGCTGGCTCCCTTCTGTTATCGACATGCCGCCAGTCAACATTGAGCAGGAACTGACCGATGGCTGGCGCATGCTGGGCACCCTCACCCTGGAGGGACATACCGGCTACGCCTACCAGCATCTGTGGAATGCCATCAGCCGTACCGGACTGGCCCTGCTCGCTGGCTTGCTGGTATTCACCCTGGTGATCTCCTGGGTGTGCAGCCGTCTGCTTCGCCCCCTCGAGCAAATCAACCAGCAACTGGTCAGGATCCGCAAACGCCAGTTCAGCGGCAGCCTGGAATCCCCCTGGCTGCAGGACCTCAAGGAGCTGGTCATCTCGGTCAATCAGCTGGTCTCCGAGCGCAAGCGTGACCTGCTGCAACAAAGGCTCAAGGTCACCCAGCTTGGCAAGCAGCAGGCAGTGACAGCTGAACTTCCGCTGCAAGGGCTGATGGACGAAGAAGAGGGCATGCAGCAACAATATTTCTTCTCCACCCAGGGCAAGATCCGCCTCTACAGCCGCCTTGTCCCGACCATTCCTCCCTCCATCGACAGTTCACCGGACGAAATCAAAAGCCTGCTTGAGCACTGGCTATCCCACCCGGCGGAAGGGCTGCAACTGCCCCTCAGCCTGCTCAATCATGCCGACTGGACACAATTTGCGCCGCTACTGGCCAAAGCAAGGGGCAAGACACTCGACTGGCGCTGGGATCTGGCAAGCTTCCCGCCTCTCGGGGAGGAACGGCTCGCTACCTTGCAGGAGCAGGGCGTCGAGATGGCGTTTAGCGCCATTCCCATGACCAACGACACCTTCAACCAGCTCGACCCCATCAATCCCGTCTTCATCAGCTGCCAGCCGACCCAGGATCCCCTCTATTGGAATCTGGTCGCTCAATGCCTGCACAGTTCGGGCTACACCCTGCTGGCTGAAGCCAGCGAAATCCAGGATGTAAATACCCTGCGCGCCTGGGGTATCGATGGCTATGCCAGCAAGGAGGCATCATGAACAGAACCTGGTCGTTGCTCGCCCTGCTGTGGCCGCTGCCGCTGCTGGCCAACCCCGTTACCCTCGCCACCGGCGGTGAGCAGGGGATCTATCATCAGATTGCCAGGGAGTTCTGCCGACTGGCCAACAAGAGTGACCCCGAGCTGCAATGCAAGCCGCAGGCCACCTCAGGTTCCATCGAGAACCTTCGCCAATTGCAGGCTGGCCAGACAAGCTATGCCCTGGTGCAATCGGACTGGCTCTATCAGGCCAGCAAGGGGCTGGGTCCCTATGTCAGCCAGCCGCAACCCGAGCTGAGAGCCCTGTTTGCCACCCATGCAGAACCCTTCACCATAGTGGTGCGAGCCGATGGCGATATCACCAGCCTGGAGCAACTCAAGCTGGCTCCCATCGACATGGGGCTGAAGAGCTCGGGTACCCGCCAGACGGCGCTGGCGCTGTTCGACCTGCTGGGTGCAAAGGAGCAGGATCTCGATCTGAAGAGTGCAGGCAATCTGGTCGATGCACTCTGCAGCAAACAGATAGATGCCTATGGCCTGGTGATGGGCCACCCGAACCGGATCGTGCTCGATACCGCCAAGCGCTGCGCCATCCGCTTTCTGCCGATTGAGGGAACGCTGCGGGAGCAACTGATCAAGGGGGTCAAGTATTACCAGCGCAGTCAGGTGCCTGCTCGCATCTATCCCGGCAACCTGAAAGCGACCCCCACCTTTGCCATCGCGGCTACCCTGGTGACCAATGCCGCTACGCCGGAGGCCGATGTCTATCGCCTGACCAGAGCCATGCTGACCCAGCAGACCAACTTCAACGAACAAACCTATGGCTACGCCAACCTGTTTCACAAGGCGCGCAACAAGACAGGCCCGGTGCTGAGCATCGAACAGCACCCGGGCGCAGCCAAATATTTCGAGGAGCTGAAAACAGCGGGAAAACTATAACTGACGACGGGGAGAGCGCAGTTGCTCGCTGGAGAAACGGGTCTTCATCGATGTCCACTGCGCCAACCGGTCAGCACTGCCCGCCAGAGTTCCTTCACGGCGGGATTTCATGATCCAGATGCTCTTGGCATCGAAGCTGTAAACAGGGATGAGATCGGTCCGCTGGCTACCGGGCAGGATCCGGCTGTTGATGTTGTCGAGCACCATAGGGTCAGACTTGGGGGTCGGGAAATAAAGCGTCACCATGTGAAACTGGTTGTATTTCACCGCCTTGACATAAGCCAGCCGCAGCTTTTTCTCATCCACCCCCAGCTCCATCAGGGTGTAGTACTTGGCAATGCTGTAATCCTCGCAATCCCCACCTCGGGCACCGATGAACTCCAGCGGATTGGCCCAATAATCCTCATCTCCCCACAGTCTGGGATCCTCGCTGTAGGTCAGGTTGTTGAAGTAGTTGTTCACCAGCTCTATTTTCTGCTGATCCGTGGTGCCGGCCCTCGGTGACAGTAAACGGGAGAACGCCTCGGCCCGCTGGATCGCCCTGCCACCATAGACCTCCTGCAATTTTGCCCGCAGTTCAGGGCTGGCGATATATTCGGAGAGGCGAGAGGCCTGCACGCTGGCGCAGAGCAACGCCAGCGTGCAGGTGGGAATGAGCAGCCATTTCATACGAGACACTCCATGTCAGATGATGAAGGTCAGTATAGTTGGCCACGGTTGCCCTATCGATCAACCCGCCCTGGCTCAGCGGCACTGGGCGAAGGCGTCGGCCAGTTGCTGCATGAACTGCGGATAGCCATCCGGCCCGAGCGGCACCTGCTCACCCACCTCGTCCAACAGCAGCACCTTGGCGCCGGTATTGCGGGCGACCGACTCGATCACTGCCGGCGAGAACTGCGGCTCGGCATAGATGCAACTCGCCTGTTTCTCCTGCAGCGCCTTGCGGATATCGACCAGCGTCTTGGCGCCAGGGCGACGCTCCGGGCTCACGGTAAAGTGCCCCTTGGAGCTCATGCCGTAGTGACGCTCCCAGTAACCATAGGCCTCGTGAAACACGAAATAGCCCTTCTGGCTCACCGCCTTCATCTGCCCGGCAATCAGCTTGTCCTTGGCATCCACCTTGCCCTTGAAGGTCAGCAGGTTGGCGCGATAGCGCTCGGCATTGGCCGGATCCTGGGCGCTCAAGGTTTCGCTCAATGCGCTGGCGATGACCATCGCCTGGGTCGGCCCCAGCCAGATATGCGGATCCACCCCTTCATGATGATGCCCCTCGTGTCCGTCATGGTCTGCATGATCATGGGCAGCATGGTCATGCTCATCGGCATCATGATGATGGCTGTCATGGCTCGCCTGAGTTGCGTAATTGAACAGCGGCATCCCTTCAACCTGGGTAAGGGTCAGCACGTGAGGATGCTTGGCAAGCGGCTTGGCCATGAAACCTTCCAGCTCGGGACCCACCCACACCACCAGATCGGCGCCGTTGATGCTGCGAATATCGGAGGGGCGCAGGGCAAAATCGTGGGGAGAGGCGCCGGTCGGCAACAGAACCTTGGGTTCGCTCACGCCATCGGTGATCGCGGCCGCGATAAAGCCGAGCGGCTTGATGGTGGTCAGCACCTCGAGGGCACGGACAGGCAGACTCACCGCCAGCAGGGCAGTGATCAGTGTAAGAATTCGCATAGAGATCTCGTCAGGAAGTGAGTGTGTGATAATATAACAAACCAATACTGCTGTTATATTATAACTCTCACAGGCTGTAAACCCCGGAGCTGTCATGACCCAATTGGTGGAGCTGAAAGAGGTCTGTCTTTCGTTCGACGGACGATCCGTGCTCGACAAGGTCTCCTTTACCCTGAATAAAGGCAAAATCACTACCCTGGTCGGCCCCAACGGGGCGGGCAAGAGCACATTGAGCAAGCTGGTGCTGGGCCTGCTCACCCCGGATTCCGGCGAGATCCATCGCAGTCGGGACCTGAGGGTCGGCTATGTCCCCCAGCGCCTCTATCTGGACCCTACCCTGCCACTGACGGTGCGTCGCTTTCTGCAGCTCGGCAAGAATGGCCGCCTCTCTATCGATGAGGCGCTGGATCGGGTCGGCGCGGGGGACCTGCTGGACAACCGGATGCAGAAACTCTCCGGCGGCGAAATGCAGCGGGTGCTGCTGGCTCGCGCCCTGCTGGTCAAACCCGAGCTGCTGGTACTGGACGAGCCGGTTCAGGGCGTGGATATCACAGGCCAGATCGAGCTCTACGCCCTCATCAGCCAGCTGGCGGCCGAGCTCAACTGCGCCGTGCTGATGGTCTCCCACGACCTGCATCTGGTGATGGCCAGCACCCATGAGGTGATCTGTCTCAATCGTCACGTCTGCTGTCACGGTGAACCGGAAAGCGTGGCCCGCCATCCCGAATTTGCCCGCCTGTTCGGGCGCCCTGAACAGGAGGTGCTGGCGGTCTACACCCACCATCATCACTGCGACGGCGAACATCATCATCACGAACCGCAGGCGCCCGTCATCCGCCTGCCGTCTCGCAATCAATAAGCGCAGTTAAGGACATTCAAGTGGACAGCTTTCTGTTATATGCCCTCGCGGCAGGTCTCGGCATCGCTCTGCTGGCCGGGCCTCTGGGCAGCTTTGTGGTGTGGCGCAAGATGGCCTATTTCGGCGACACCCTCTCCCACGCCTGCCTGTTTGGCATAGCGCTGGGGATACTGCTGCAGGTGGATCTTACCCTGGCCGTGGTGGTCTGCTGCCTCGCCATGGCCATGCTGCTGGTGATCATGAGCCGCAACCAGCAGGTGGCGACCGATACCCTGCTCGGCATCCTGGCCCACAGTGCACTATCGCTGGGCCTGGTCACCTTGAGTTTTATGGATAACGTGCGGGTGGATCTGATGGCCTACCTGTTCGGCGACCTGCTCTCGGTGCAACCGATGGATCTGCTCTGGATCTACGGCGGCGGTGCCATGGTGCTGCTCACCCTGTGGCGACTGTGGGATCCCCTGCTCTCCATGACCATCTCGGAAGAGCTAGCGCGGGTGGAAGGGGTCAGGGTCGATGTGCTGCGCTGCGTGCTGATGCTGCTGATTGGGCTGGTGATCGCCGTGGCGATGAAGTTTGTCGGGGCGTTGATCATCACCTCCTTGCTGATCATTCCCGCCGCCACCGCTCGCCGTTTCAGCCAGACGCCGGAGCAGATGGCCGGTTTTGCGGCGTTGATCGGCTGTCTGGCTGTGCTGGGCGGGCTCAGCCTCTCCTGGTATCAGGACACGCCTGCGGGCCCTTCCGTCGTGGTCTGTGCCACCAGCATGTTTATTCTGAGCCAGTTCAAGAAAGCCTGAGTATCGTATGGCCTGATGCTTGCCATCAGGCCACTGCAAATCCCTCGGGGGCGTCTGTGCCGCCAGCCTGTGTATTCTGCACCTGTCTAGTCCTGAAATAGGTTTACACATTTTCGGCTAGCATTTCTCCACTCAGAACCCCCGATGTACTGCATCGGGGGTTCTGTATTTCAACGCATGATGCGGCCGCTCCACGTTGTAGATATCCAC
>NZ_JAACFW010000008.1:0-194194 GCF_029237245.1 Aeromonas sp. 5HA1
CTCGCCGGCAAAAGTAGCAAGCTACTTTCCCGCTGCCGCTCGACTTGCATGTGTTAGGCCTGCCGCCAGCGTTCAATCTGAGCCATGATCAAACTCTTCAATTTAAGTTTGGTTTGCGTTCATTCATTACCGAGGCAATGAACTTCAGCGGCTCAATGAATTGCTGAAATAAACTGTTCGGCTTGTTATTGCTAACAAGTCGTTTTGGTCACTTCACCAGACATTGAAAATCAACAAAATTGTTTGATGTTCGATGCTGTGAGTGCCCACACAGATTGCTTGATTCAAATTGTTAAAGAGCGACGCAACAGTGTGTTGCTGCGGGAGTGGAATTCTACTCAACCGCCTTCTCGAGTCAAGCCTTATTTTCAAAGGCTTTTCGAGGTTATCGACTTGGCTTTCTGCGTTGCCGCTTGCCCTGTCGATGTGGCGCATTATAGGGATCTGGATCACGCTTGCAAGGGGCGTTTCGAATTAAATTCGAATTATTATCTCAACAGCTCATCAATTCACCAAAAAGACTGTTTATCCCGCAACAACACACTCATATGACGACATATGCCTATCTTCAATGATGTCTTGGCAGCGATAGATCAAACTTGTAGCGAATTGGCACCGCCCACTTCTATATGCATGGTGATCGAGGTCACGCCTTCGGGTAACATAGCGCCCCTTTGCGATTCACACACTCTTGGGCTTTGGAGAGTTTAATGCCTTTTGCACTTGGCCAGCGTTGGATTAGTGATACAGAGACGGATCTGGGGTTGGGGACTGTCGTTGCTGTTGAAGGACGCATGGTTACCCTGTTGTTTCCGGCTACCGGTGAAAACCGCATGTATGCCAAAGAAGAGGCGCCGGTAACCCGGGTCAGCTTCAATGTGGGCGATCAGATCGCCACTCACGAAGACTGGACCATGACGGTCGAAGAAGTGCAGGAAAAAGACGGTCTGCTTATATATGTAGGTGTACGCACCGACAATGATGAGCCCGTTGCCCTCAAGGAAGTGTTTCTCAGCAACTTTATCAAATTCAACAAGCCGCAGGATCGCCTGTTCGCCGGTCAGATTGACCGTATGTCCCGCTTTACTCTGCGTTACGAAGCGCTGATCAACCAGCATAAACGTCGCCTTAACCCGACTCGCGGTCTGGCCGGTGGCCGGGTCAGCCTGATCCCGCACCAGCTTTATATCGCCCATGAAGTGGGACACCGCTATGCTCCGCGCGTACTGCTGGCCGATGAAGTGGGCCTGGGCAAGACCATCGAAGCGGGCATGATCATCCATCAGCAACTGCTCTCCGGTCGCGCCCATCGCGTGCTCATACTGCTGCCCGAGACTCTCCAGCACCAGTGGCTGGTCGAGATGCTGCGCCGCTTCAACCTGCACTTCTCCCTGTTTGACGAGGAGCGATGCATCGAGGCCTTCGCCGACGCGGAGAACCCCTTCGAGACCGAGCAGCTGGTGATCTGCAGTCTCGACTTCCTGCGCAAGAAGCGTCGTCGTTTCGAGCAGGTGCTGGAAGCCGAGTGGGATCTGCTGGTTGTCGACGAGGCGCATCATCTTGAGTGGAGCATCGATGCCCCAAGCCGCGCCTACGAAATGGTGGAAGCGCTGGCCGAACAAGTGCCGGGTGTGCTGCTGCTGACCGCCACCCCGGATCAGTTGGGCCACCAGAGCCACTTTGCCCGTCTGCGCCTGCTCGACCCGGAGCGCTTCTACGATTACGAGGCCTTCCTCGCCGAGGAGCAAGCTTACGGCAAGGTCGCCAGCGCGGCGCAAGAACTGCTGGATGGCGAGACCCTGAGCGATGAAGCCAGGCAGATCCTTGCCAGCCAGCTGGAAGGGCTGGATATGAGCGATGCTGCTGCCCGCCAACAAGCGGTCGCCAAGCTGCTGGATCAGCACGGCACCGGCCGGGTGCTGTTCCGCAACAGCCGCGCCAATATTCAGGGTTTCCCCGAACGCCACCTCAATGTCTACCCCATGCCACTGCCGGAGCAGTACAAGACTGCTATCAAGGTGATGGGCATGATGGGTGGCAATGGCGGCGATCTGCAGACCCGCGCCCTGCGCTATCTCTATCCAGAGAAGATCTTCCAGCAGTTCGAAGGGGAAAACGCTACCTGGACCCAGTTCGATCCCCGCGTCGACTGGTTGCTGGAGCTGCTGCTCTCTGCTCGCCAGCAAAAGGTGCTGGTGATCTGCTCCGAAGCGGCCACCGCCATAGCACTGGAAGAGGCGCTGCGCACCCGTGAAGGGATCCGCGGCACTGTATTCCATGAAGGGATGTCCATCCTCGAGCGGGATAAGGCCTCTGCCTATTTTGCGCAAGAGGATGGTGGCGCCCAGGTGCTGCTCTGCTCCGAGATTGGTTCAGAAGGTCGCAACTTCCAGTTTGCCAGTCATCTGGTGCTGTTCGATCTGCCCCTCAATCCGGATCTGCTGGAACAGCGCATCGGTCGTCTGGACCGTATCGGTCAGCAGAATACCGTCGAGATCCACGTTCCTTATCTGGAAGGGACTGCCCAGCGCGCCCTGCAGCTCTGGTATCACGATGGTCTGGATGCGTTCGAGCAGACCTGCCCGACTGCCCGCCCGGTATTCGAAGCTGTGCGTGACGAGCTGTTCGAGCTGCTGGCCGCCAACACCGGCGAGCAGGCGACCCTCGACGCCCTGCTGATCAAGACCCGCGAGCTGCACGAGCCGCTCAAAGCCAGACTGGAGCAGGGTCGCGATCGCCTGCTGGAGATCCACTCCAGCGGTGGCGCTGCAGCCCAGCAACTGGTTGACAAGCTGGCCGCCGAAGATGATGACACAGGCATGGTCTCCTTCGCCCTCAAGATGTTCGACGAGATCGGCGTCAATCAGGATGACAGAGGCGAGAACGCGCTGGTGCTGACCCCGGGGGATCACATGCTGGTATCCAGCTTCCCGGGCCTGCCGCAGGATGGCATGACCATCACTTTCGATCGCCCGACCGCCCTGTCACGGGATGACATGGCGCTGCTCTCCTGGGATCACCCCATGATGCGCGGCGGTATAGACCTCATTCTGGGCTCCGAGATCGGCGCAACGTCTGTGGCCCTGCTCAAGAACAAGGCGCTGCCCATCGGCTCCATCCTGCTTGAGCTGATCTTCGTCGCCGAGTCTGCGGCCCATCCCCAGCTCTACCGCTTTATGCCGCCGACACCGATCCGCCTGCTGATGGACAAGAACGGTCAGAATCTGGGCGAGAAGGTGGCATTCGATGCCTTCAACCGCCAGCTGACCCCGGTCAACCGTCACCTTGGCAGCAAGCTGGTCACCGCCTCCCAGCCGGTGATCCACGGTCTGATTGGCAAGGGCCAGGTCATTGCCGAAGAGCTGAAAGCCGGGATTGTCGACAAGGCCCGTGCCCGGATGGCACAGACCCTGCAGCAGGATCTCGATCGTCTGGAAGCGCTCAAGGCAGTCAATCCGAACGTGCGTGACAGCGAACTGGATTATCTGCGCAATCTGCAGGCAGAATTGCACCACCTGATCGATCAGACCCAACTCAAGCTGGATGCAATCCGCTTTATCGTGGTCACCCATAACTGACGCGGCAATGAAGAGACATGACCTGATCCGGCTCAGGCTGGATGCCATGCACTTTATTATCGTGGTCATCCATAACTGGCGCGGCAATGAAGAGACATGACCTGATCCGGCTCAGGCTGGATGCCATGCACTTTATTGTCGTGGTCATCCATAACTGACAAGGCAGTGAAGAGGCATGACCGGCTCCGGCTCACGCGGGATCCCATGCCCTTTATGATTGTGGTTACCCATAACTGATGGGGGCTTGCCCCCACCTTTTGATGCGAGACATTTATGTTTGAATACTCACCGCCTCTGGAACCCTGGCTCGATATCCTGTTTAAGGACAAGGACATCATGGTGGTCAACAAGCCCACCGGCCTGCTGAGCGTCCCCGGGCGCGGCCCCGAGAATGAAGACAGCGTCCTGCATCGGGTGAAGCAGCAACACCCCAAGGCGGCGGCAGCCCATCGCCTCGACATGTCCACCACTGGCGTCATTGTCATACCCCTCACCCCCAATTCTCATCGGGAGCTGAGTCGGCAATTTCGCGAGCGGGAGACCGAGAAGCACTACCTCGCCTGGGTGTGGGGCGAGCCAGAAGCAGACTCGGGTCAGGTCGACCTGCCGCTCTGCGTCGACTGGCCCAACCGCCCGAAACAGAAGGTGGATTTTGAGGAGGGACGCCACGCCCTGACCCTGTGGGAAAAACTGAAGGTGGAGAACGGCAACAGCCTGATCAAGCTGACCCCCATCACGGGTCGCTCCCACCAGCTGCGCGTCCATATGCTGGAGCTGGGGCACCCCATTCTGGGTGACAACCTCTATGCCCATCCGGATGCACTGGCGGCCGCCCCCCATCTCTACCTCCATGCGGCCATGCTGACCATCAGCCACCCCCGCAGTGGCGAGCGGATGACCTTCGAGGCGCCAGCTCCCTTCCCGCTCTGATCCGAAGGGATGCGAAGCAAATCGCAGATATAAAAAAGCCCCCATCGCGAGATGGGGGCTTTTTCATTAGGGTCAGACGCGAATATCGATCTTGCTTCCCAGCGAGCCGCTGGCCGATGTCGGTGCAACCGGCGCGGATTGGGCTGCATTTTGCAACAGCTTCAGCGCAGCTTCGCCCTCTTGAGTCTGCTGTTTTTTGGCCAGACTGGCCGTCATCAACGCAGAACCAAACGACGCATTAGCAGAACTAGATATATCCATGGTGTACCTCCTGCCCTAAGACTATCGGCCATCTTGCGCCAAACATGAACTGTTTTGGCTAAATTAAATACGCCTTACCCGGCTGGCTCCGCTTTAACCACGCCTCCTCCATCTCCAGAAGAGTCTGATATATCTTCTCGGCCTGCTCGGGGCGACTGAACAGATAACCTTGTCCATACAGATGCATATCCGTGAGTGTACGCAAAACATCGAGCTGCGCCTGGGTTTCAATCCCTTCGCACACCAGACTCTTGCCCAGCATGGAACCCATACGGCAAATGTTGGCGACCAATTCAGATGCTTCTATCGAGGTATCGATCCCCTGGATAAAGGAGCGATCGATCTTTACCTTGCTGACCGGCAGTTTCTGCAGATAGCTGAGAGATGAGTAGCCGGTACCGAAATCATCCAGCGCCAACTGCACCCCTTGTTGATTCAGATCCTGCATCAGCTGCAGGGAATTCTTCACCTCGCGCATTGTGGTGTCTTCCGTCACCTCCAACACCAGGCTGGCGGCCGGGATATGGTGATCCATCAACGCCTTGGCGACCAGTTTCAACAAATTGCGCTGGTACATGCCAGGCGAGATATTCACGCACATTTGCAAGTCGACCAGCCCGAGCTGCTGCCACTGATAGAGTTGCTCACAGGCGGTGTTCAGCACCCAGCTGCCCAGTTTCTCGGCCAGCTGGAACTCTTCCGCCACCTGGATCACCTCGTTGGGTGGAATGAACCCCAACTCAGGATGCCGCCAGCGCAGCAGCGCTTCGACTGCCTCACAGCGACCGCTTTCAAGATTGACTATGGGCTGGTAATACAGTTCGAGTGCGTTGTGCTCCAGCGCCATGATCATGTCGCTTGCCAGATGCTTGCGCCGCGCCGTTTCATTGAGCAGCGAGTTGTCATAGATGACATAAGGGACATGGGTCTTGCGACTGTGGAACAGCGCCTGCTCGGCCCGACTGAGCAGCTCCTGGGTCAGTTTGCTGTCCATCGGGAAGAAGGCGATACCTATCCCCACCTCCAACCGGAAGGGGTAGTTGTCGATAATGATGTCCTGCTTGAGCGCATGAAGCAGGCGTACAACAAGCTCTCTCACCTGCCGCAGGTCACTGCTCTCGCGCTGAATAATGGCAAACTGATCTCCACCCAGACGCGCCACCCACTCACCGTTTTCACACAGGCTGCGAACCCGCTTTGCCATCTCCTGCAGCAAAAAGTCGCCGGTGTTGTAACCAAACTTGCTGTTGATATCCCGAAAATCGTTGATATCAACCAGTACCAAACCAAATGGTATCTCCTTGGTTGCGTACGATTCCATCTTCTCCAGCAACGCCAGCCGATTGACCAGTCCGGTCAGGGGGTCGACTCTTGCAGCCCGGAAATGGCGGCGCGCCTCGCGGATCAGCAGGCCACTGAGCAACATCACGGACAACACCAGACCGGAAACCATAAACAGCAAGGCGTTGCGCAGCTGGCCAAAGCGCTTGTCATTACCGGAATAGACATTGATGTTCTTTTGCATCACAGAGGCGAGGGAGTAGGAGAGAGGTTCTTGCAGAGGGGCCAATCGCATCATGATTTGCTGATACTCTGGCGTGCCCGACTTCAGATTGGTGATGTTGGACTCCATCTCGCGGATGTTGCTTTCAATCAGCTGCACCAGACGCAGGGTCTTTTGCTTGTCTTTCATGCTCTGGCGCAACTGCCCGCTGAGCAGGATTGGCGTGCGGCTCCAGAGGATGTCGTAACGCAGCATCAGAGTGTCGTGATCGATGCCACCATAATGGTAGATCTCGACGGAGTTGAGGAAGCGCCCCAACTCCAGCTGCAACTGCATCAGCGCCCAGGAGACGTCATAGGTGTACTTTTCCATCACCCGGGTCGCATTCTGTATCTGCGCGAGGCAATACAGGGTACTTCCCGTAAACAACAGGATGGATAGGTAAAGAACGACAAGTAAAGGCCACGCCTTGGTCTTTGCTTTCACTCGCACTCCCGCACGCCGTTATATCAATGTTGAACGTCAACCGCATTCAACTGCCAGATCATCATGTCAGTGAACTCTGATCGTTTCAGCTCCGGATGCTGATCAAGCGGTAGGATAAACCAAAGCGGTCCCTTATTCCGTACCCGCATGGTCACACCGTCATCTTGCCAAGCCAGAATGGGATCGTATTTGCTGACCTTGTCCCAGTTGATCCGTATCTGAAAACTGTTCAGGGCTGTCAGGGTAATGGATTTGCCATCCGCTCCGACGGCAGCCAGCACATCTGCCAGCTTGGGCCCCACATACTTGTGCGGTTTGTCGACCCAGGGATTTCCCGTCACTATTTCATGCTGGGGCAAGGCCTTGAGCATGGCCAGATCGAAAGCCACCTCCCCCTCTGTTGCCTCGGCAGGCTTTACATTGCCGGTCACAGTCAAGATAACGGGACCCTGCGGCGCCTCAAGGGCCATGACCGGCATCGCCAGAGAAAACAGTAATGGAATCAAACCCAGTGCACGCATACTCACCTCAGAAAAAGTCACCAACAATAGACTCAGTTTAGTCGCCATAAAAAAAACGGCCCGCAAAAGCGAGCCGTTTGGTAACCAGGACTGAATTACATCATGCCCATGCCGCCCATGCCGCCCATGTCAGGCATGGCAGGGGTATCTTTCTTCGGCAGCTCGGTGATCATGCACTCTGTGGTGATCATCAGGCCGGCGATGGAAGAGGCGAACTGCAGAGCAGAACGGGTGACCTTGGTCGGATCCAGGATACCCATGGCCAGCATGTCACCGTACTGTTCGGTGTAAGCGTTATAGCCGAAGTTGCCTTCACCATTTTTCACGGCGTTGGCAATGACGGAAGCTTCTTCACCAGCGTTGATGACGATTTGACGCAGCGGGGCTTCCATGGCGCGCAAGGCAACCTTGATACCCACATTCTGATCTTCGTTGTCACCACGCAGGCCGGCCAGTTTGGCAGCAACGCGTACCAGCGCCACACCACCACCAGCAACAACGCCTTCTTCTACGGCAGCGCGGGTTGCGTGCAGGGCATCGTCAACACGGGCTTTCTTCTCTTTCATCTCGACTTCGGTCGCAGCACCGACCTTGATCACGGCAACGCCACCGGCTAGTTTGGCTACGCGCTCTTGCAGCTTCTCACGGTCGTAATCGGAAGAGGTCTCTTCGATCTGCTGACGGATCTGGGCCACACGACTTTCAATCAGGGCAGCATCACCCACGCCATCGATGATGGTGGTGTTCTCTTTGGTGATGACGATACGCTTGGCACGGCCCAGATCTTCCAGAGTCGCTTTTTCCAGCTCCATGCCTACTTCTTCGGAGATCACGGTACCACCGGTCAGCATGGCGATATCCTGCAGCATGGCCTTGCGACGATCACCGAAGCCCGGCGCCTTGACGGCAGCTACTTTCACAATGCCACGCATGGTGTTGACCACCAGGGTAGCCAGCGCTTCGCCTTCCACGTCTTCGGCAACGATCAGCAGCGGCTTGCCTGCTTTGGCAACGCCTTCCAGCACCGGCAGCATTTCGCGGATGTTGGATACTTTCTTGTCCACCAGCAGGATGAAGGGATCATCCAGCTCAACGGCACCGGTTTCCGGCTTGTTGACGAAGTAGGGGGAGAGGTAGCCACGGTCGAACTGCATGCCTTCTACCACAGCCAGCTCGTCGTCCAGGCCCTGACCATCTTCAACCGTGATGACGCCATCACGGCCGACTTTGTCCATGGCTTCAGCAATCAGTCTGCCCACTTTCTCGTCGGAGTTGGCGGAGATGGTGCCTACCTGAGCGATGGCGTTGTTGTCAGCGCACGGCTGGGACAGCACTTGCAGCTCGGCAACGGCGGCGATCACTGCCTTGTCGATACCGCGCTTCAGGTCCATGGGGTTCATGCCGGCAGCAACGGCCTTCAGACCTTCGTTGACGATGGCCTGAGCCAGTACGGTTGCTGTAGTGGTACCGTCACCGGCAGCATCGTTGGCCTTGGAAGCAACTTCCTTGACCATCTGGGCGCCCATGTTCTGGAACTTGTCTTCCAGTTCGATTTCACGCGCCACGGAGACGCCATCCTTGGTGATGGTCGGTGCACCGAAGGACTTGTCCAGTACCACGTTGCGGCCTTTCGGACCCAGGGTAACCTTGACGGCATCGGCCAGGATGTTTACGCCTTCCAGCATCTTGATGCGGGCTTCGTTGCCAAATTTGACTTCTTTAGCTGCCATTTTCTTCAATCCTTCAATCAATTCGCAGGGGAAAGGGTGGATTACGCTTCGACAATCGCCAGGATGTCGGTTTCAGACAGGATCAGTACATCCTGACCATCCAGCTTCTCGGTCTTCACACCGTAGCCTTCGTTGAAGATCACCTTGTCACCAACCTTGACGGCGAGGGCTTTGACATCGCCATTATCCAGAATTCGGCCAGTCCCCACGGCAAGTACTTCACCACGGGTGGACTTCTGGGCCGCAGTACCAGTCAAGACAATGCCGCCAGCGGATTTGGCTTCAGCTTCGATGCGCTTGATGATGACGCGGTCGTGCAGTGGACGAATTTTCATCGATAACTCTCCCAAAATGAGTCTCTGTGTTGCTTTGAGGAATGGCCATTCCTGGCCAAATTAGATATGCCTCTGATGTGGGGCGTTTTTGTTAACCCTTCAAGGGCAAATACAAAAAAAATATTTTCACGTACTATGAATATCTTCGATGGATCGCCCGTGTCCCGGTCAGGAAACCGGGTTTGTGCTGCCTGCAGCCAGAACTCACTTCGCCAGATGTATAGAGACGAGCTCGTGACCCGACCCAACCCCCTGCTGACCGCCCCCATGACGTCCGTGCTGCTGCGCATGACGGGCCCCATGATCCTCGGCATCATCGCCATACTGGCATTCAATCTGGTCGATACCTTCTTCATCGGCATGCTGGGCACCGAGGCACTCGCCGCCATCAGCTTCACCTTCCCGGTCACCTTCGTGGTCACCTCGCTGGCAATGGGGCTGGGGGCCGGACTCTCCGCCGTCATCGGCCATGCCCTCGGTCAGGGCAAACATGACGAAGCCGCCCGCATCACCACCGACTGCCTGTTTCTGGCCGTGGTGCTGGTTACGCTCCTCTCGCTGCTGGGAGCATGCACCATACAGCCCCTGTTTCGGCTGCTCGGCGCCAGCGATCAGCTGATCCGCCTCATCTATGACTACATGCTTATCTGGTATCTGACCGTGCCCATGCTGGTGCTGCCCATGGTGGGCAATGCCGCCATTCGGGCCACCGGGGATACCAAAACGCCCAGCCTGGTGATGACGGTGGCGGGGCTGGTGAACGGCGTGCTGGATCCCCTGCTCATTTTTGGCATAGGCCCCTTTCCCGAATGGGGGATCCGCGGGGCGGCCATCGCCACGTCGATCTCCTGGTTGATGGCCATGCTGGTCAGCCTCTACATATTGCGCCATCGGGAAGGCTTGCTGCGATGGCGCCTGTCCCCTCGCCCACAATTGCTGGCCCACTGGCGCGCCTTGCTCCACGTGGCCGTGCCGGCCTCTTTCACCAACATGCTCAACCCCCTGGCCAATGCAGTGCTGATGATCATCTTCGCCGGTCTGGGCACCGAAGTGGTGGCCGCCTACGGCGCCGCCTCCCGGGTCGAGGCACTGCTGCTCATAGTGATGATGGCGCTCTCCTCAGTGCTGGCCCCCTTCATCTCGCAAAACTGCGGGGCTGGCAATCCGGCGCGCGCCAGGGCAGCACTGCAATTTTGCATGCGCTTCGCTTTGCTGTTCCAGCTCGGCGTATACGGGCTGACCTGGTTGCTGGCACCGCTTATCGCCAATCTGTTCAGCGATCATCCGCAGGTCATTCGCCTGATTATTCTCTATCTGCATCTGGTGCCGATCGGTTACGGTTTTCAGGGCATGGTGATGCTGCTGGCCTCGGCACTCAACGGCGTCAGGGCATCGAGCATCTCGTTTCTGTTCAACGGATTGCGGCTGTTTGTCTTCTTGTTGCCAGGGGCCTGGCTGGGGGCGGAGCTGGGAGGGGAACAGGGAGTCTATCTGGGGATACTGCTGGCAAATCTGGCAGCGGGCACTCTGGCATGGTGGTATGCCCGCCACCGTTTCGAGCGATTGTGCCATCAGGGCAAACCCTGACAGGCACAGCTTCGCTACAGAGGCTTACTCTTTACGCTCGAATTCGCCTTCGATGGTGGTCCCGCCACGATTGACCTGACTCGGTTGTTCCTCGCCTGGACGCGCCTCGAATGGGGGCTGCTGGGCATGAAAACCGCCCATCTGCATCCGTAACTGATTGCTGCCAATGAGTTTGTCAGCCAGCTTGTTGCGCAGCCATGGCTGCAGCAACAGGATACCGAAGAAGTCGGTCACAAAGCCCGGGATGATCAGCAGCAAGCCGGCCAGCGCCAGCATCATGCCCCCCATCACCTCACGACCAGGCATCTCCCCTTGCTGCATTTTTTGCTGCGCATTGAGCAGGGTCTTGATGCCTTCACTGCGAACCAGCGATGACCCGAGCACGGCGGTCAGCACCAGCAAGCCTACGGTTGGCAAGGCGCCAATCACGGAGCCCACCTCGATCATCACGGTGAGCTCGAGCAGCACCAGACCGACCAACAACAGAAATAACTTGCCCATAACAACCTCAGTGCGAGTGAATTTGGATGAACCCGTGAACTCTTGCAGCAAACGCATATTTCGCTGCCAACACGCTACAAAGCCGGTTCCTGAATATTAAAGTGGGGGTCGACACCCATTTTTCAAGTGTGAAGGGTGACAGAGCGCCAGATATTCAGAAAAACCGGCATGGCAGACTGTGATTGAAGTCCTTGTTCTGTCAAAGTTAATCGCTCAATTGCAATATCTGTTTAATGACCACAAGTTATTTGAGGTTGTCTCAAATTTAGTGATCCAGGTCTAATATCAGATACCTCAATTGAGGTAATATCGACGCTAGTAATTAAGGGAGCAAAAAACGCTCCCAACTGCCCCACTCGATGTGTGGTGCTTCAGGATGAGCCGTGCGTAAGGAACTCGCGACCACTCGGTGAGGATCGTTTCCATTTATCTGATTTCTGAGGCATTACAATGAGCGACATCAAGAACGTCCGCATTGAAGAAGACCTGCTGGGCACCAAAGAAGTTTCCAATGAACTCTACTACGGCGTGCATACCCAGCGCGCAGTCGAAAACTTCAAGCTGAGCACTCAGAAGATTTCTGACGTTCCGGAATTTGTCCGCGGCATGGTGCTGACCAAGAAGGCCGCCGCCCTGGCGAACGGCGAACTGGGCACCATCCGTCCTGAAATTGCTGACAAGATCGTAGAAGCCTGCGACCTGATGCTGAACACCGGCAAATGTTTCGACCAGTTCCCGGTCGACGTTTACCAGGGTGGTGCAGGCACCTCCGTCAACATGAACACCAACGAAGTGCTGGCCAACATCGCCCTCGAGATCATGGGGCTGGAGAAGGGCCGTTACGACGTCATCAACCCCAATGACCACGTCAACAAGTGCCAATCCACCAACGACGCCTACCCTACCGGCTTCCGCGTTGCCGTGGTAAACAGCACAGACACCACACTGCATGCCCTGGAAGCACTGATCGCCGCCTTTGATGGCAAGGCCAAGGAATTCAAAAGCATCCTGAAGATGGGTCGTACCCAGCTGCAGGATGCCGTACCTATGACACTGGGTCAGGAGTTCCACGCCTTCGCCGTTACCCTGCGTGAAGAGATCAAGTCCATCAAGCGTTGCCAGGAGCTGCTGCTGGAAGTGAACCTGGGTGCAACCGCCATCGGTACCGGCCTGAACACCCCGCCCGAGTACTCGGCGCTGGCCATCAAGCGCCTGGCCGAGATCACCGGTCGTGCTTATGTTCCGGCAGAAGACCTGATCGAAGCAACCTCCGACTGCGGCGCCTATGTGATGCTGCACGGTGCCATCAAGCGTCTGGCCATGAAAATGTCCAAGATCTGTAATGACCTGCGTCTGCTCTCCTCCGGTCCGCGCACTGCACTCAAAGAGATCAACCTGCCGGAAATGCAGGCGGGTTCTTCCATCATGCCGGCCAAGGTCAACCCGGTTATCCCGGAAGTGGTCAACCAGACCTGCTTCAAGGTATTCGGTAACGATGTCACCATCACTTTCGCCGCCGAAGCTGGTCAGCTGCAGCTGAACGTCATGGAGCCTGTGATTGGTCAGGCCATGTTCGAATCCCTGAGCCTGATGGAAAAAGCCTGTATCTCCCTGCGCGAGAAGTGTGTGGAAGGGATCACCGCCAACCCGGAAATCTGCATGAACCACGTGCTGAACTCCATCGGCATCGTGACCTACCTGAACCCCTTCATCGGCCACCACGAAGGGGATATCGTCGGCAAGATCTGCGCCCAGACAGGCAAGAACGTCCGTGAGGTCGTGCTGGAACGCGGCCTGCTGACCGCCGAACAGCTGGACGAAATCCTCTCCATCGAGAACCTGATGAACCCGCAATACAAAGCCAAGCGCTACACCCGCGAAGCCACCGTATAAGCGAGAAAATGGGCCGGGTTTATCCCGGCCCATAAAGTCAGTTCCCGATCGGTCTCACCCAGTCCCATCGGGAATTGGCTTTTCTGCCAAATAAAACCTAAAAAAACTGGAAAATGGAGTGTTCGCTATGATTGTTATCGAGTTACTTGTCGTGCTCGCCGCTATCTATCTGGGTGCCCGGATAGGCAGTATCGGTATCGGCTTTGCCGGTGGTCTGGGTGTGCTGGTGCTGACCTGGGGCCTGGGGGTACAAATTCCGAGCGACCAGCTGGTCACCTTCATCCCCTGGGACGTGATCATGATCATCGCGTCCGTCATCTGTGCCATTGCCTGTATGCAACTGGCCGGTGGCATGGACTACCTGGTGTCGCTGGCAGAAAAGGCTCTGCGCAAGAATCCCAAGTACATCACCTTCGCCGCCCCCATCGTCACCTATCTGATGACAATGCTGGCTGGTACTGGTCACACCGCCTTCTCCACCCTGCCGGTAATCGCCGAAGTGGCCAAGGAGCAGGGCATTCGTCCTTCCCGTCCGCTCTCCATCGCGGTCGTCGCCTCCCAGATTGCCATCACCGCTTCCCCGATCTCCGCGGCCGTGGTTGCCTTCTCCGGCATGCTGGAGCCGTTCGGTGTCGACTACCTGACCCTGCTGGCCATCTGCATTCCGTCCACCTTCATCGCCTGTATCCTGGGCGCCTTCATTGCCAACATGATGGGCAAACCGCTGGATCAGGATGAAGTCTATCTGGAGCGTAAAGCCAAAGGGCTGATCAAACTGCGCGGCACCACCAAGCTGGAGCTGAAGCCTTACGCCAAGGTGTCTGTCTGGATTTTCATCGCCGCCATCGTGGCCGTCATGGCCTATGCCACCGCCATCTCAGGCAAAGTGGGGCTGATCACCAACCCGCCAATTCCCCGTGACGGTGCCATCATGGGCATCATGCTGGCTGCTGCTACCATCATGACCCTGGTCTGCAAACTGGACGCCACTCAAATCACCAACATGCCGACCTTCAAGTCCGGTATGTCCGCCTGTATCTGTGTACTGGGTGTGGCCTGGCTGGGCAACGTCTTCGTGAAAGGCAACATGGACACCATTCAGCTGATCGCTGGTGATCTGCTGAACCAGTACTCCTGGCTGCTGGCCGTGGTGCTGTTCTTCGCCGCCATGTTGCTCTACTCACAAGGCGCCACCACCAAGGCCCTGATGCCGGCCGCGCTGGCACTGGGTGTCAGCCCGCTGACCGCCATCGCCTCCTTCGCCGCCGTGAGTGCCCTGTTCGTGCTGCCGACCTACCCGACCCTGCTGGCAGCGGTCGAAATGGACGACACCGGCTCGACCCGGATCGGCAAGGCCGTGTTCAACCACCCCTTCTTCATCCCCGGCACCGCGACCATAGCGTTCGCCGTAGCACTGGGCTTCTTCTTTGGCGGTATGATGCTCTAATCAGCATTTAATGCCATAAAAACTCAAACGGCCCTCATTGGGCCGTTTTTTATTCCTCGTTTTTCCCTTTCTCCGCCAATTAATCCTCGACCGCTTCAGTTCCTATCAAGGTTCACAGATCTACTCTGGGCCATCGGAACAGCAACCGATCCTGCAGGACCGAGCACAGGTCCGACATTGTTTACACAGAGGAAAAAACGATGAAGAAGACAGCATTGACTATGGCCATCTCCAGCGTGCTGCTGGCTGGCGGCGCCCAAGCCGCGACCGTCTATGACCAGAACGACACCAAACTCGAGATAGGTGGCCGTGCTCAAGGCATGTACTACGGTACCGACAACAAGGATTCCGAGGGTGATCAGAGCTACTTCCGTCTGCACATTGCCGGCGAAACCAAGATCGACAACGAGCTGACCGCCTTCGGCTTTGCCGAGTACAACCTGCCGGTATCCGGTTCTGACAACGACGAACTGCGTTATGCCTTCGCCGGTATCAAGCACGATCGTTTCGGTGCCTTCAGCTATGGTCGTCAGGATGGCCTGTTCACCAAGGCGGTGAACAACTACACGGACGTACTGCCGGAATGGGGTGGTGATGGCCTGGGTAAAGACACCGAAGTATTCGGCACCGGCCGCACCAACGGTCTGGCTCAGTACATCTACACCTATCAGGGTCTGACCCTGGGTGCCCAGTTCACCGGCAACAACGATCCGCAGAACGCTGGCCGTTCCGAGATGACCGGCCCGAACAGCACCTGGAATTCAGAAGGGTCTGCTGAAGGTTTCGCCCTGTCCGCCAACTATGACTTCGACATGGGTCTGAGTCTGGGTGCAGCCTACAACCAGGCTGGCAAGACCGACGAGCAAGCTGACAACGCTGCCTTCGGTGGCGACCGCGATGCCAAGCTGTACGGTGTGGGTGCCAAGTACGAAGCCGGTGATCTCTACCTGGCCGCTACTTACTCCCACGGTGAAGACCACCTGTTCGTCAACAACGGCTACGCCGAGAAGATGGATGGCTACGAAGCCGTGGCCCAGTACACCTTCGGCAAGTTCAAGCCGTCTCTGGCCTACCTGCGTACCGATGTGAAAGACAATGCCCGCGGCATTGACGATACCGCCACCGAATATGTTTCCATCGGTGCCTGGTACAACTTCACCGACAACTTCAATGCCTATGTTGATTACAAGATCAACCTGCTGGACAACGTCAACGGTACCCACACCAACTCGCTGGGCAAGAACACCGACGACGTGGTCGCCGTGGCCCTGCAGTACAACTTCTAAGTCTTCCCTGAATTGCCTACTGTATTTTACCGGCCGCCCTGCGGCCGGTTTTTTATTGCCTGTCAGATGTTGACCCGCGCCAGACTCGGTTCACGGTGAAAGCAGTTCACCAGCAGCAACAAGGTAGTCACGCCAACCGTTCCCAACACCAGCCAGGGTAACCAGGGCTGCCCCTGGGCATTGGCGTAGTCATGCAGGGCCCCGCCCCCCACGTATCCCGTCATGCCGCCGAGCGCCAGCCCCAGCCGGCTGAATCCCATGTAACTGCCACGTGCCCCTGGCTGTGCCAACCTGGTCATGAGCGTCTCTCGCGCCGGCTCGGCGATGACGATCCCCAGATAGAAGCAGGCCAGCAATACGAAGACGGCAGGCAGCGTGGTAGCAAACGCCACCAGCCCGATCCCGGTTGTCATCAGCAGCACACCCGCCATCAGGCGATTTTCCAGCTTGAAGTGCTTCTCCCCATAGCGGGCAAGCGGATAGAGCAGCGTCAGCGAGATGGCGGTCTCCAGGGTATACATCCAGCCCACCGCCGTGGTGGTACCCGCCATCTGTTTGACCAAGATGGGGAAAATCAGCATCACCTGCACCCAGAGCGCGTAGTAGCCGCTCAGGATCAGCACCAGCCGGCAGAAGGCTTTGTCCGCCAGCACCTGGCCCAGACCGGCCCGGATAGGCGTCGGCCGCTGCGAGAGCTTGTAGGGGGGCAGGATCAGCAGGTTGCACAGGGCCGCACAGACAAACAGACCCGCCCCAAGCAGGCAGACATACTCGAAGTCGAAGTTGAGCAGCCAACTGCCAAGCAGGGCCCCCACCACGGCGCCGGCGCTCTCCAGCATCATCAGCAAGGAGATGTAACGGCCCCGCTGACGCGGGCGGGTAAACTTGATCACCAGGGCGGCACGGGGTGGATCGAACAGGCAACCGCCCAGCCCCGAGATGATGCAGGAGAGGATCAGTTCAAGCCCGCTCTGGGCATAGGCCAGACTGGCAAACCCCGCGGCCCGCAACAGCATGCCCCCCACTATGAGTGGCCGGGCACCGAACTTGTCTGCCAGCGATCCCCCCAGCACCCCCAATCCCTGCTGGGTCAGCTGGCGCAACCCCAGCGCCAGACCTACCACACCGGCCGCCCAGCCCAGCTGATCCACGAAGCGCAGACTGATCATGGGCATCACCACGAAAAATCCCAGGATCACCAAAAGGGAATCCAACGCCAAAAACCATCGCCCCAACCGCCTTGCCCGCTCCACCATGACTGCCTGATCCCTGCTTTGCTAATGACATCCAACTCGCTCGTCTCATCGCCCGGATGACACCGTCGTCAAATCGGGCAAAGGGTAACTGCAACCCTCTGACCCGACATGGCAATATGCCAATTCGCAACAATTGATACTGCTATTCTGGAAGGGCGCCAGATATAGTGGTAGCCGACAACTGGCTATATTTCATATTGGATTACGTTATGGCTATGACCCTGGATGACTTGCAATTACTACTGGATGTGGTCAATCGTGGCAGCTTCAGCAAGGCGGCAGCCATTCGTGGCTGGTCGCAACCCATGGTCAGCCAGCGGATCGCCGTACTGGAGCAGGCGCTGGGGCAGCCCCTGTTTCGCCGCCACAGACGCGGAGCTACGCCCACTCCGGCTTGCGAGCAGTTTTTGCCTGCGGCGGCAGCCGCCCTGAGTGCACTGGAAGGGGGACGCTTGGCGATGCAGGGAGCACCGGCCCTGCCGCGCATCAAGCTTTCCTGCCTGCCCTCCCTGACCACAGTGGTATTTGGCCCCCTGCTGCTGGCATTGGTAGACGAAGCGTTCGAGATCCGCTGCAACACGGATCACTCCGGCATCATAATGCAGGAACTGCTGACCGGGGAAACCGACGTCGGCTTCATCCTCAAGTGCCCCGCCATAGCCGGTATCCAGCTCGAGCTGCTCTACCGCTCCCCCATCATAGCGGTGGCCTGCGCCACCCATCCGCTGGCAGGAAGACAAGGTTTGACCCTGCAGGATATCGCCAACGAGCGGCTGGCTCCCCAGCAGTGGGGCATCGGCTGTGACGAGCTGATCCTGCAACTGCGGCTGCTGCGCCAGGTAACAAGCCCGCTGCACGCCATTCAGCCCGCCAGCGCGGCGCGGGAACTGGCGCTGGAGCACGGCTTCATCACACTGATGCCGGCACTCGCCATCAGCCGGGATCTGGAGTTTGGCCGCCTGGTCCAGCTGGATGTGGTGGACCTGCCGCCGGATCACTGGGACGTGATGATGGCCTGGCGTAGCGGCAAGCGGCCCAATCCGGCCAAGGAGCGGGTGCTGGAGGCAGCCAGAGCCCTTGCCCGGCGCTGGTCGGGCAAATCTGCATAAAAAAGCGCCGGACAAGTCCGGCGCCAAACACTCGGTCACATAGCTCAGGATCAGTAGCTTGCCTTGAGGGTCACTCCCGAGAAGGCGCTGTAACCACTCAGCTGTACATGCCAGGTACCCGCCTGGGGCGAGCTCAGGGTGCAGGTCTCTGCATTACCCCCCTTGTAAGGACGGCAGTCATAGCTGGTGCTGGTCGGAGCCGAGCCAAACTTGACGTAGAGATCCGCATCCCCGGTGCCACCACTGCTGGCGACCACCAGTTGGCTCTTGCCGGCCGGCACGTCGATAGTGAAGTTCACCTTGCCACCCTTGGCGGCGGAGAGCCCGGTCACAGGCACCCCGTTTTGCAGCACGCTGCCGCTCGGCGGCGTGGTACCGCAGGAGGCATTGACCCCGACAGTAGTAAAGGCTGCCGCCACGTCAGTCAGGCTGTAGCCCAGGTCTGTGGCCGCCCTGGTCACGCCACAGGCGCCTTGATCGAAGGTGGTATTGGCGCCCCAGTAAAGCCGGTTGGCCAGCACGAACACTTCGAATGCCTTGCGGGTGTTCCAGCCACTGGTGTTGGCCAGCAGGTAGAAGGCGCGGTTGTAGACACCCGAGCTGTGGTGAACATCCATTCCTGCCCGGTAGTCGGCAGCATGACCGATGGAGCGGCCATCCCGGGTCGGATCCTCGAAGTAGCGCAAGGAGCCGTTGCCCTTGAAGATCTGGGCGCCTACCAGCCAGTCATTGCTGCCCTTCATGAAGTTCTCGGCCGCCTCCCCCGCCATGTCGGAGAAAGCCTCGTTGATGCCACCCGACTGACCGGAATAGACCAGCCCGGAGTTCTGCTCGGTAAAACCGTGACTCACCTCATGGGCCGCCACGTCCAGACTCACCAGCGGGTAGAAGGTGGTGGCACCATCCCCGAAGGTCATCTGGCTGCCGTCCCAGAAGGCATTCTCATAGTTGCGACTGTAGTGCACCCGCATCTTCAGCTTGAAGTTGAGCGGCGCCGTGTTGTACCAGTTGCGATACATGTTGAACACTACGTTACCGAAGTAGTGGGCATCGTTGAGCGGCGAATAGGCGCCATTGATCTCCTTGACCGTATTCTCCGGGCAGGTGAACTGGTGCACGGCGCCACCCGAGGTAGCGTGATTGAGGTTGATGGTATCCACGTTCGGGCTGGTCATGCGGCAGTTGTCATCCACCAGCAGGGGGCCGAAGTCCGCGCCATAGAAGTACTTGCCGGTCTTGATGTTGCCACCCGGACCTGTGGCATCCTTGTGGTTGATCCCCTCCCAACGCTTGAGCTCGGCGCCGCTCTGGGCATCGATCATCACGAAGGGGCGGCTCGGCTCTTCACTTGCCGCCAGCCAGGAGACCAGATAGACCAGACGGGCCTGACCTGCCTCATCCTGCATCACGAACAGCTTGACCCGCTCGTTGCTGCCCTTGGCCCCGGCACGGGCCTTGCCAGCAGCGTCAGCCGGCGACAGGGCGGCGGTAGGGCTGGCCACGTCGGCATCAATCTGGCGCAACATCTGGCCGGAAACCTGGCTTATCTGCCCACCGAGAGACTGTTCGGCCACCAGCACCTGACCCCACACCGGAATGCCGCGCCAGGTTTGCTCATAGCGGACCCGCTGCTGGCCATTGGGTAACTTGACGACCCGTACCTGACGAAACTCGCCATCCCCGGCCAGAGCGCTGACACCGGCAGCGCCGCTCGGTGCCCCCTGAATACCCGCGACCTGATGCACTTCTACCTGTTCTGCAGCCAAGGCTGCGCTTCCCCAGCAGGCCAATACCACGGCCAAATACACTTTGTTCATCTCGTCTTTCCTTAGGTCGATGAAGGTTACACGCCGGATCCGTTGCCCGGCGTTCCTACACTAGTTGTCGAGATCAAAATTGCTGCCTGTCATATGTGACAGAGCAGCATGAACCCGCAGCAGGATCTGCTGTTACACCTGTTCAGTAGCGAAAACAAAACCAGAAGTAGTGAATCGCGCTGAAAAAGGGCGGAGAATGGCAAGGCCTCGAACAACCCCGCATATGGGCCCCTCCATATGGGGATAGCGGACGCAAGTGAGAGGATGAAAGTCCTTGGCGAACAAGGGGTTGATTGGCTACATTGGCTGTTTGGCGGCCAGCAAAGGCCTATTTTCGGGTGGGAGGTAAGGATGTTTTCATGGCAACTGGACGACGAGTTGGCACTGCTGTTTTTGCAGCCCGACATGGCCAGCGAACTTTTCGGCCTGTGCCGGGAGAACCGCGACTACCTCACCCAGTGGCTGCCCTGGCCCCCCTACATACAGCAGCCGGCTGACAGCGCCACCTTCATCCGCCACGCCATCGAGAAATTTGCCCGGGGCGAGGGGCTGACCACCGCCATCGAATATCAGGGGGAAGTGGTTGGCGTCATCGGCTACAACCAGATCGATCAGGCGCTGGCCAAGGTCACCATAGGCTACTGGCTGGCGGAGCGCTGGCAGGGCAACGGCATCATCACCCGCGCCTGTCAGGCATTGATCCATCACGCCTTTGAAGAGATGGGGATGGAGAAGGTCGAGATAAGCGCGGCGGTGGAGAACGAGCCGAGCCGGGCGGTGTGCGAGCGACTAGGCATGCAGCAGGAGGGGATCACACGGCGGGCCGAGCGGCTGGCAGATCGGGTGGTGGATCACGTCCACTACGGTCTGCTGCGCGATGACTGGCTAAGACAACGGGATCACTGATGGTCGCAGGTGCCCTGTCCCCAGCGGCCGGCACCAGGCTCATGAATCCACAGAGGGAACCTTGATGGCACTACCACACCTCAGCACGGCCCGCACCCGAGTCACTGTTCTGCCGCCCGAACGGGCCGACCTGATGCTGGATTTCTATCTGCGCAACCGCGCTCACCTCACCCCCTGGGAACCCAGCCGTGACGAGAGCTTCTATACCCTGAGTCACTGGCATGGTCGATTGCGCGACAGCTATGGCCAGTTCTTCAACGGCAGCGCCGTCCATCTGGTGGCGCTCGACCCCAAGGGCGAGCAGGTGATCGCCACCTGCAACTTCACCAACATCATGATGGGCATGTTCAAGGCCTGTCACCTCGGTTATGCCGTCGATAAAGCCCATGAGGGTCAGGGTCTGATGCAAGAGGTGGTCGGTGCCGGAATAGCCTATCTGTTTCGGGAACATGGCCTGCACCGCGTCATGGCAAGCTATATGCCAGCCAATCTGCGCAGCGCCGCCCTGCTCGAGCGCCTTGGCTTTGAGCGGGAGGGCTATGCCCGGGACTATCTGATGATCAATGGCCGCTGGGAGGATCATGTTCTCACCGCCCGGCTCAACCCCTCGGTCTAGCGTCATAAAGCGAGCCATATGCCAGTCAATCACCCTGCGCAGCGCCGCCCTGCTCGAGCGCCTTGGCTTTGAGCGGGAAGGCTATGCCCGGGATTACCTGATGATCAATGGCAGCTGGGAGGATCATGTTCTCACCGCCCGGCTCAACCCCTCGGTCTAGCGTCAGCGAGCCATATGCCAGTCAATCACCCTGCTCGAGCGCCTTGGCTTTGAGCGGCAAGGCTATGCCCGGGATTACCTGATGATCAATGGCCGCTGGGAGGACCACATCCTCACTTCGCGTATCAATACGGCCTGCGATCACGCATAAAAACGGGCCCGGAGTTGCCTCCGGGCCCGTCTTCAGATGAGGTGCAGGCTTAGTTGGCCTTGGCATCGCTCACTGCGGCTTCAGCCTTGGTGGCTACGTCAGCAGCAGCTTTCTCAACAGTTGCAGTCGCTTCGGAAGCAGCCTTCTCTACAGTAGCAGTGGCTTCGCTAGCGGCTTTCTCAACAGTTGCAGCAACGTCGGCGGCCGGAGTCGCAGCCGGAGCAGCGGCTTCTTCTTTCTGACCACAGGCGGTCAACATCAGACCCAGGATACCGGCTACCAGTACTTTGTTCATGTGCATACCCTCAAAAAAATATGGAGAGATGGTTCATTCAACCATCACAGTGCGTCCTTTCACCCGGTTAGAAACCCATTAGGCCGGGAGCCAAGAGGCGCGCGAAATATATCCCCATACGCGGCCAATGGAAACGAGTATCACAATGATATTTTCTCGTTGGCTAGATGAAAAGAACTACTACAACTAAAAACATTAACACAAAACACTCACCAAACTGCCGCTTCGTATAATAAATCACCAAAAATGGCACATTCACTGGCAGCAAGTGGTGATTGCATCTGGCCGAATGATACCCACGACAGAAGTATCAATCAGACAAAACCTGACAAACCAGCCGTTTCCCCTGCTGGTGGCTGTCACGGGCCAGATCCAGCAGCGCCATCACGGCCAGTGCCTCGCGGGCCGGGACGGGATTCTCTCCCTCCCCCAGGATGGCAGCGCAAACACCGCGATAGTAGGCACCGTAATCCCCTGCCTCACCGGCCACTGTCTCTTGCTGCAACTGGCCCTCCCGGATACGGCTGAGCTGACCGGGCTCATCATCCAGCCCCCAGTCGGCCGCCGGGGGCCGCTTGCCAAGTTTGAGCTGATCTTCCTGCACGTCCATGCCGAATTTGATGAAGGATCCTTCACTGCCGTGAATGACGAAGCGAGGCATGGTGGCCGACACCAGACAGCTGCCGTGCAATATCACTCTCAATTCGCCATAGCCCAGCGTCACGTGGAAGTAGTCATCGCTCAATGCACCCGGCCGCTGCAGGGCCAAGTCCGCCTGCAACCAGTCGGGCTGGCCAAACAGTTGCAGCGCCTGATCCAGAATATGAGGACCAAGATCGAACCACAGACCCGAGCCGGGGCCGCCAGCTTCGCGCCAGCGCTGGCGCACTTCGGGGCGATAGCGGTCGAAGTGGGATTCGAACTGGGCAATTTGCCCCAGGGCCCCCTCTGCCAGCAGACGGCGCACAGTAAGAAAATCCCCGTCCCAGCGCCGATTGTGGAAGATGCTGAGCAGCCGCTGCTGCTCCCCGGCCAGCTCAACCAGCGCCTTCGCCTCGGCCAGATCCAGCGCAAACGGCTTGTCGATCACCACGTGCTTGCCGGCCAGCAGCGCCTGGCGGGCAATGGGGGCATGGGTGTCGTTGGGGGTGGCGATCACCACCAGATCCACAGCGCTGTCGGCCAACACTTCTTCCAGCGAGCCAACCCGGCAACCGGGCAGATCGGCCTGCACCTTGGCCGCATCGCGGCTCACGACCCAACTGAGGGAGAGGCCCGGAGTACTGGTCAGGAAGGGGGCGTGAAAGGTCTTGCCTGCGAAGCCATAGCCCACCAGGGCGGCGTTGAGAGTCTGGCTCATCCGGTTTTCTCCACGGGTCTGTGTGTCATGAGAGTCAGGCGAGATGTCGCCTGCAAAAAGAACAGGGGGCTCATGGCCCCCTGAGTGTGCCCATCAGAGCACAGGATTTATTGCAAACACAAGCGCCGGCCCTGACGAGTCAGCAGCAACAGCAATGGCGGCAACAGCAGCCACATGTGCAGCGCCAGCTGGTTGAGCGGATCCGGCATCAACCAGCCCGTGATCCCAACCAGGGCGCCGGAGCCACTCATCTGGAACAGGCCGAGCAGGGCCGCTGCCGTACCGGCACAGTGGCCGAACGGTGCCAGTGCCATGCCGGCCGCGGCCCCCAGCACCATGGCAAAACCGATGCTGGAGAAGAACACGGGCCCCATCATGGCCAGCGGGTGGTCGATATGCTGCACCAGGGTCAGCGCCATGGCTGACAGTGTGATCACCAGCAGACCGATGCGCAGTGTGCGTCTCGGCCCGACTCTGGCGATGAAACGGGGCGCCAGGAAGCAGGCGAGGATGTTCAGCGCCGCATTGGCCGTGAACCAGTAGCTGAAACCGCTCATGTCCAGCCCCAGTTTCACCATCAACTGCACAGGGGCGGCCGTGACATAGGCCAGGATCACCGCCATCGCCAACATGCACAGACAGGCGTTGAACAGGAAGCTCGGGGAGCGCAGCACAGGGCTGTAGCGGGACCAGCTGATGAGCGGACCACTGCTGCTGGTCTCGCCCGGGCGGGTCTCCGGCATCCGCCACAGCAGCCAGCTGCCAACGATGGCCGCGTAACCTGCCATGAACCAGAAGTTGGCAGACCAGCCCGCCTTGGCGGTGAGCCAGCCACCCAGCAGCGGCGCCAGCGCAGGAATAAAGCAGATGGCGCCATTGAGATAGGAGATCATCTGGCCGCTCTTCTTGGGACCATAGCTGTCACGCACCACAGAAAAAGCGGCGACCGAGGTGGCACAAGCGCCGAAGCCTTGCAGCACCCGTGCCAGCATCAGCTCACCCAGGCTGGCGGCAAAGCCGGCCGCCAGGGCGCTCAGGCCATAGAGCAGCACACCGCCCAGGGCGATGGGCTTGCGGCCATAACGGTCGGCGAGCGGCCCCACCAGCAGCTGACCCAGCCCCATGCTGAACAGGAACCAGGTGATGGTGCCCTGCATCAGTGTCACTTCGGCACCTAGCTGCTCGGCCATCTGCGGAATGGCCGGCAGGTAGATGTCGATGGCCAGCGGACTGAACAGCACCAGTAGTACAAGCAGAAGAATCAATGGCATCAGTCACCTCATGGCTTACGGAAAATCGATTGGGGCGCGAGTCTACTGACTCACAGTAATGAATTGAAATGGTATTTAATCACTTTGGTTATTCCTATACGGAAACATGTATGTTATTCGCACCTCCACCGGGGTCAAAGTAGTGGCCAGCCTCGGAGGTATTGAGGGCAATTGGCGCTTTTACTCAAGGCGTGCCCCGCATAGAATGCGCAGATTATTTTGCGGAGGTGCTCGATGAACAAGCTTGTCCTGGCAACAGGGAACCAGAAAAAGGTGAAGGAATTGGCCACCATGCTGGCCGATATGAAGATCCAGGTGATCCCACAGAGCGAGTTTGCTGTGCCTGATGCCGACGAGACCGGCACCACCTTCGTCGAGAATGCCATCATCAAGGCCCGTCACGCCGCCCGCATCACAGGTCTGCCCGCCGTCGCCGACGACTCGGGACTGGAAGTGGATCTGCTGCACGGTCGCCCCGGCGTCTACTCCGCCCGCTTTGCCGGTGCAGGTGCCAGCGACAAGGAGAACATCGACAAGCTGCTGGCCGAGCTCAAGGGTGCCCCCGACTATCTCAAGAGTGCCCGCTTCTGGTGCGTGCTGGTCTACATGCGTCACGCCGACGATCCCACCCCCATCATCTGCCAGGCAAGCTGGGAGGGGATGATCATCGACGAGCCCCGCGGCCAGCACGGCTTTGGCTATGATCCCGTGTTCTTTGTCCCCGACCATGACTGCACCTCGGCCCAGATGCCGGGCGAGCTGAAAAACCAGCTGAGTCATCGCGGCCAGGCGCTGGCCAAGCTGAAAGCCGCTCTGGCTGCGACTCACTGAGTTCGCCGCCTCTCGCCAATCAAGCATTGTCATCTACAATGGGGGCCGTCAGCCCCCGTTTTTATTTTTGATTATTGGAAGCCCCATGCTGCAACTGCCGCCCCTCTCCCTCTATATCCATGTGCCCTGGTGCGTCCAGAAGTGCCCTTACTGCGACTTCAACTCCCACGCCCAGAAAGGGGAGCTGCCCCACCTCGAGTATGTGGCCGCTCTGCTGGAGGATCTGGATCTGGATCTGAAGTGGGCCCAGGGGCGTCCGCTCTCCTCCATCTTTATCGGCGGTGGCACCCCCAGCCTGCTGACGGTAGAGGCCATGCAGACCCTGCTGGACGGGGTACGTGCCCGCATCCCCCTGACGCCGGATTGCGAGATCACTATGGAGGCCAACCCGGGCACTGTGGAGGCGGACAAGTTCGCCGGCTTCAAGCAGGCGGGCATCAACCGCATCTCCATCGGGGTACAGAGCTTCCAGCAAGAAAAATTGACCCGGCTCGGTCGCATCCACGGCCCCGAAGAGGCTCGCAAGGCCGCAGCGCTGGCCCACGCCATCGCGCTTCCCACCTTCAACCTGGACCTGATGCACGGCCTGCCGGATCAGAGCCTGGACGACGCCCTCTATGATCTGCAGCAGGCCATCGACTGCGCGCCGCCGCATCTGTCCTGGTATCAGCTCACCATAGAGCCGAACACGGCGTTCGCCTCCAAGCCGCCACGGCTGCCGGAGGATGACACCCTGTGGGACATCTACGAGCAGGGGCACGCCATGCTCACCGCCCGGGGCTATCAGCAGTACGAGATCTCGGCCTATGCCAAAGCGGGCTACCAGTGCCGCCACAATCTCAACTACTGGCGTTTCGGCGATTATCTCGGGATAGGTTGCGGCGCCCACGGCAAGATGACGGACCTTGCCAGCGGCCAGATACTGCGCAGCGCCAAGGTGAAGCACCCGAAAGGCTATCTGGATCCCGCCCGCCCCTACCTGGACAAGCAGTGGCAGGTGACCGAGGACGAACTGCCGCTGGAGTACTTCATGAACCGGTTCAGATTATTCGAGCCGGCCCCCAAGGCGGAGTTCGAGGCTTACACCGGCTTGGGCCTGGAGCGGGTGGAGACTATGCTCGCGATTGCCCAGACCAAGGAGCTGATCGAAGACCTGGGGGATTGCTGGCAGCTCACCTCCCTCGGCCATCGCTACCTGAATGTGCTGCTGGAACTCTTTATGGACGAGTAAAAACTTGTTCACGATCTTGCTGCGAAACCGTGATCAAGGCTCATGCGCTGCTCGGAATCCTCACGTATGCCTATACGCTCCGGTTCCTGCGCTGCTCTTCACCTTGTTGACCGTTTCTCGCGACAGGTCGTGAGCCAAGTATTGGCGAGCCGTTTTCGCCATAAAACAATCAGGGCGCCATTGGCGCCCTGATTGTTTTGAATCCTGCCTATGGCAGAAACCCGCTCAGCAACAGACGCGTCCCATCTGCTGTTGGCCGGGCTCCCACCGCTTGCCATATTTGGCCTTGCGCTGGTAACTCCCCTTGCCCTTTTTGTTTTGCTCGACCCGGCTGCGAAACAGCGGATCCGTGAGCAGGGCTTGCAAGTGGTTATCCTTTATCTCCCCGCGCCTGTGGGCATAGCCTGCCTGAGCGGCGATATCCTGCACGATGACGGGCTCATCAACCCTTCTCTTGACCATAGTGGCTCCTTCTCTTCTCTCTCGTTATTGGCTGGATGGCGGTTTTCTCTGCAGGCCCTGTGGCCCAGGTCAAAAACGCAGCGATTTTGTCACCAAATCGCCGCCGTCACAATGGCATCCTGGCAAACTGATCAGCCCTTTTGCTCTCGCTGGTAACTCACCTGAACAATCCCGCTTGGCAGCGTCTTCACCTGAGCTGGATGCCAATGACTCACCGGGATATCAGTTCCGAACAGCGGAATGCCTTTGCCAAGCAGCACTGGGACGCTGGACAGCGTCAGCGTATCGACCAGGTCGGCCTGCAGAGCCTGGCGCACCAGGTTGCCGCCATCCAGATAGACATGACGGGCCCCTTCATCCCATAGCCTAGCCAGTATCTGCCTCAGTTCACCACTGACAAATTGTTCCTGATAGCGAGGCTCGACGGGATTGTGCGTCATCACCCTGACTCTCAATCCGTCATAGGGCCAGACGCCGAACCCCATGATGGCATCATAGGTATTGCGCCCCATCAGCAGCGTATCGCTATGCTCCATCAGCGCATTGAACCCGGTTTCATCGGGGGGATCGGAAGAATAAGGCGTCAACCAGTCGAGTGAGTGGGCCTCCCCCGCGATGAAGCCATCAAGGGAAAGCGCCAGGAAGACGGTGACTTCGGGTCTTGTCATCATGATGTTTGTCTCTGTGCGCAAACGGCTGATAGGGCGCTATCTGGATGCTCGCCACCAGCAACCGCTGTCGGGTCAATGGGTTTATTCATGAGCGTGGGCATGATGCTCATGCTGGGCGGGGGCGCCGGATTCGAGCACCTCCAGGATGGCACAGTGCTCCGCCGAGCGAGGACCGCCGCAGCAGATGTTGGAGAGCTCGCGCAGATTCTCGCGAAAGCGGGTCAGCTCCACGATTTTCTGCTCCACCTGGGCCAGCTTGGTGTCGGCCACCGCCTTCACCTCCTGACAGGTCACCTTGGCCTTGTGGGTGTCGAGATCGAGCAGCTCACCTATGTCGGCAAGGGAGAAGCCCACCGACTTGGCACGAATGATGAACTCCAGTCGCCGCCTGTCCTGCTCGCCGTAGAGGCGGTAGCCGGACTCGTTGCGGATCCCCGGCGAGATGAGGCCGTTCTTCTCGTAAAAGCGCAGGGTATCCGCCTTTACCCCGCACGCCTTGGCCAGTTCACCGATCCGATACATGCCCTGCCTCCCTTCTGGTTTGCCACTCGAAAAAACCGGAACCTACTATCGCCCCTTTGCCCCTTGATTGCCAGCCAAGGGCAGGAAAGGGGCAAGCAAAAGGTGAGTCCGCCGCTTTTTTTCATCAAAACACTGAAAAGACAAACGTTTCACAAAAAACAACCAGAAAACGTTTAACACCGCACCAGACAAGGCTTTGTCACTTTAAAAAATCCACCACAGGTCACATTTTTTGTGTAGAATACGCGCCCACAAGAGAGCGTCGCGTCAAGCGGGTATTTCCTAAAACGCTTTTGCCAGAAACGGGTCTTTCAGGCGAGAGTGGTTTGCGAAATCCCCCACTTACATTTATTTGGGGACTCTCTGTGTTTGGTGCGACCCAGTGCGCTTGCCTGCCATAGAAGTTCCCGCATGCTGAGGACGATAGTGTGATGGAACAAGCTCGACCCATTCGCCGTGCACTGCTGAGTGTGTCTGACAAGACTGGCATCCTGGAATTTGCCAAGGCACTCAACGAACGTGGCGTGGCCCTGCTCTCCACTGGCGGCACCGCCAAGCTGCTCGGCGACGCGGGTCTGCCGGTGACCGAGGTCTCCGACTACACGGGTTTCCCTGAAATGATGGATGGTCGGGTCAAGACCCTGCATCCCAAGGTTCATGGCGGCATTCTCGGCCGTCGGGATCAGGATGACGCCATCATGGCCCAGCACAATATCTCCCCCATCGACATGGTTGTCGTCAACCTCTACCCCTTTGCCGCTACCGTGGCCAAAGCCGGTTGTACCCTGGCCGATGCAGTCGAAAACATCGACATCGGCGGCCCGACCATGGTGCGCTCCGCCGCCAAGAACCACAAAGACGTGGCAATTGTGGTCAAGGCAGCCGACTACGCACGCGTGATCGCCGAGATGGATGCCAACGGCAACAGCCTGAAACTGGCTACTCGTTTTGACCTTGCCATCGCCGCCTTCGAGCACACAGCCGCCTATGACGGCATGATCACCAACTACTTCGGTACCATGGTGCCCTCGTATGGTGACAACAAGGAAGGCGACGCCGAGTCCCGTTTTCCGCGCACCTTCAACAGCCAGTTCATCAAGAAGCAGGACATGCGCTACGGCGAGAACAGCCATCAGGCTGCCGCCTTCTATGCCGAGGAGCATGCCACCCCGGGTTCTGTCGCAAGCAGCCAACAGCTGCAGGGCAAGGCGCTCTCCTACAACAACATCGCCGATACCGACGCGGCGCTGGAGTGCGTGAAAGAGTTCAGTGAGCCCGCCTGCGTCATCGTCAAGCACGCCAACCCCTGTGGCGTGGCCATCGGCGATGACCTGCTGACTGCCTACGATCGCGCCTACCAGACCGACCCCACTTCCGCCTTTGGCGGCATCATCGCCTTCAACCGCGAACTGGACGGGGCCACCGCAGCCGCCATAGTCGCGCGCCAGTTCGTGGAAGTGATCATTGCCCCGAGCGTGAGCCAGGAGGCTCGCGATGTAGTCGCCGCCAAGCAGAACGTTCGTCTGCTCGAGTGCGGCCAGTGGACTGCACTGGCTCAGGGGTTTGACCTCAAACGGGTCAACGGCGGCCTGCTGGTGCAAGAGCGGGATCTCGGCATGGTGACCCAGGGCGACCTGAAAGTGGTCAGCAAGCGCCAGCCAACCGAAGCCGAACTGAAAGATCTGCTGTTTTGCTGGAAAGTGGCCAAGTTCGTCAAATCCAACGCCATCGTCTACGCCAAAGAGGGCCAGACCATAGGCGTCGGCGCCGGCCAGATGAGCCGGGTCTACTCCGCCAAGATCGCCGGCATCAAAGCCGAGGATGAAGGGCTGACAGTCGCGGGCTCCGTCATGGCGTCCGATGCCTTCTTCCCGTTCCGTGACGGCATCGATGCCGCCGCGGCCGCCGGTATCGCCTGCGTCATCCAGCCAGGTGGCTCGATGCGCGATCAGGAGGTGATCGACGCCGCCGACGAACATGGCATGACAATGGTGTTCACCAACATGCGCCATTTCCGTCACTGATGAGTCAGGGTCGCCGCTGGCGACCCTTTTGTTGTCTCTTTTCAACTGACTATTTTCAACCGGAGACACGCCATCTGCGGCCGAGCCGGTTACCACAAATAGAAGCGAGCGATACGATGAAAGTACTGATCATTGGCAACGGCGGTCGTGAACACGCCCTGGCCTGGAAGGCCAAACACTCTCCACTGGTGCACCACGTCTTCGTCGCACCAGGCAATGCGGGCACCCAGCTGGAGCCTGGCGTCGAGAACGTCGCCATCGAGGCGACCGACATCGAAGGGCTGCTGGCCTTTGCCAAAGAGAAACAGGTCGGTCTCACCATAGTCGGGCCTGAAGCCCCGCTGGTGAAGGGGGTGGTCGATGCCTTCCGCGCCGCCGGTCAGCCCATCTTTGGCCCAACCGCCGCCGCCGCCCAGCTGGAAGGCTCCAAGGCCTTCACCAAGGATTTCCTGGCACGTCACGCCATTCCGACCGCCGACTACCAGAACTTCACCGAGGTGGAACCTGCGCTCGCCTATCTGCGTGAGAAGGGTGCTCCCATCGTCATCAAGGCCGATGGTCTGGCGGCAGGTAAAGGCGTGATCGTCGCCATGACCCTGCAAGAAGCGGAAGACGCCGTGCGTGACATGCTCTCCGGCAATGCATTTGGCGATGCCGGTGCCCGTGTGGTGATCGAAGAGTTTCTGGATGGGGAAGAGGCGAGCTTCATCGTCATGGTGGATGGCGAGCATGTGCTGCCCATGGCCACCAGTCAGGATCACAAGCGGGTCGGCGACGGCGACACAGGCCCCAACACCGGCGGCATGGGCGCATACTCCCCGGCACCCGTGGTCACCGATGCGGTGCACAAGAAGGTGATGGAGCAGGTGATCATGCCAACCGTGTGTGGCATGGCGGCCGAAGGCAATGTCTACACCGGCTTCCTCTACGCCGGCTTGATGATAGATGGCCAGGGCAACCCCAAGGTGATCGAGTTCAACTGCCGCTTCGGCGACCCCGAGACCCAGCCCATCATGCTGCGAATGCAGTCCGATCTGGTGGAGCTCTGCCTGGCCGCCTGCGAAGGCAAGCTGGATCAGAAAGAGGCCATCTATGATCCTCGCGCCGCCATCGGTGTTGTGCTGGCAGCGGGTGGTTATCCTGGCGACTACAGCAGCAATCACCCCATCAGCGGCTTGCCGGTGGATGAAGTGGCCGGTGAGAAGGTGTTCCATGCCGGTACCCGACTGGAAGGGGATACCAGCCTGACCCAGGGTGGCCGCGTGCTGTGCGCCACCGCGCTGGGCTACACGGTTGCCGAGGCGCAGCAACGCGCCTATCAGCTGGCTGGTCGCATCAAGTGGGATGGCATCTTCTACCGCAAGGACATCGGCTGGCGTGCCATAGAGCGCGAGCAGGAGCAGTAATTCCCGCCTTCGCCACCATCTTGATCATCAGGGCCTGCGGGCCCTTTTTTCTGCCTGGCACCGCCCGATTACCAGCAACGGGGTTGTGATGTCGCTATTCCTCCCCTCGCCAACGTCCATCGTCTGACAAACCAGGTGCCATTCGGCGTGCTACATGTGATCAGCACAATGGACACACTTGGTCACAATTGGTCGTACTTTCTTCATACAATTGCCCAATCTTCATGGCATCATGTTAAATTAACCGCACTCAAAAGAGTGCCATAAGAAACCGCAATGTCGTCCAATAAGGAAATTCCATGTTGAAAACTGTTCGCCCCCTGTTGCTGCCCCTGATGTTTGGCCTGATGACCCTGCCTGCCATGGCGGGTGATCTGGAACAGCCGATGAAGAAGATCGGCTTCAACTACAAGCAGGCTGTCAAAGCTGACGATGCAGCCACCATGGAGAAGCACATCAACGAGATGAAGGCTCAGCTCGACGTCGCCAAGCAGAAGAACATGCCAACAGCCAAGAAAGAGAAGTTCCTGGAAGGCATGAACGAGGTGCAGAGCGAGCTGGATGCCAGCCTGGCCGCCCTCAAGGCAGGTGACGAGGCCAAGGCGCGCGAGCACCTGGCCAAGGTCAATGACCTGAAGAAGGAGTACCACAAATATGCCAAGCAAAAAGGCTGATCCCTTTCACTGGGATAGTCTGGTCCGCCTCACCCATTGGGGTGTGGCGGCTGCCTGTATCGGCAATCTCTGGCTCAACGAAGCCGGGGAGGAGTGGCATGAATGGCTGGGGTACGCAGCCATGGCACTGATTGTCCTGCGCCTGCTGTGGGGACTCTCTTTCGCCAAAGACCATGCCCGGTTGCGATCCCTGATCCCGAGCCGGGAAGATTTTCGCCAGCAGGCCGTGGAGCTGCGGGAACGTGCTCCGGCCGCCCCCGGTCATCATGGCAGCGGCAAACTGGCAGTATGGGCGCTCTGGCTGACCGTACTGGCCACCGCAGGTAGCGGCTGGTTCCAGAACACGGAGACGGGGTTTGAGCTGGGTGCCGATGACTGGCACGTCTGGTGCACCTGGGCGTTGCAGGGGCTGATTGCTCTGCACCTGACGGCCCTGGCGTTCACCTCCTGGCGTCAGCGCAGCAACCTGGTAGCTCGCATGTTGCCGATGCGCCAGCGGACCGCAACAGCCCGGCAAGAGCCGCACTCTTGACCCAGACGGGCATCCTCCCCGGGTGCCCGTATCCCGACACAATTTAGGTGCAGCCATGCTGCATCGGCAAACCCGCACCTGCTACCCAGTCATCCTTCCCCTGCTTAACGCCAGCATCTATACCGAATGACTCCGGCGTTGGAAAGCCCCATACCTTGTCATCGATAACCGTTCAAATAGCGCATGAAAGCATTTTCATTCACAATTATTAACTAAATATAATTGTTTGATTTTCAACCAGATCGATTTCATTGATGCTATTGAGCCGAACGAGGATTGTTCGTTGTCCGTTCGAAATTCCGACAGTGACACATCAATAACAG
This sequence comes from Aeromonas sp. 5HA1, assembly GCF_029237245.1. Lineage (NCBI taxonomy): Bacteria > Pseudomonadati > Pseudomonadota > Gammaproteobacteria > Aeromonadales > Aeromonadaceae > Aeromonas > Aeromonas sp. 5HA1. The sequence continues at coordinate 33,676 of NZ_JAACFW010000008.1, forward strand.
CAAAATCGAAGGGAAAATCGTCATGCACAACACACTGTTTCGAACTGCCATGCTCGCTGCGGTGCTGAGCTCATTCAGCCACACAACCGCCGCCGAAGGCGTCATGGTTCACCTGTTCCAATGGAAGTTCAACGACATCGCCAACGAGTGCGAGAATGTCCTCGGCCCCAAAGGATTCGGAAGCGTTCAGATCACGCCGCCAGCCGAGCACAAGCAAGGAAGTCAGGTCTGGTGGACCGTCTATCAACCTGTCAGCTTCAAAAATTTCAACAGCTTCGGCGGCAGCGAGGCTGAGCTCAAGAGCATGATCGCCCGCTGTAACGCCGCCGGGGTCAAGATCTACGCCGATGCCGTCTTCAACCAGCTGGCATCGGGCACGGGAACCGCCACCGGCGGCGGCAGCTACAACTCGGGGCAATATCAGTATCCCCAGTTCGGCTACAACGACTTTCACCATAGCGGTGACATCACCAACTACGGCGACAGCAACAACGTCTGGAATGGCGCGCTCTACGGGATGCCGGACCTGAAAACCGAGTCGCCCTATGTGCAGGATCAGATTGCCACCTATATGAAGACCCTGCTCGGTTGGGGAGTTGCAGGTTTTCGGGTTGACGCGGCCAAACACATGCCCCCTGCCGATGTGAAGGCAATCCTCGTCAAGGCCGGCTCCCCAAAAGCCTATCTGGAAGTGATCGGCGCAGGTGGTGAATCCGCCGAGATCCAGCCCAATCGCTACACCCATGTCGACACAGTCACCGAGTTCAAGTACGGCACCGATCTTGCCGCCAACTTCAACGGCAAGATCAAAAATCTCAAGACCCTGGGAGAAAGCTGGGGCCTGCTCCCTTCCGACAAATCCTTCATCTTCGTGGTCAACCACGACCGCGAGCGCGGTCACGGTGGCGGCGGCATGCTCACTTTCATGAACGGTGCCCGCTATGAGCTGGCCAACGTCTTCATGATGGCCTGGCCCTATGGCTGGAAACAGGTAATGTCGGGATATCGCTTCGAGAACATGGGTGCCTACGAAACCGACAAGGGCGCCCCCGGCAGCACACCTTGCTCCGATACCCAGTGGAACTGTGAACAACGCCGTCCACAGATCATGAACATGGCCATGTTCCACAACCAGACCAAGGATCTGCCGGTCAACAACTGGTGGGATAACGGCAACAACCAGATTGCCTTCGGTCGGGGGGACAAAGGTTTCGTCGCCATCAACAACGAAAGCGGCAACCTGATAGCCTCGATCCAGACCGGACTGCCCGCTGGTGAGTACTGCAACATCCTGAGTGGCAATGATTACTGCAGCGGCGCCTACATCAAGGTCGACGGCAGCGGCAAGGCCAGCCTGAACCTCGCCGGCATGAAGGCCGCCGCCATCCTGGCCGGCTGTACCAAGGCAGCCCCTTGCGGTGGCGTCATACCGGGTAACCGATTCAGCAGCCTGAACCTGCGCGGTACTCATAATGCCTGGGGCAACACGGCAATGCAGGTGGATGACAACCGCATCTGGTCGGCCATCGTCAACTTCACCGGCGCCGGTGACACCAGCGGTGCCCAGCGTTTCAAGTTCGATGTGTTTGGCAACTGGACCGAGAACTACGGTGACAACGAAGGGGACGGCATTGCCGACAAGGGCAGCACCAGGGATATCTACTTCAATGGTGCAGGCCAGTATCGCATCGCTCTCAAGGAGAGCGATCTCAGCTACACGGTCACGGCGTTGAACAACAACCAGGCACCAGTTGCGGTCATCTCGCCCAAAAACCCCAGCGTCAAGCTGAGTGAGAGCCTGGTGTTTGACGCCTCAGGTTCCACCGATGATGCCGGTGTTGCGAGTTACAGCTGGTCCACAGGTGGCAGCGGCAAGACAGAGACTGTCCAGTTCGATACCCCGGGTTCCCGCACAGTGACAGTCACTGTCACCGATACAGAAGGGCTGACAGCCAGTGCCAGCGCGACAGTGAACGTGACCGACGGCAGTGACGCCTACACCAGCGAGCTGCCGACCCTGCACTTTCGCGGTACCCCGAACGGCTGGGGTGTTCTTGCCATGACCCTGGTCGCCGACAATCAGTGGGAAGCACGAGTCACCTTCGATGGCCAGACCAACCAGCGCTTCAAGTTCGATGTAAAGGGCGACTGGAGCCAGAACTACGGGGATACCAACAAGGATGGCGTCGCCGAGCTGACCGGTGCCGACATCACTACCCCGGTGGTGGGAGCCTATGTGGTCCGCTTCAACGATCAAACCCTGACCTACAGCCTGAACGCCCAGTAAACCCCAAGGGGTTGCGACGCTTTCAGGTTGCGACCAACCAGCAGGGCCTCCTTCCCATCCGGGCAGGAGGCCCTGCTCATTTGGGGCCATCTCAACTGCCCCTTGCACCCACACGATAGCGCGCCCTCTGTCATTTCCCGGTCGCCGACTCGCAGGCATACTGAATCGACATTCCCAGCAGGAGCGCATATGGAACAGCTACAAAATCTGAAAGCCGAGGGACGGATCGAAGAGGCTCGTCAACACGGCCTGCTTCAGCTCGCAGAGCGTCCGCAAGACGCCAAGCTGCATTATGAAGTGGCTGGCCTGCACGATAACCTGGGGCGAGAGGCACAAGCGATCCCCCTCTATCAGCGGGCCATCGCACTGGGATTAACGGGTGATGCGCTGCGCGGAGCCTGGCTCGGCCTTGGCAGCTCTTATCGCACCACAAGGCAGTACCTGGAGGCGCTGGCGGCCTTAGAGCAGGGTCTGGTCTGCTTCCCGAATGCCAATGAGTTGAAGGTATTTCGTGCCATGGTTTGCTACAACATGGGGCGCCACAAGGAGGGAATGGAGAGCCTGCTGGCGGTGCTGGCAGAGACGACAACCGCTCCCGATCTGATCCCTTATCGACGCGCCATGGCGCTCTACGCCACGGATCTGGATCGGAGATGGTAAGCGCCAGAAACGACAACGCCGCTCATGATGAGCGGCGTTGTCTGGATTTGGTGGCCCCTGCCCGACTTGAACGGGCGACCAATCGATTATGAGCGTGGGAAAATGGCTTTTTACTGTATTTACGTACAGTATATGATGTTATATAAATCAATACCTTAGACTGACATGCTTATTTTATGACCTTCCCCACTCTTCCCCCATATTCTCCCTCTGACGTATCCTATACGTATCCTTTTTCGACCAATCGATTTCTAGGATACCCGGATCGATTGGTCGGCCAAGAGCAGGCTAGCCAGGGAAAGGAGCAGCAAACGCCACTCCCCCCTTGGGCCAAAAAAGGTCGCATAGGGTTTAAATATTGAGGTTACAGAGGTTACAAGGTTACAACCCCCTACAAGCCACGGTTTAGCTGGGTTTGTTTGTAACCTCACCATAAATAGTCAGAGGTTACAGAGGTTACAAGACCTGTCTTGCCTGCCCTTCCTCTGGCTAGCCTGTTTTGTGGGAGGAAGATGAAAGCGTTCAAATTCACCAAGGCCACGATCGATGCACTGCCCCCCGCACCAGAGGGGAAGCAGGTCGAGTACTGTGATGCCATGGTGCAGGGGCTGAGGCTCCGGGTCGGGGCCACTGGGAGCAAGTCGTTTAGCGTGGCCAAGAGCAAAGAGGGACGCTTTATCAGGGCGACCTTGGGGCGCTACCCGGCACTGACCATCGACATGGCCCGCGCCAAGGCGTTGGAGATCCTGGGCGATGTGGCCATGACTGGCCAGAACCCTAACGTGATCCGGCGTGAGCAGGACAAGTTGAAGGTCACCCTGGGCGAAGCCATTGATGCCTACCTTGCCAGCCGAGGGGATCGGATCAGGTCGGAGACAGCCAAGCACTACCGCGCCGATCTCAACAACTACTCCGGCGACTGGATGACGATCTCCTTGCTCAAACTCACCAGGGAAAAGATCGAGGTACGGCACAAGGCCATCACCGAGGGCTTGCCCGGCTCTTGGCATGGCGCGGCCCGTGAGTTTCGCAAGGCGGGGACCGGCAAGGGCAGCAAGGCACAGGCCGACCGCTGGGCGCGTACCCTGCGGGCCGTGTGGCGCTTTGCCCGCGACCATTACCGGGACGCCAATGATCGGGTGATGCTGCCTGAGCCACCCACCGAAGTCTTGAGCAGCAAGCGCCTCTGGCACAATAACCCCAGACGCAATGACCGGATCCGCACTCACGAACTCCGGCGCTGGCTGGATGCGGTGGAACAGGTCAGGCAATACGCCATCGACTGGCGAGACGACACCACCGCCACCGTCTGCGATGCCATCGACATGGCACTGTTTACCGGCTTGCGCCGTTCCGAAGTGTTCCAGCTCACCTGGGATCGCGTCAGTATGAGCGGTGGTTACTTCTGGATTGATAAGACCAAGAACGGCGACCCGCTGGAACTGCCGATCACCGAAACCCTGCTCACCATCTTCCGCCGCCGCTGGCACTGGAACCTAAAACAGAGCCTGTTCGTATTTCCTGGCCGTAATCCTGATCGTCCCATTCATGAGCCGCGCCGGGTCATTGCCAAGATATGCGCCGCCACCGTCCCCCACCCAAACCCGGACGGCCTGCCGCCGCTCGAGTTCAAATGCCACGATGCCCGCCGCACCTTTGGCACCGTGGCCGAACTGGCCGAGGTCGGCCAGTACACCATCAAGCGGCTGATGAACCACCGCACTCTGCGCAGTGCTGACGTGACGCAAGGCTATATCCATTTCACAGCGGACGAGCTGCGTAAACCGGCGACCAGGATCGAGCGGGATATTTTGGAATATGCAGGCCGCCTGGACAGTACAAATAATGCCAATAGCAATCTAATGACTATTTTTGCAACGTTATCAGAGCAGGAGCAAAGACGCTTATTGCTAAGCCTGCATGAAGCCCCGAATAATAGAGGAGAGAACGGTGTTTAAAGCTGATTACATGGAAAATGAAGAGTTCAAACTCTCTCTAAAAAATGGTGTGATGCACACTAAAATAATCACTGCCTTTCAAAATGAAAAATATAAAAACATTAGTGAATCAACCACTCAAGAGGTAATTGAACAACTTCACTTGCGGGCTAATATCCATGACCTACTAGTAAATAATGACCCAGCCGCAGGCCACTATATCGAGCCATGGCTGAAAATGTATCTATCCGACAGCCTTACTATTCATCGACCAGATGACATACAAATAAATATATTCGACTTTATGAAAGGACGGTGCGACGCAACAAAGATTAGAGAAATAATAAAATCAACTGGAATTTCAGAAATAACTACGTTAAGAGAGATCCGGGCCAAGGCATACGAACTACAAGTTTTTATGAACGACATTATATTGGATGAGCCAAAGGTACTTTCATACCTGAACAGTGTGACACCACTATCCGTCGAAAAGGTCTATGAAATGGCTCGGGTTGCAGAGTCTAAAGAACTAAGTCCTGTCGACTCGTTCAGTGCACATCATACCATTGAAGCTAACATTGATGTTTTTGCGCCAAAACTCCAATATTCTCCAGGTGAAAACATTGTTGTGGCAATCAACTTAAGTCACTACACAAACAAAGAAATCCTCGAGGATATAAGTCGTCTGCTGGACACATGGCGTCAGGAGTGCGCCATCGAATTAAGACAAGACAGCATGAAGGTAAGTAATAACTCACTGAGGAAAATCATTACCAATAAATACATTATGCTGCTAGATACGATGATCGCCAATCAGCTTTACCCTGGTGTTATTAGTGATGAGTTAATTCTTTCACTAGTATACCCACACTTAAATATAGAGCCTGAGTCATTGCGAAAAACATATAGGAAGAATGCACTGGCTTTTGCTGACGTACAATGTTTAAGGACCTGGGAAAGGACACTGACTCATGCTGGGGTATGGGATATGCCAATTCAGCAAGCAATAACAGAAGACTTCTAACAGCACAAGTAAAAAAACCAAGACCACTTTTATCCCTCCCGTTTTCATGGCACCCCAGAGAAAATCAGCTGCATTAAATCAATGCAGGGGGTGCCAATATGAAATCCGCAATTAACCAAAGTACGCCAGACCGTCTCACCCGTCGTGAGGCTGCCGCCTACCTTGGGTTGTCAGAGAAGACCCTCGGGGTGTGGGCCAGTAATGGCCGCTATGAACTCCCTTACTACAAACTGGGTAACCGCACCCTCTACGAACGCGCCGATCTCGATGCGTTCCTGGCAGCACGAAAGATGCTGCATTCCAGCAAACCAGCGAATCCCATCCAATAACCTTGGAGGTACTCACTATGCGTGTGATGTGCACCGAGTGCGGCCAGTTGGGCCGCATCACCAAAACCAACCGCATAACAGCGGGGGTCGCCAACCTCTATTGCCAATGCACAGATGTTAATTGTGGGCACTCCTGGGTATCCACCCTGGCCTATAGCCACACCCTGAGCCCATCCGCCAAAAGTGCCAGCGACATGGCAATAAGCCTGGTGCGTGGCCTGTCGCCAGAAGCACATGGCACCTTGAGCCAAAGCGTGACAGCGCACCAACAGCAATTAGATATGCAGGCTGCACTGGAGCAGACCAATTCACTGACGAAACCACTTGTAACCCGGAGAGCCGCACAATGACAAGCCAAGTAAAAACCGGCTGGATTTGCATCGCCAGCACGGGGCGAACACTGGATGGCCGCATCATCACGCCCGAGTGTCTGCGCCAGTTGGCCGAGACATACGACCCGAACTTTTACGTGGCCAACCTCTGGCCGGATGGGGTACGGGGTCGCCCGCTGGGGCACGTCCACGCCGTGAAGCTGCAAGAGCAAGGCGACCAGCTCAAGCTGCTGGCCGAGCTGTGCCCCACCCTGGAACTGATAGACCTCAACACCAGCGGCGCCCATGCCTTTTGCGCCATTGAGGCCAGCGAGAATTTCGCGGGCACTGGCAAGTGGTATCTGTCCGGCGTGACTGTCACTGACCAGCCCACCTTGACGGGGCTCACCCAGTTGCAATTTAGCGCCAAGCCGCCGAGCAGGCGCCCCCTGCTGGTGCCTGTGTCTGCGCCCGTTGTGCCTGCAAAACCCACTTTCCGGACATCAAAACCCGAGCAGATGTTTAGCCAGATAGAGGCCCTGTCGGCGAGGTTGACGGCCCTTTGCCAAAAGCTCGACAGCCTCACCCCGTATCGACCCAACCAGCCGAGCGCCCCCGCTGCTGACCGCAGTGACGACCCCACCCACGCCAACCATTACCGCATTTACTAAGGAGTCCCACTCAATGAGCTTATCTGACCTGCTGCGCGATGTGCGTCTGAGCTTTATCCCTGCGCCTCAACCCAGCTTTGGCAACCTCGACAACGCCGCCAGCATGGCACTGACAGCGGCCATGCTACAGGCCGCCCCGTTTCTGTGGATGGTCTCTATCCAGGGCGTGGATGACCCCCACGCGCTGCGCTTTGACCCGCTCAAGCCAGCCCTGCGCAGTGGCCGCAAGGCACAAGGGCGCTTTCTGGTGCGGGCCGAGCCAAGCAAGCGTGAACACGAATACGAAGAGCTGGACAGCAGCGCTATCTGGACGTGGCAACAGCTGGCCCAGATGCTGGCAGGGCTCGACCAGCGCCAAGTCAACAACCTGCTCGAAGAGCTGGCGCTGGCCGCCTTTGCGGATGACCTGATACGGGTCGGCTTCCATGGCCAGACCGCCGCCGTCAACACCGACCCCGAGGCCAACCCGAACGGGGAAGATGTGATGATGGGCTGGCCTACGCTGGCCAAGGCCGCCGACCCCGAGGGGCTGCGGGTGCTGCGCGATGCCGTGACGTTCGACCCCAGCGGCAAAGGCGATTTCACCGACCTGGACGCGATGGTGTATGCCCTGATTGAGAAGTTGCCCGAAGCGTACCGCCAAGACCCGCGCTTGGTGGTGATGGTCGGCGGCGACCTGCTACGCGCCCACCAGAAAGCCCACCTCAAAGCCGGACAGGTACGGGACAAGACCCAGCGCATGAAGATTGCCGACCTGGGCTTTGTCTCGCACCAGCACATGCCGAGCACCTATCTGGCTATTACCCTGGTCGAGAACCTGCAAGTGCTCACCGTCAACCACACCCACCGCCTCAACGCGGGGGACATTGACGACCTCGCCAGCTGGGGCATTCGCTACAACCGCGCCCAGTCCTACGCCCTGGGCGAGCCCACCGCTTACGCCGCCTTTGATGCCATCACCCTTGCCACCGAGGAGTAACCCCATGCAACAACCGACTTTGCAGGCCGTGCCGACTATTCAGCTCCCTAATGCCCCAGTGGGCACCCGCGCCAGCCGACTGGATGAACACGTGGCCTTGTTCCAAAGCGAGCATCAAAAGCTGATGGAGCTGGACAGCGAAATTCAGGTACTGCGTGCACAACGCAAAGCCCTGTTGGCCCAAATCCCAACCGCCAAGGAGCGCCGCGAAGAGCTGCGCCAGGGGCGCATTAACCAACTGATGGGCGGGGAAGTGTCACTGGAAGCGGCGCGGGAATACCGCGAGCTGGGGGAGCTGCTGGAGGATGCCAAGGCGGCGGCCATCTTGTCGGAGTCTCAGGAAAAGCGCTTGGCCATGCCGCTCTATCAGTCCCAGCTGGCGGTCAACAGCGCCCAGAGCATGGTGGCCGGAGGCTATGAAAGCTATCTCGACCACAAGGTGATGCCGTCCATCCTCAACGGGCTCAAGGGGCGACTGGCCGAGCTGGCCGCCCTGACCCACGCCAAGGCCACCATTATGGGGCAGGAAGGGGCGCGCAAGTGGGCACAGAACGAGCTGGCCCACGCCCTCAAAGAGGCAATGAGCGGTGAGCCGGTGGCACTGGATGGCGACAAGCCCGCCGCCCGTGAAGTGCTGGTCACCTCGACCCGCCCGCAAGCGGCTGACCTGCTGGCGCTGTGCAATAGCCCAGGCAAGCGCCAGTGCTTGCAGCGGGAGCTTGGGGAGTAACACAAACCGGAAATACAAAAGGGAGCCTGCCAGGGCTCCCTATTTGCTTACCCCACCCCCAATTCCAGAGGAGCAAGCCCATGCACCATAGCAAAGCCCCTGATCCCCGGCAAGAGTTGCATCCATGGATCAATTCGGATAGCCTTTCCTATGTCGCCTTAAGCAAGCGACAAGGCTGGCGGATTAAGCACCCGCAAGCAGCGACTCACGTAGGAAAATTTGTATCCCTTTCCCCCATTTCTGGCACCTTGCCGGAGATCTATCCTGTTTTGGGGGCATGGGTCGGGAGCCAAAGAAAACGCCCCCACTGTGCCTGCCTACGTGAGCACTGCTTTGCGGCTACCCGATCCGCCCTGCGTCAACTTCACGTAGGGATAACCCCAATGATATTTACCTTCCTGATCGCCACTCGTGGCCGGGTCTCAGACCTGCACCGTATACGCACCATTTCTGCTGTCGCTGATACCGAAGCCCAAGCGCGCGCCAATCTTCCTGGCTTGCCACTCGTGTTTGTTGCCCGTATTCCCAATGCGAAAAGGGGGCAAGCATGAATCAACACCCTCACCCCTCAAAAGAACTTACTCGTGTCACCGCTGATCTTGATGTATCTGCCTGCGCCCTGAATACCCTTTCCCGGTTGCTGACTGCCAGCGTGGATTGGGAGCGTAAAGACCGTATCGAACACGAAGAGTTTACCTATGGCCTATCTGGCCTGTTGCGTGGACTAGCCAAAGAGGTAGAAACCAACTCTTGCCGGATCAGTGAACTGAATGACCGGTTACCGGGAGGTGAATCATGATCTCCCCTCGTATTGTCTCTGATGTCTCCCTGGCAGCCCGTGGTCAATGGCCAGCAATCCTGGCAGAGCTGGGGCTTTCTATTCCCAAACGTGGCCAGCATGGCCCCTGCCCTGCCTGTGGTGGGAAAGACCGGTTTCGCCTGGATGACAAGGAAGGGCGAGGAACCTGGATTTGCACACAATGCGGAGCCGGTGATGGTCTAACCCTACTGGCCAAGGCCACCCACAAAAGCACCAAGGAGGCCGCCCAAGAGGTGGCCGCCCTACTCGGGCTATCCGCATCGGGTCTGGATGAGCAAGAGTTAGCGGCCCGCCGTCAAAATGCGGAGCAGATAGCGGCCAAGGCCCGACAGGACGAGGAAAAAGCCAAGCGCAAAGCCTGCACCAGGGCGGCCTCAATCATGCGAGATTGCATCAAAGGACGTAGCCCCTATCTGGCCCTTAAACATTTGCCAGATTGGCTGGCAGACACCAATCAGACCTTGATCCGCGAGGCCCGGCACAACTTCCCCCAAGGCTCCCTGGTAATACCGCTAACAGATGAAAATGATCTGCTGGTCAACGTCCAGCTAATCGACGATCAAGGCGAGAAACGCTATTTGGCCGGCGGCCAGAAAGCAGGGGCATTTCATCGGTTAACCGGTGGCCTGCAAGTCGCCATCTGTGAAGGCTACGCAACGGGCGTATCCGTCCACTTGGCAACAGGCGCAACCATCTATTGCGCCATGGATACGGGCAACCTGCTGGCAGTCGCAGAGATAGCCAAGCGCCGCGAAGGAGCAGAGCCGATCCTGATTGCGGGGGATAACGATGCCCAGATTGATGGCAACCCAGGCCAAGCCAAAGCCCAACAAGCCGCTGCAGTGGTAGGAGGGCTAGTTTGCCTTCCTCATGAGGCCGGTGATTGGAACGATTACCACCAAGCCCATGGGCTGCTCGATACCAAGAAGGCGATCATGACCTCTTACGCAAAGACTCAGACACCGGCACAACTGCCCCCCAAGACCCCAGAACTGCCAGACAATTACAGCATGAGCAAAGAGCAGCTCTTTGCCATGGAGTGGCGCGGCAAGGGAGAAGAGGCTGAACGGGTGCCAGTGCCTATCTGCTCACCCCTGCACGTCACCGCGATCACCCATACCGAGCAGGGCCAGGGCTTTGGACGATTGCTGGAATGGCGGGATACCAACGGCAAGACCCGCCGTTGGGCAATGCCCATGCGAATGCTGGTTCACAAAGGCGGTGAGGAGGTGTTCGGCCAGCTGGCAGAAAGCGGACTCAGTTATATCAACATGAGCAAAAAGAACTTGCTGCGTGATTACCTGATGAGCTGCCAACCGCAAGCCCGGATCACCTGTGTTGATCGCACCGGCTGGCACAAGCAAGCCTATGTGCTGCCAAACGGCAACCTGGGGCCGGATGCTAACGAGGTGATCCTGCAAACCACTGGCTATGTGAACAACGACTTCACTACATCCGGCACCTTGGCTGAATGGCAAGCCCAGGTGGCAGCCCTGGCGGTAGGCAACAGCCGGTTGGCCTTTTCCCTGTCCTGTGCCTTTGCGGCACCCTTGCTAACGCTGATAGGGGTCGAAGGTGGTGGTTTCCACCTGAAAGGCGAGAGCACCGACGGCAAAACCACCGTCATGATGGCCGCTGCCAGCGTGTATGGCCCCGAGGCATTCGCTCACACATGGCGGGCCACTGGTAACGCCATAGAAGGGATCGCCAGTCGCCGCAACGATGCCCTGCTCTGTCTGGATGAAATCAAGGAGGTAGATGGCCGGGAGGCGGGTCTGGTGGCCTACATGCTGGCCAATGGCCAGGGCAAGGGAAGAAGCCGCCAGGATGGGGAACTACGTGAGCGAAAACAGTGGCGCTTGTTGTTCCTCTCCACTGGCGAGCTTTCCCTGGAAGACCACGCCGAGCAAGCAGGCCAGCGCACCTTTGCCGGTATGGAGATCCGCACCATCCAGATCCCGAGTGATACCGGCAAGCACGGCGCGTTTGAAGAACTGCACGGCATGGCCGATGGCCGCCAGTTCGCCGATACCATGCGCGAGCGCCTGCAAGGCCAACACGGCACCGCCTTTCGGGCCTATGTCGAGGCATTGGCCAACGACTTGAACGAGCACAGCGCCTGGATGAAGGCCGAAATTCGCCGACTGATCACCACCATGACCCCAGAGGGCGCCGGTAATCAGGTAGGTCGAGCCATTAACCGCTTTGCCCTGGTAGCCGCAGCCGGTGAGCTGGCCACACGCTTGGGCATCACTGGATGGCAATCGGGAGAAGCCACCAAAGCCGCGAGAATTTGCCTTGATGCGTGGCTGGCCGACCGTGGCCACTTGGGCAACCAGGAAGACGCCGCAACCCTGCGCCAGATCCGCCAGTTCTTTACCGCTTACCAGTACAGCCGGTTTGCGGATTGGGATGATCCTAACCACCGACCGACTCAGATGGTGGGGTATCGGAAAAATCCCAAAGTGGGAGAAGAGGAGGGAGTGTTGTTTTTCATCCTTCCAGAAGGCTGGAAGGAAATAACGAAAGGAAGAGATTATAGAAAAGCTGCAAAGCTTTCCGTGCAAGTAGGGTGGATTGTAAAAAACCAACAGGGTAAAAGCCAAGCGACGGTTCGATTACCAAGTATGGCTAACAGACCCGCCAAGGTATACATTTTTGGCAACTCTGTATTAACAGATATGTGATTTACAAGGGCAGCAGATCGCTGCCCTTGTAGCCCTAAAGATGCTATATGTGCTAGCAGTCACAAACGGAGACGATTAACGATTGACCTATTTGGCTCTTCTTGGCACTCTGCTGCATTATTGACAAACTTCACTTCATTGTAGGTTCAGCAGATATGGCAAAGGAAAAAAAGAACAAAACGATTCATTATAAAAGAGCTGTAATAAGTCATACCAGCTCATCATTGCAAGAATTACTAGAAGCTGCATTACTAGAAAAAGAAAGTGATGTTTTTAATGCCACAAAAAGGAAAGAGTATATAAATTCAGACTCTGACTATTGCCGTTTAATCAACAGAAAACAAAAATTTAACGGAATATTTTTTGGACAACTTGTTCTTTGGGAACCAGGAAAAAGCCAAACGTATATAAAGTTAGATGAGAGTAGTGAGTCTTATGATATTGAACCAATGTCTTCAGATGATATTAAAGATGCAAAAGAAAGTGAGATAGCTCAAAAAATACAAAAGGAATTTATAAATTCAATTTTATATTTTGGTGTTTTCGATAATCATGTTGTTGTATTGCAATCAGCATCACTACGAGTTAGAGAGCTAGAAACACACCTTTCTTGGTTCCTTGGTACATGCTGTAAATCTATCAGCGCAGAGAGCGTGTTAATTCTCAAAGATAAACCTACAGCGGAAACGATTAAAAAAATAGAGGCTCAACCTGTTAAAACGGTGAAGTTAGGGGCACCGGTTGGTACTTACGAAGAGCTAAAAGAAAGAGCTCCAGATGAAAAATCTGAGGGTGCTCTTATTGAAAAAACAACATTTCAACCCAAAAATATAAAATGGGTTCCTAAAGGTATTGGTGTTGATGTTGTTAGAGCACTGATGAATGCAGGGATATTCGAGAAGGTAAGCCTAGAAGATGCCCTGGATGACGCTAACCTCAAGGTTAGCCTTGAAATATCATACTTGCGCAAGACAACAGCCAGTGGCCAAAAAATGCTTGATAACCTTGCGACATCTCTGCGACATATGGAAGATAGCGATGTTCGCATAGAGCTGCTAGGTGGTGGTACACTAAGAGGAGAAGACCTAAAACTCTCTGGGAGCATAAATGTCCAGACATTCAATGGGTTAGTGGATGAAAATGATCTCTATCGACAAATGCATGCATGGATTATGAGTAAAATAGATACAGAGATCGAGGTGGAACTGATAGAGGTAAAGTAAATGGGGAAAATGCATCATGTCAGTGAGGGGCGCATTTAATGGGCTCCATATGGTTCGCTCTCTACTCTCTCTTGGGGGGAGGAGTAACCTATGGGCTTCTGCAGTTGGCTCAACAACTGCCATCATCACCCCCATATGCAATATCATCAATATTGCTTGTACCCATCACTATATTAACAAGCTCTATAATAAAACTCTCTGATTTGAAAGAAATTGGCAACGCCAAGAATGGATTAAACAGAGATGAGGTTCGCCGATTAAACAACATCATAGATATTAAACTATTTCGAGCAAAACTCGTCATGGCTATTATTTTATTATCTATAGCCGTTGTATTTTTTACTTTTTATGTATTTTCATCTGACAATCAAATTTATTTCAGAAAGACAATTATTTTTTCCGGAGCACTTACGGGGTTCTCTTTATATTCTGTTTTCTGGGCTTGGAATGGTATAAAAGAAATTGCATCTTTTAAACAAAAAATCCAAGCAAGAGCCGATGCAAAAAAAGCGAAGGCAAGCGCTCTAAAAAGACTAAAAGAAAATACTGACAATTAAACATAAAACGGCACCGACTAGGTGCCGTTTTACAAACTGGCCAATCCCACCTCTTAAACTCAATCTAATATGTAGAGCCTCTTATCCATAGGCGCGAAGAAAGCACAGAGCATTTGCATATCCGCATCCAGCTTTAGATATGGAAAAGATCTCACAGACAGAGCTGCATCACGGAATCTGCGCTCTTCCGCTCCCGCCTACGTGCTGTGTGTATCATCCATTTTGCAAAGGCCTAGGGTTTGAAAAACAAGACTGCTTGAACGTGCCAAGCAGCAAGGACAGTATCATCAACAGCACCTTGTAGGGATACTCAGAAGCCCCACAGGTAAACCCAGAGCATACCTACACCCACACAAGCAAAAAAGAGCCACGGACAGGGCTGCGTCACGGAATCCGCGCTCATCCGCTCCCGCCTGCGGGCCGCGCCAAGAAAATTTTTTGCAAAACTGGATTACCGCAGTTTCCTAGCTCTAGGGCGCGCCGTGCTTGGGGTTTAGGTGCCAGGATGGAATTTCAAGAAGTGAAAGGAATTTCAGCTTTTGGAAAAAACACGCCCCATTTTGGGACTATACAAAAAACGTAACTATCTGATATTTATATAAAAATCATACTTTCCGTGGCGATTTCACTTGTAGTGTGCAATCCTTCAATCGTCGACGTTGGTGATATTTTCCCTTAATAAACATAAGGTTGGATAAAAACGGACTGCATGAAGAACTGCACGTTTGCAATTCTTCATGGGTGAGCATGGCATGACTACCAAGGACTTTTAGCACAGTAGGAAACTACCGCCATTTCTTTGGATAGCTCCTGGTGTGGGGACGAACGTAAGTCCCATTCTTGCGGTAGTAGCCTTTAACTTTCACAGGGCCACAGTAAGACGTTACACATGGGCTCTTGCTGTATCCGCTACCCAAACCGCTGTAAGAACTGCTGCTGTACCCTGGTGGGGCGAGATTGTATTTACATCTCGTATGGCCAATGACGTAAGTCCCATCTTTTCTGAGATATCCATTTACCCATGAGCATTCATTGAGAGCATAGGTTGCTCGAGGACTCGCTTCAGGACAGGCATAGGCGGTTGGTACAAACATGCCGTTGGAGTCGTAATGTGCAGGCTCAGCATTGCAGGGGATGTCTTCAGGGAGAGACGCACACGCCGATAGAGAGAGCGCCATAAACATGGCTAAAAAAAGTCTAATCATCGTTACACCACCATGAGTTCATTCAGTATCAAACCCCATGGTTACACACTATCAAGTGAAAGGGTTTGATATGAATCCACATTTAATCAAGATAGAAATAACTGGTTCATGGGGAGTTTTGTAACCTCTCGGGGTTACAGGTTACACCGTGGACGAAAATGGCTCTAGCCCAAGCCAGACAAGGGCTAGGGGCTTGTAACCTCACACCGTTTCCACAATGTGTAACCTCTATCAGCTTTTCAGGCCACGATAGAGGTTACAGCGCAAAGCCGCGCCAGTATTGGGCTAGAGCTGAGTTGTAACCTCGTAACCCGTGTAACCCCGGTTTTTTCTACATATAGAGATAAAAAGGAAAATGCTTGGTCATGTGAAAGAGAACCTGCAGCCAGCCTCAATGGTGTCTCTTTGAAGGGGGCCGGAGCTTTTTTTCTACATGAGGGGGAAAATTTTTTAGGAGGGATGAGAGCTTTTTTAGAGTGGATGCTCTACAGGCTGAAATATCCTATAGGTATCCTAACGAAAAGAGGGTTGGCGAGTACTAACTCGCCAACCCTCTGGAATTGGTGGCCCCTGCCCGACTTGAACGGGCGACCAATCGATTATGAGTCGACTGCTCTAACCAACTGAGCTAAGGGGCCAGAATGTTGGTTTGCGGCGTGGATTATAGGGGATGTCTGCTAGTCAGTCCATAGGCAGATCAATCACTTGGCGACATTTTGTCCACTCGGCTATCAATATGTCTGTTCCCCCGGTCTCTTCGTCAAACCCGCATAAAACAAAGCCCCGCATGGCGGGGCTTTTGAGACGGCAACTCGGGCAGATACCTATGGACTATTCGTCCAGGAAGCTGCGCAGCACTTCCGAGCGGCTCGGATGACGCAGTTTGCGCAGCGCCTTGGCTTCGATCTGGCGAATACGCTCGCGGGTAACGTCGAACTGTTTGCCCACTTCCTCAAGGGTGTGGTCAGTGTTCATGTCGATCCCGAAACGCATCCGCAGCACCTTGGCTTCGCGTGCGGTCAGACCGGCCAGCACTTCGCGGGTAGCGTTGCGCAGACTCTCGCTGGTCGCAGCGTCAGCTGGCAAAGCAAGCGTATTATCTTCGATGAAGTCGCCCAGGTGGGAATCTTCATCATCACCAATGGGCGTCTCCATGGAGATGGGCTCTTTGGCAATTTTCAGTACCTTGCGGATCTTGTCTTCCGGCATGCCCATGCGCATGGCCAGCTCTTCCGGATTCGGTTCACGACCCATCTCCTGCAGCATCTGACGGGAGATACGGTTGAGCTTGTTGATGGTCTCGATCATGTGCACCGGGATACGGATGGTACGGGCCTGATCCGCGATGGAGCGGGTAATGGCCTGACGGATCCACCAAGTGGCATAGGTCGAGAACTTGTAGCCGCGACGGTATTCAAACTTGTCTACCGCTTTCATCAAACCTATGTTGCCTTCCTGGATCAGATCCAGGAACTGCAGACCACGGTTGGTGTACTTCTTGGCGATAGAGATAACCAGACGCAAGTTGGCCTCAACCATCTCTTTCTTCGCACGGCGGGCCTTGGCCTCACCAATGCTCATGCGACGGTTGATATCTTTGATCTGGGCGATGGACAGCCCCGTCTCTTCTTCAATCTGCTGCAGTTTGCCGATGGAACGCAGTACTTCTTCGTCCATCTCAAGCAGACGTGGAGACCAAGCCTTGCCGGCCTGTTTCTGGTATTCAAACCAGGCAGTTTCACACTCATTGTTGGTGAAGGCCGCAACGAAGGTTTTCTTCGGCATTTTGGCCTGCTCAACGCAGAGTTTCATGATGATGCGTTCCTGCACGCGGACACGCTCCATCATTTCGCGCATGTTGTTGACCAGGCGATCGAACTGCTTGGGCATCAGGCGGAATTGACGGAACACATCGGCCAGCTGGGCAATCGCAGCCTGGGTATCTTCGTGAGCACGGCCATTCTTCTGAATGGAGAGGCGAGTTACCTCATACTGGGCACGCAGATCACCAAACTTCTCGCGAGCAACTTCCGGATCAGGGCCACCGTCACCTTCGTCATCCGAGCTGTCACCATCGTCGTCTTCATCTTCGTCTTCGTCTTCGTCTTCGTCGGCCAGATCGTCTTCGCCGAGTTCGGAACCGATATGGGTAGCAGTCGGTGCTACATCATCGGCCTCGTTGGGATCGATAAAACCTGAGATGATGTCGGACAGACGCAGCTGTTCGGCTTCGTATTTATCATACTGCTCGAGCAGATAGGTAATCGCTTCCGGGTACTCTGCAACGGAGCTTTGTACCTGGTTGATACCGTCTTCTATCCGCTTGGCGATGTCGATTTCGCCTTCGCGGGTCAACAGTTCGACGGTACCCATTTCCCGCATGTACATGCGGACGGGATCGGTCGTTCGACCAATCTCAGATTCAACAGATGCCAGTGCCTGGGCAGCTGCTTCGGCAGCGTCCTCATCGGCGGTACCACCTTCAGCCATGATAAGGTCATCGGCATCCGGGGCGTTTTCAACCACCTGAATACCCATGTCGTTGATCATCTGGATGATGTCTTCGATCTGGTCAGAGTCGACAATGTCTTGCGGGAGGTGATCGTTCACCTCGGCATAGGTCAGGTAGCCCTGTTCTTTACCTTTGGCAACGAGGAGTTTAAGCTGAGACTGCGGGGTTTGCTCCATAGAACTCATCCGGTTGGTGATGCTAGGTTGCGCGTACAGTGCGCTGCTGCGCAAATAGCCAATTCTAATAGAAAACCGCCAGACATGCTATGTCTGGTTGCGGCGTCGGTCGTGAGAAACCCCTGCCCGCAGTATTGTCGGGGCCAGGCGGTCATAAAGTGTTTGCTTTTAATCCCGTCGATTCGGGCAACGCTATTTATATTGGGACTAATCACTCAATTATCAAGCCCCACTCTCATTTCTTTTCTCAATCTGTACTTCTCTGATCAGCATCATCAGCTCCTGTGTTTCCTCAGAGCTTAGCCCTTCCTGAGCCACCTTGGCCTGCAATTCTTCAATTCGTTGCTTCAGAAACTGGTTGATAAAGCCGACGAAGGTATCCTGCAATTCTCCCAGAATATCCGGCTCCTGGTCGAGCTTTACCTCTTCAAACAAGTCGTGCATTGCCAGCTGGGCCAGGATCTCGCCTTCTTTGGTGCCACGCCAGTGTTCCAGCAAGATACCGGTAGTAATGCCGGATTGCGCCAAGATCTGCTGATGCAGCTGCAGCAGAAACTTGATGCCTTGTACCCGCAATCCAGCCAGCTCAGGCATGGCCGGCAGTTCGGCGGTGACCGACGGATACTGCACCATCAGCGCCAGTGCTCGGCGCAACGGCGTCAGCTTGGCAGCTTTGGGTTTGGTGAGTTCTGCCTTCGGCTGGCTATTGCGGGCGAACAATTCGGCAATACGTTGTTTATTCTCCCCCCAGCGCATCATGCTGGAGAGGCGGGTGATCAACCCTTCGCGGGTAAACCCTTCCGGTACGCGGCGAATAAGCTCGGCTGCCTTGTTGGCCACCTCGAACTTGCCCGCCTCACCGGAGAGGGCCGCATCCCGCCCCAGACGCTCGAACATGAAGTCGGCGAAGGGTTGAGCTTGATCCAGCAAGGCCTCAAAACCTTCCTTGCCAATCTGACGCACCAGCGAATCCGGATCTTCTCCATCGGGCAGGAACACGAACTTGAGTTCACGTCCATCCTGCAGATGGGGCAGTGCATTATCCAGCGCTCGCCAGGCCGCTTCACGACCGGCATTGTCACCGTCGTAGCAGCAAACCACCTCTGCCGTGGTGCGAAACAGGGTGTGGATATGGTCAGTTGTGGTGGCGGTTCCCAAGGCAGCAACGGCATAGTCGATGTCGTATTGACCAAGCGCCACCACATCCATGTAGCCTTCGACTACCAGGATCCGGCGCGGATCTTTGTGTGCCTGTTTCACTTCGTAGAGACCGAACAGCTCCCGCCCCTTGTGAAAGATCGGGGTTTCCGGCGAGTTCAGGTACTTGGGCGTGCCATCACCCAGCACCCGGCCACCGAAACCTATGACTCGGCCGCGCTTGTCACGGATCGGGAACATGATGCGATCGCGGAAGCGATCATAGCTGCCGGCACCGCTGTCACGAGTGATCAACATGCCACCCGAGATGAGCAACTGCTCGTGATCGCGGCTGGCGCCAAAACGGCGTCTCACCTGATCCCAATCTGCAGGGGCATAACCAATATTGAAACGCTTGACCACTTCCCCGGTCAGCCCGCGCCCCTTCAAGTATTCCACCGCCTGGGGGGCACTCTTCAGGTTACTTTCATAGAAGCGGGCGATCTGGCTCATCAGCTCATAGAGATCCTTGCTGACGGCGGGTTGGGAACTGGCGGAGCCACCCATGCTCTGCTCGCGAGGTACCTGCATGCCCTGCATGCTGGCGAGCTCTTCGATTGCATCGGGAAATTCGAGACCGTCGTACTCCATGACAAAACCGATGGCATTGCCGTGGGCACCACAACCGAAACAGTGATAGAACTGTTTTTCCTGGCTGACGGTAAAAGAAGGGCTTTTTTCGTTATGAAAAGGGCAGCAAGCCTGGTAGTTCTTACCGGCTTTTTTCAGCCGCACTCGCGAGTCGATCAGCTCGACTATGTCTGTGCGTACGAGCAGATCATCGATAAAGGATTGTGGGATCCTGCCTGCCATAACCGTCCTGTTTCACTGCGTAGAAAATAAAAAAGCCGCGCATTCCTAGGGAAGCACGGCTTCTTCGACCAAACAAGAGAGTTGCCTGTTACGCCAAGCGGGTTTTCACCTGAGCACTGACGGCGCCGACATCGGCACGCCCCTGAATTTTCGGCTTCAAGACAGCCATGACCTTGCCCATATCAGCCATGACGGCAGCACCACTTTCAGTGATGGCTTGCTCAATCAGTGCGGCAATTTCGTCTGCGGTCAGCTGTTGTGGCAGGAATTCCTGCAGCACAACGATCTCGGCGGACTCTTTGTCGGCGAGATCCTGGCGACCGGCAGCTTCAAATTGGCTGATGGAATCGCGGCGCTGTTTGACCATTTTGGTCACGACAGCGAGGATATCCTCATCATTGAGCTCGATACGGGAATCAACTTCACGTTGCTTGATTTCTGCCATCAACAAACGGATCGCCCCCAAGCGAGCCTTATCTCTGGCAAGCATGGCAAGTTTTTGTTGATCCTTGAGTTGATCCTTCAGAGACACGGCATTATCTCCCGATTAGTACAGGCGGATACGACGTGCGTTTTCGCGAGACAGCTTCTTGGCGTGACGCTTTACAGCAGACGCTTTGGCGCGCTTACGAATGGTAGTCGGCTTCTCGTAGAACTCACGGCTACGAACTTCAGACAGGATACCGGCCTTTTCGCAAGAACGCTTGAAGCGACGCAGAGCAACGTCAAACGGCTCATTTTCACGGACTTTGATTACTGGCATGTGCCTTTCACCTCAGTGATATATTGTTAGCTGACCATCAGTCGATCAGCATGTCTTAAAATGGTGCGAAATTATACTCTGGACAGGGAATGAAAGTAAACCCGCAGAGATCGCTCTGGTTTAAAAAACCCGCGAAGGTTACCATAGCCGTCTCATTTTAGCAGTGAAATTTTTTAGCAATGCGTGTATTGGGCATAGAGACATCCTGTGACGAAACCGGGATCGCGATCTTCGACGATCAAAAAGGGATCCTTTCCCATCAGTTGTACAGCCAGGTCAAGCTGCATGCGGACTACGGTGGCGTTGTCCCCGAGCTCGCCAGCCGGGATCACGTTCGCAAGACGATCCCCTTGATCCAGGCCGCATTGCAAGAGGCGGGACTGGGTAAAGATGACATCGACGGCATCGCGTATACAGCAGGGCCGGGTCTGGTTGGCGCCATTCTGGTGGGGGCCACCATAGGCCGCTCGCTGGCCATGGCGTGGAACAAACCGGCCATCGCCGTACATCATATGGAAGGCCACCTGCTGGCTCCCATGCTGGAAGAGAGAGCGCCCGAGTTCCCCTTCGTGGCACTGCTGGTCTCCGGTGGTCACTCCATGCTGGTGCGGGTTGACGGTATCGGCAGCTATCAGCTGCTGGGCGAGTCCATCGATGATGCCGCCGGCGAGGCGTTCGACAAGACTGCCAAGCTGATGGGACTGGACTACCCGGGTGGCCCACTGCTTTCCAGGTTGGCAGAAAAGGGCATCACCGGACGTTTCCACTTCCCCCGCCCCATGACTGACCGCCCGGGGCTCGACATGAGCTTTTCCGGTCTCAAGACCTTTGCCGCCAACACCATAGCTGCCAACGGTGATGATGAGCAGACCCGTGCCGATATCGCCCGTGCGTTTGAAGATGCGGTGGTCGATACCCTGGCCATCAAGTGCCGCCGCGCGCTGAAAGAGACTGGCCTAAAACGGCTGGTGGTGGCCGGTGGCGTCAGTGCCAACCGTCACCTGCGTGCCCAGCTGGCCGAGCTGATGGAGAGCCTCAAGGGTGAGGTGTTCTATCCACGCACCGAATATTGCACCGATAACGGCGCCATGATCGCCTATGCCGGCATGCAGCGCCTGAAGGCAGGGGTGTTCGAGCCGCTGGCGGTCAAAGCAGTGCCACGCTGGCCACTGGACACTCTGGATCCGGTGTGATCCTGCGGATCCAGTTGCAATAGAAGAAGGGGCCCATGGCCCCTTCTTCATTTCTATCAGCAGTATCAGACTGCCTTGGTACTAACTAATTGGTACGAAACAGTGCCTCGATGGAGAGCCCCTGCCCCAGCAGGATCTCCCGCAGGCGACGCAGTCCTTCCACCTGGATCTGGCGTACCCGCTCCCGAGTCAAGCCTATCTCGGATCCTACATCTTCCAGCGTGGCCGGTTCATAACCGAGCAGACCGAAACGACGTGCCAGTACCTCGCGCTGCTTGGGATTAAGCTCCTCCAGCCAGTGCACTATGCTGGCACGCATGTCGTCATCCTGCGACTCCAGCTCGGGCCCCATGCCACGTTCGTCAGAGAGCACATCCAGCAGCGCCTTGTCACGATCGCCACCGATAGGGGTATCCACCGAGGTGATCTTCTCGTTGAGCTTGAGCATACGATTTACGTCGTCTACCGAGCGATCCAGTGCAAAAGCGATGTCCTCTGCTGTCGGTTCATGATCGAGACGATGGGAGAGTTCACGAGCAGTACGCAGATAAACGTTCAGCTCTTTGACCACATGGATGGGCAGACGGATGGTGCGGGTCTGGTTCATGATGGCGCGCTCTATGGTCTGGCGGATCCACCAGGTGGCATAGGTGGAAAAACGAAAGCCGCGTTCCGGGTCGAATTTCTCTACCGCGCGGATGAGGCCAAGGTTGCCCTCTTCGATGAGATCCAGCAGCACCAGGCCGCGGTTGTTGTAGCGACGGGCGATCTTGACCACCAATCTCAGGTTGGACTCAATCATGCGCTTGCGGGCGGCTTTGTCGCCTCGCAACGCACGACGAGCGTAATAGACTTCTTCTTCGGCGGTGAGCAAGGGGGAGAAGCCAATCTCCCCCAAATAGAGCTGGGTAGCATCCATCACCTTGTTGACTTCCGGAGCCATCAGTTCATCGGAAATAGTCTCTTCAACTTCAGCGGCTACTTCCTGAACCTCTTCCTCCTCACGGGTCTCCAGCTCTTCGTCGAACTCTAACTCGGCATCCTGCATAACCAGTTGTTCTTGGCTCATGGTGTGTCTCCCTGACCTGAACCAGAGTAAGACTTAACTCTCTGGGGTTAACGCTTTGGCAAATAGCTCATCGGGTTTATCGACTTGCCTCGATACCGGATTTCAAAGTGCAAACGCACATCCGGCGCGTCCGTGCTACCCATGTTGGCAATGACCGCTCCGCCTTTGACGCTATCCCCTTCCTTCACTCGCAACTCGTCGTTGTGAGCATAAGCCGAGAGGTAGTCATCATCATGCTTGAGGATGATCAGCTTGCCATAACCCCTTAGTGCGCTACCCGCATAGACGACTTTTCCGCCACTCGCTGCGTAGACGGGTTGCCCCTTCTGGCCAGCGATATCTATGCCTTTGTTTCCCTGTTCTGCAACGGAGAAACCCTCAACTATCCGGCCTTGCGTCGGCCAGTGCCAAGAAAGTCTCGACTGAGGTTTATTGTTGTTTTTTTGTTCTCTTATCTGAGCGTATTCTTTTGAAGATGGCTGAGCAATCGTTTTCTGTTTGATAAATGGTGTGGTCGTACCTGATGGTGCCATTGCAAGCGGTTTGGGGCCGCTACTTTGCGGTGTGACAGGACGCGTCACGGCAACCATCTGGCCACCGCCCATAGCGGCAGACTGTACGTTCAGCACCTGACCAACATGGAGCCCATAGGGTGCCTGCAGGTTGTTGCGCTGTGCAAGTGTTTGATTCGACATGCCAAACTGACGGCCAATACTGCTTAACGTGTCGCCACGACGCACTTGATAGGTGCTGGCGCTGCGATTGGCAGTCAGGGTATTGCTACCGGATGCATCGAGCCTGAGTTGCTGTCCCGGGTAGATGTTATAGGGAGGGCTGATACCGTTGAGGCTGGCCAGTGATGGCACATCGTTACCCGAATTGAAGGCGATGGAGTAGAGGGTATCCCCTTTTTTCACCGTGTAGCTGTTGCCCTGAATAGCAGGTTGGGCCGCCCCATGACGAGCCGGTATGGTGGAGACAAGGCGATCATTGCCCAATCCCTGTACCGGAGCAGCAGTCTTGCTGGAAGAGCAAGCGAGCAGCAGCCATGACAACACGACGATACTGCTTCCTTGCCAGACACGCGAACGCATAGTGGATCCTTAACGACTAAACCAGAAATAGGCCGCAACGGCCAAACCAATACAGAGCCAACCCAGCACATCCACATAGTGCATCAGCTTGCGCTCCATTTTCTCACCGCCCCAGCGCATCAGGCCTGCCACCAGGAAGAAGCGCATGCCACGGCCGATCAACGAGGTCACAATGAAGGGCAACAGTGCCATATGCAGCAAGCCCGCCGTGACGGTAAACACCTTGTAGGGGATTGGCGTGAAGCTGGCAATAAAAATCACCCAGATGCCCCACTGCTCGAACCACTGCTGTGCCAGGGCAATCTTGCCTTCATACCCCACAGAGACCACCAACGGCTGCACCAGCGGCTCCCACAGGGCATAGCCGAGCGCATAGCCGAACACTGCCCCCAATACGGAGAAGATCGTCGCCAGGGTAGCGTAGTGCCACGCCTTGTGCGGCTTGGCCAGCGCCATGGGTGCCAGCATGACGTCAACCGGAATAGGCCAGAACACCGACTCGATGAAAGCAGTGATCGCCAGATAATAAGGGGCATACCTGTGACGAGCCCACTGCATCACCAGTACATACAGACGAGAAAACAGCTTCACTCAACATCTCCATCAATTAGGGGAACAAAGCGCACAGGCTCCAGGATCCGGCTGGTCAGCTGGGAACCAGCCCGTTCGATCAGTTGCAAGGTCTGATGACTATCACCCACCGGCAGTACCAGACGGCCACCATCGGCCAGTTGATCGGTGAGAGCAGTAGGCACTTCACTGGCCGCGGCCGTCACCAGGATTGCATCGAACGGCCCTTTATTGGGCCACCCCAGCCAGCCGTTGCCGTGCTTGGCCGAGACGTTGTGCAGATCAAGCTGGCGCAGTCGGCGCCGAGCCTGGAACTGCAGCGACTTGATCCGCTCCACCGTATAGACGTGCTCCACCAGATGTGCCAGCACGGCGGTCTGGTAACCGGAACCAGTACCAATCTCCAGCACGTGGGCCGGATCATTCTGGATCAGCAGCTCGGTCATCCGCGCCACCATGTAAGGCTGGGAGATGGTCTGACCATTGCCGATGGGCAACGCCGTGTTATCCCATGCCTTGTGGGCCATGGCTTCATCCACAAACAGCTGGCGCGGCACTTTCGCAATCGCCGCGAGTACGCGGAAATCACGAATGTCCTGTGCGATCAGCTGGTTCAACAGGCGCTGTACTATCACACCTTCATCCCTGCAGGTCTAACCAAGCCCCCAGACCCGCCAGACTGCTGTATGCAGTCATATCGATGGTCAGGGGGGTGATCGAGACATAGCCCTGCTCGATGGCGGCGAAATCCGTGCCTTCTCCCGCATCTTGCTGGTTGCCGGGGGGACCAATCCAGTAGATCGGCTGACCACGGGGATCCTCAGTACAGATCACCGACTCCGCCCGATGTCGATTGCCAAGGCGTGTCACCTTGATCCCCTTTACCTGATCAAGGGGCAGGTCGGGCACGTTCACATTGAGGATCTGATCGGCAGGCAGCGGATGCACCATCACCCCCCTCACCAGTTGGGCTGCATAATGGGCCGCCGTGGCGAAGTGGGTCCGTCCTACCAGTGAGATAGCAAGGGAGGGGAAACCGAGATGGCGTCCTTCGGTCGCCGCCGCGACCGTGCCTGAGTAGATGACATCATCTCCCAGGTTGGCGCCATGATTGATGCCTGCAACGACCATGTCCGGCTCGGGGCGCACCAGTTCGTTGACCGCCAGATGCACACAGTCGGTCGGGGTGCCCTTCACCGCATAGTAACCGTTTTCGCTGATACGGGAGACCCGCAGCGGTACTTCCAGCGTCAGGGAGTGACTCGCGCCGCTGCGATTGCGATCCGGCGCCACCACAGTAACCTCGCCACACGCCCTCAGTGCATCGCTGAGCGCGCGAATACCCTCGGCATGCACACCATCGTCATTACTGACCAGAATTCGCATCGGACTGATTCCTGAAACCATGATCGGCCTCTTCGGCCTGCATTAATTCGCGTACCACGCTGGTCGCAAAGGCGCCGGCCGGCAGGAAGAAGGACAAGGTCAACACCTCGCCGTCCAGCTGCCAGCTCATCTGCTCCGGCTTGAGCAGCAGCGGGCGGCGATCCTGATCCAGTCCGGCTTTTTCCAGCCCGTCACACCACTCGGCATAAGGAGCCAGCACCGCCTGCTCAAACTCGGCGGCTGCCCCCTGGCTTGCCAGACGGCCGCGTCCCCACTGGGGGGCGGTCAGCTGCACGTCACCGGAAGCCAGCCGAGCAGCCAGCTCAGGGGTCAGCACCTCTTCACTGAAGATGGAGTGGCTGCCTTTGAGCATCACGCAGTCGCCGGCCAGCAGCTGATGGGCCAACCCCTGCTCGATACGGGCACTGACGATGGCATTGAACAGCATGCTGCGGGCGGCGGAGAGATAGAGGGAGCGCTTGTTGCGATCCTTGATCCGCTTGCCGGCAAACATCGTCTTGGCCGCTTCCAGGTTGTTGCCCCCCCGGCCGAAACGCTGCTCGCCATAGTAATTGGGCACCCCTTGAGTGGCGATGGCTTGCAGGCGGGCCTCCAGCCCGTCGGCCTGCGCCAGACCGGTGAGGCGCAGGGTGAAATGGTTGCCCTTGAGGTAGCCGATCCGCAATTTGCGGTTGTGGCGCCTGGCTTGCAGGATCTGGATGCTGTCGCTCTCGACCACCGACAAGTCCGGCTCGGCTTTGCCCGGCAAGTGGATGCCGAACCACTGCTCGGTCACAGCGTGGCGATCTTTGAGGCCAGCCCACGTCACCGCATTGCGGTTAACCCCGGCTGCATCGGCCAGCAGGCCCGCAACCCAGGCAGTGTTCTCGCCGGTTTTGCGAACCCGGACGAAGATGTGCTCACCTTCACCACAAGGCTCGAAGCCCAGATCTTCAACCACCACAAAATCGCGGGCCTCGGCCTTGAGAATGCCCTTGGCGGCAGGCACACCATGCAAATAACTGAGCTGTTCCAACATTATTGTTTCACCAGTAGGACGACGGCTTCGGTGGCGATCCCTTCCTTGCGCCCCGTAAAGCCGAGTTGTTCTGTGGTAGTCGCCTTGACATTCACCCGGTTCAAATCACATTGCAGGTCGGCGGCCAGCACGGCGCACATGGCGTCGATATGGGGCGCCATCTTGGGGGCCTGGGCTATGATGGTCACATCCAGATTGCCGATGGCATAACCCGCGGTTTTTACCCGGGCAAAAACGTCCCGCAGCAGGATCCGACTGTCGATCCCCTTGAATTGCGCAGCGGTATCTGGAAAGTGGCGGCCTATGTCACCGGCGCCGATGGCGCCCAGCAAGGCATCGCTCACAGCGTGCAGCACCACGTCACCGTCGGAGTGAGCAAGCAGTCCTTGCTCGTACGGCACAGCAACCCCGCCCAGCATGCAAGGCCCCACGCCACCAAACTTGTGTACATCAAAACCATGACCAATTCGCATCATGCTTGGCGTCCTCTCAACATACAGGGACCTACCTCGTCAATTTTGTGCACGTCAAAACCACGTCCAATCCGGATCATGCCTGCTCCTTTAAGTCACTTTCATCGCCAGTGGACACATCCGTCGCAAAAACGGCTTATGTCTGCTGGCTTAAAAACAGCCCAGCCAGAGAGAGATCCTCAGGCCGGGTTACCTTGATATTGTCAGCGCGCCCTTCCACCATACGCACCGTGAAACCGGCACGCTCCATGGCAGAGGCCTCGTCGGTGATGGTGGCCCCCAGAGCCAGTCCCTCCTCCAGCGCTCGCTTCAGGGTGCGAGCGGGGAACATCTGCGGCGTCAGCGCATGCCAGAGCTGCTCGCGATCGACGGTACCAATGATGTTGCCTGCAGCATCAGAGCGCTTCATGGTATCGCGCACCCGGCTGCCGAGAATGGCGCCCCCACACTGGATGGCGGCGGCGATCAGGGCATCGAGATCGCCATGGGTCAGACAGGGACGGGCTGCATCGTGAACCAGCACCCACTCACCCCCGGCCACATGTAACGCATTGAGAACGGAAAAGGCGCGCTCGGCGCCCCCCTCTACCCGCAGGATACGCGAGTCGGCCGCCACGGGCAGGGTTTCGAACCAGCGATCATGAGGCGCCAGCGCCACTATCACCTGCGCTATCGCCGGGTGAGAGAGCAGCCGCTCCAGGGTATGTTCGAGAATGGTCTTGCCCGCCAGGTGCAGGTACTGCTTGGGACAATCGGCCCCCATCCGGCTGCCGATGCCAGCGGCCGGGACGATAGCGATCAAGCCAGTGACTTTCGCATCAGTCATCGTAGGGCTCATCGTCCGGCGCCGTCTCCTGATCTTTATCCTTGGGGATAATCCGGTAGAAGGTCTCGCCCTGCTTGATGTAGCCAAGATCGTTGCGCGACAACTCCTCGATGGCCTCAAGGCCCGAGGTTAAATCATCAATCTCGCGATAAATCAGGTTATTACGATCCTTGAGTACCAGATTATCCTGCTGCTGCCGGGAGATGGCATCAGACAATTCGTGATAATCGGACAGGCCATTCTTCCCCAGCCAGAGGTCGTATTGAAGCCCTCCCAACAGGAAGAGCAGGATAAGAGTGAGTAGCCGCATGCACTGAGTCTCCTTCAAGCGGCCTAGTTTCCCATATTCGCAGGCAAGACAAAAGGAAGCCTGTGCCCCGTATGGGTTGGGCCGGAATAAAAAATGCAGAAACCGCAAGCGGCTGAGCCAGATACGAAAAAGCCCCGCCAGATTGGCGGGGCTTTGAGCAGATTAAGGGCAGGCTGGAATTAAGCCTGGCCTTTCACTTCTTTCAGACCGTTGAAAGGAGCTTTGGCACCCAGAGCTTCTTCGATACGGATCAGCTGGTTGTACTTGGCAACACGGTCAGAACGGCTCATGGAACCGGTCTTGATCTGGCCAGCAGCGGTACCCACAGCCAGGTCGGCGATGGTCGCGTCTTCGGTCTCACCGGAACGGTGGGAGATGACGGCAGTGTAACCAGCGTCTTTGGCCATCTTGATGGCAGCCAGAGTTTCGGTCAGGGAACCGATCTGGTTGAACTTGATCAGGATGGAGTTGGCGATGCCGTTGTCGATGCCGCGCTTCAGGATCTTGGTGTTGGTTACGAACAGGTCGTCACCCACGATCTGGATCTTTTTGCCCAGCTCTTTGGTCTGGTAAGCGAAACCGTCCCAGTCAGATTCGTCCAGGCCATCTTCGATGGAGACGATCGGGAACTTGGTGGTCAGGTCAGCCAGGTAGTCAGAGAACTCGTTGGAGGTGAAGATACGACCTTCGCCTTTCAGGTTGTACTCTTTCTTCTCGGCGTCGTAGAACTCGGAAGCAGCGCAGTCCATGGCCAGGGTGATGTCTTTACCCAGTACATAGCCAGCAGCAGCAACGGCTTCTGCGATCACTTCCAGCGCTTCGGCGTTGGATTTCAGGTTGGGAGCGAAACCACCTTCGTCACCAACAGCAGTGTTGTAGCCCTTGGACTTCAGCACTTTGGCCAGGTTATGGAACACTTCAGCACCCATGCGAACGGCTTCTTTCAGGGTCTTGGCGCCAACCGGCTGGATCATGAACTCCTGGATGTCGACGTTGTTGTCGGCGTGCTCACCACCATTGATGATGTTCATCATCGGCAGCGGCATGGAGTAAACACCCGCAGTGCCGTTCAGCTCGGCGATGTGAGCATACAGCGGCATGCCTTTGGCAGCAGCAGCGGCCTTGGCGTTGGCCAGGGAAACAGCAAGGATGGCGTTAGCGCCAAACTTGGATTTGTTCTCGGTGCCGTCGAGGTCGATCATGATCTGGTCGATAGCAGCCTGGTCCTTGGCATCTTTACCCAGCAGAGCTTGAGCGATCGGGCCGTTTACGGCTTCGAGGGCTTTCAGCACGCCTTTACCCAGGAAACGGCTCTTGTCGCCGTCACGCAGTTCCAGCGCTTCGCGGGAACCGGTAGACGCGCCAGACGGAGCAGCTGCCATACCAACAAAACCACCTTCCAGGTGAACTTCGGCCTCAACGGTCGGGTTACCACGGGAGTCGATGATTTCACGACCGATCACTTTAACGATCTTGGACATGTGTATTTCCTCAGGTTTCGTAAAAAAACAACAAAAATATGCCAAAAAAAGCGGCTGTGGCACAGAGCCTCAACCGCATTTATTTTCAATTACTTCAGATTACGCTTCTGATACTCGCCTGCCGCCTTCACAAAACCGGCAAACAGGGCGTGGCCATCACGGGGAGTTGAGGTGAACTCCGGGTGGAACTGCGCCGCCACAAACCAGGGGTGATCCGGGATCTCGATAATTTCCACCAGTTTCTTGTCGGCGGACAGACCGGTCACTTTCAGACCTGCCGCTTCAATCTGCGGCAGCAGCTTGTTGTTCACTTCGTAACGGTGACGGTGGCGCTCGTAAATGGTCGTGCTGCCGTACATCTGACGCACCTTGGAATCCTCGACCAGGTGGCAGAGCTGGGAGCCCAGACGCATGGTGCCACCCAGATCGGACTTCTCGGTACGGGTCTCGACGTTGCCTTCGTCATCCACCCACTCAGTGATGAGACCGACAACCGGATAGGCGCAATCTTTCTTGAATTCAGAGGAGTGAGCACCTGTCATGCCCGCGACGTTGCGCGCGAATTCGATCATAGCAACCTGCATGCCGAGGCAGATACCTAGATAAGGGATCTTGTTCTCACGAGCATACTGGGCAGCCAGGATCTTGCCTTCCACACCACGCTCACCGAAACCACCCGGTACCAGGATCGCATCCAGGCCTTCCAGCAGCTCGAAGCCACGGGTCTCGATGTCTTGAGAGTCGATGTACTTGATGGTGACGGAGAGACGAGTCTTCAGGCCACCGTGCTTGAGCGCCTCGTTGACGGACTTGTAGGCATCCGGCAGAGAAACATACTTGCCGACCATGCCGATGGTCACTTCCGCAGTCGAGTTGGCCTCTTCGAAGACAACCTGTTCCCACTCGGACAAGTCGGCCTCCTTGCACTCCAGACCGAAACGCTCGGTGAAGTAGGAGTCCAGATTCTGGGACTTGAGCAGTGCCGGGATCTTGTAGATGGAGTCGACGTCTTTCATGGAGATGACGGCGCGCTCTGGCACGTTGCAGAACAGACCGATCTTGGCACGCTCGTTGGCCGGAATGGTGCGATCGGAACGGCAGATCAGCACATCCGGCTGAATACCGATGGAGAGCAACTCTTTCACGGAGTGCTGGGTCGGCTTGGTCTTCAGTTCACCGGCAGCAGCCAGGTAAGGAACCAGGGTCAGGTGCATGAACATGGCGCTGTTGCGGCCCACTTCAGCCGCAAGCTGACGAATGGCTTCGAGGAACGGCAGGGACTCGATGTCACCCACGGTACCGCCCACTTCGACGATGGCAACCTGATGGCCTTCGGCACCGGCAATCACCCGCTCCTTGATGGCGTTGGTGATGTGCGGGATGACCTGAATAGTGGCGCCCAGATAGTCGCCACGGCGCTCTTTACGCAGCACGTCGGCGTAGATGCGGCCAGTGGTAAAGTTGTTGCGGCGAGTCATCTTGGTGCGGATGAAACGCTCGTAGTGGCCCAGATCCAGATCAGTCTCGGCCCCGTCCTCGGTTACGAACACTTCACCGTGCTGGGTCGGGCTCATTGTGCCCGGATCCACGTTGATATAGGGGTCCAGTTTCATGATGGTCACATCCAGACCACGGGCTTCCAGAATGGCTGCCAGAGAAGCTGCGGCAATGCCTTTGCCGAGGGATGAAACAACGCCACCAGTTACAAAAATATATTTTGTCGTCATGCTGAACCTGAAAGAAGTTTAGGGAATTTTAAGGGGTGCTTCGGGGATGAAGCAGGACGGGGAAACAGTATACCAAAACCCCCACTCCCAAACAATGAACAAAAATCTATCAGGCTCACAGCGCCATCGTCTTGCGCCAAATCAACTTTGTTCGGTTTCCTTGGCCTTGTCCCAGGCGGAGTCCAGCTTTTCGAGCGAACAATCGGTCATTTTCAAGCCTTCCGCAGCGATAAATTGCTCAACCTGCCGAAAGCGACGCTCGAACTTGGCGTTGGCGCCCCGCAGCACCTGCTCCGGATCCTTGCCCAAGTGACGCACCAGATTGACGGTGGCAAACAGGAGATCGCCAAGCTCATCGCTCACCCGCCCCTCGTCCACGTCGGCCATCAGCGCCTCTTCCATCACTTCGTCTATCTCTTCGTGGATCTTGTCCACCACAGGCCCCAGGGTTTTCCAGTCAAAGCCAACGGTGGCGCAGCGCTTCTGGATCTTGGCGGCGCGAGTCAGGGCCGGCAGCGAGAGCGGTATGTCATCCAGCACGCTCTCTTTATCGAGTGCCGCCCGCTCTTTGGCTTTTTCCGCCTCCCAGTTCACCTTGACCGCCTGCTCATCGCCAAGATCCGCATTGGAAAACACATGGGGATGACGGCGAATGAGCTTCTCACTCACCGCATCGACGATATCGGCGAAATCGAACAGCCCCTGCTCCTTGCCAAGCTGGGCATAGAAGACCACCTGAAACAGCAGATCGCCGAGTTCCCCCTTCAACCCCTGCCAATCCTGCGTTGCGATGGCATCGGCTACCTCATAGGCCTCTTCCAGGGTGTGGGGCACTATGCTCTGGAAGCTCTGCTTGAGATCCCAGGGGCAACCCCCTTGCGGGTCACGCAGACGAGACATGATATCGAGCAGTTGGGGCAGATCGTAACGTTGGGACATGGGATGTTAGCTTTCCATTCGTGGTTGCAGGGGGCGTGATCAGGAGGAAAACAGTGACCGACCTTGAGGTCGGTCACTGCTGCGGGCGGGTCACCATCAGAGGCGCTTGGCGCTGATCACGTCATTGAGCTGGCTCAACTTGGCCAAGGCCCGGTTGAAGGCGTTGATGTTGTAGATCTCCAGCTCCATGTCGATCTCGGCAGTCTGCTCGCGCACGTTGGAGCGCGAACGCACCCCCATCACGTTGATCTTCTCGTTGGCCAGCACTGTGGTGATGTCCCGCAGCAGACCCGA
Organism: Aeromonas sp. 5HA1; assembly: GCF_029237245.1. NCBI lineage: Bacteria > Pseudomonadati > Pseudomonadota > Gammaproteobacteria > Aeromonadales > Aeromonadaceae > Aeromonas > Aeromonas sp. 5HA1. The sequence goes on from NZ_JAACFW010000008.1 coordinate 66,958, forward strand.
GCGATCATTGGAGAGGATACGGATGGTAAGACCATAGCCACCTGAGTAGTTCTCTCCCCACACCGCATCGATCAACCGCTCCGGGTTGCGGCGGGAGAGCTCCTTGAGCTGCTCGCAATCATCCCGGTGGATGGACACCCCCCGCCCCATGGTGATGAACCCCTGTATGGTGTCGCCCGGAATGGGCTGGCAGCAACGGGCTATGTGGGTCATCAGATTGCCGACCCCTTCCACCACTATGTGATCCTTGGGCTTGGGCCTGAACGGGGTATTGGCCTTCTGCTCCAGTTTTTCCAGCACCCGGCGATCTTCTTCCTCCGCCGTCGGCTTGTTGTAACGAGTGTCCAGGTAGTTGAGCAGTTGGTTGATGCGAATGTCACCGCTGCCAATGCCGGCCAACAGGTCTTCCAGCTCTTCGGCGTGGAAACGCTCCAGCACCACCTTGTCGACCTTGGAGAGGGTCAGGTTGTGTCTGTCCAGCTCTTTTTCCAGCAGTTCCTTGCCGGCGGCTATGTTCTTGTCCTTGTCCAGTTTCCTGAACCAGGTGGCCACCTTGGCCCGTGCCCGGCTGGAGCGCAGGAAGCCGGAGTTGGGGTTCATCCAGTCGCGGCTCGGGTTCGGCTCCTTCTGGGTGATCACCTCCACCTGATCGCCTGTCTGCAGCGCGTAGGTGAACGGCACTATGCGGCCGTCAATCTTGGCACCGATGCAGCGGTGGCCGATCATGCTGTGGACGTGATAGGCAAAATCGAGCGGGGTGGCGCCCGCCGGCAGGTCGATGACATCCCCTTTCGGGGTGAACACATAGACCCTGTCCTCGAATACCTGACTGCGCAGATCTTCGAGCAGGGATCCGCTCTCGGAGAGATCCTCCTGCCAGGCGAGCAGCTTGCGCAGCCACTCGATCTTGTCTTCAAAGTTGTTGGCTTTGTTGGCAGCCTGAGCCCCTTCCTTGTAACGCCAATGCGCGGCAACGCCGAGCTCGGCATCCTGATGCATCTGGTCGGTACGGATCTGGATCTCCACCGTCTTGCCCTCTGGCCCCACCACGACAGTGTGGATGGACTGGTAACCATTGGGTTTGGGGTTGGCGACATAGTCGTCAAACTCGCGGGGAATATGGTGGAAATGGGTATGAACGATACCGAGTGCCGCATAGCAATCCTGCAGCCGCTTGGTCACCACCCGCACGGCACGCACGTCAAACAGCTCATTGAACTCGAGGTGCTTCTTCTGCATCTTGCGCCAGATGCTGTAGATGTGTTTCGGGCGGCCATAGACTTCTGCCTCCACACCGGCCTCTTTGAGCCCGTCGCGCAGGGACTGCACAAACTCGCGGATGTAGCGCTCACGGTCGAGCCGCTTCTCGTCGAGCTGCTTGGCGATCTGCTTGTAAGTGTCCGGGTGCAGGTAACGGAAGGCGAGATCTTCCAGCTCCCATTTGAGCTGACCAATGCCAAGCCGGTTGGCAAGCGGGGCATAGATGTTGGTGATCTCCTGGGCCATCAGCACCCGGGTCTCTTCATCTGCCTTCTTCGCTTCCCGCAGACAGGCGATCCGCTCCGCCAGCTTGATGACAACGGCGCGCACATCCTCGACCATGGCAAGCAACATGCGGCGCACATTGTCGACCTGCTCCGGTGAGGTTTCGCTGCGGTGCAGAGTCTGCAGGGAGCGGATGGCCTCCATCTCCAGCACCCCTTCCACCAGCTTGGCGATCTTGGGGCCGAAGTCTTCGTCCATCCGCTCCTGGCTGATGAGGCCGGCTTCGACGAAGGGGTAGATGATGGCGGCCTTGAGAGTGCCGAGATCCATGCTGAGCATCAGCAGAATGCCCGCCATCTCGACACCACGCACCAGCAGACGGTTGGTGATCGCCTCGTCACCGAGCGTCAGACAGTACTGATAGACGGTTCGCAGTTGATCCTTGTCACTGTCACTCAGGTTGAGCGAGCTGACCCACTCTTCCAGGGTGAAGTTGTCTTTCAAATGAATATCGCGAACCGCAACCATGGTATCAATCCTTTAAATTATTGGGCCGAAAGCTGCCGCTTCCTCCCCCTCACCTTATGAGACTGCCTCAAATGGAGATATCTGGAGAACTTTTCAAGGCATATTGTCAATAAAGACAATAGAGTTCTCCAACAGGCCCTGCCGATTTACGAGGGTCTAGATTACCTCAATCATTACTGCTCAAACAGCGCAATGGCGTCCAGATGGCCGCAGCGACGGAACATCCGGACATCCTCTGCTTAGCCCCGCTCAAACAGCGCCATTGACTCGAGATGCCCCGTGTGCGGGAACATGTCGAGCATCCCCAGGCGCACCAGTCGGTAGCCCCCTTTCACCAGCACCTGACTGTCACGGGCCAGGGTGACCGGGTTACAGGAAACGTAGACCACTCGCTTGGGTGAAAGTTTCACGACGTGACCCATCACCTCCAGCGCACCGGGGCGGGCCGGATCCAGCAGCACCAGATCGAATCCTTCCCGCGCCCAGGACATGCCGACTATGTCACCGCTCAAGTCCGCCTTGTAGAAACGGGCGTTGTCGATGCCGTTGCGACGGGCGTTCTCCTCGGCGCGGGCCACCATGGCCAGATCCCCTTCCACTCCCACCACTTCACGGGCCTGACGGGCCAGTGGCAGAGTGAAGTTGCCGATGCCGCAGAACAGATCCAGTACCTTGTCATCCTTGCTCGCCCCAAGCCACGCGAGCGCCTGGGCCACCATGCTCTGGTTGATGGGGCCATTGACCTGAATGAAGTCACCGGGAGCGAATGCAAGAGACAGGCCATCCAGTGAGTAGGATGGCTGGAATACTTGGTGCAGTGGCTCGATGCGTTCATCAGCGGCCTGCAGATAGAGGTCTATCCCCTGCGACTTCGCAAACGCCACCAGCAGGGCGCGATCCGCCTCGTTGGGACGACCGGTGTGACGCAGCAGCATCATGATCCCCTGCTCTGCCTGGATAAGCTCCGCATGGCCCAGTTCACGCTGGCTCTTGAGGCGATTGAGGCACTCGCGCAGCGGTGCTATGAGGGCAGAGAGCGGCTCGGCCAGCACGGGGCAACCCTCAATCTCCACCAGATCGTTGGACTGACGGCGACGAAAACCGACCCGGGTACAGCGGCCATTCTTGTCAAACTTGATGGCCAGCCGGCAGACCCGGCGGTAGGCGCGAGACTCCCCTGTCAGCACGGGCTCCAGCACTGGCGCCTTGATCTGCCCCAGTCGTTCGAACAGGCTGACCAGCCCGGCCTCTTTGGCAGCCTGCTGATCCGCTTCACCGAGGTGCTGGGCATTGCAGCCGCCGCACTCGCGGTAGTGGTTGCAGAAGGGGGCGATGCGATTGGCCGCCGGGGTCACTACCTGTTGCAAGGCGGCGTGAGCATACTGCTTCTTGTCGTCGAGGATGCGGGCCTTGACCTGCTCGCCGGGCAGAGCCCCTTCGATGAAGATCGCCTTGCCCTGATGACGGCCGATACCGACGCAGTGGTGATCCAGACTGTCTACCGTAAATTCAATACGTTGGGGCTGGGTGGATTTCTTTTGGGGCTTGAAAAACTGGGCCATAAAACTTGGTGCCTATAGGTGGCTATGTCATGATTGTGGAATCTGCAGCAGGCTATTGTCCCACAAGAATAATAGTATGACCAAATCCGGCCTGCGGGCCCGCCCACTGTCGTTGACCCTATTGCCAACCCGGATGATCGGGGGACTATCCGCATGACCAAGTACGGCCTTCGAGCCCGTGTACTGGCCTTTACCATATTGCCGACCCTGATCATTGGCGGCCTGATGGCAGGTTATTTTACTTTCCACCGCTACCAGCAGCTGGAAAACAACCTGATCGATCAGGGCATCAACATCATAGAGCCCCTGGCCATCGCCAGTGAGTACGGCATGACCCAGCACAGTCGCGAGTCGCTCAAGCGGCTGATTGGCCTGACCCACCGCAAAAACTCGCCGCTCATCAAGTCCATCGCCGTCTTCACCCAGGACAACCAGCTGTTCGTGACGTCCAACTATCACAGGGACTTCACCCGACTGCGGCTGCCCGATGGCAGCCAGATCCCTGAGCTGACCAGCGTCACCCTGTACGGTGACGACATCATATTGCGCACCCCGATCCAGGCCGAAACCAGCATGGATGGCTTCCCGCTGCCCAGCGATGTGGAGCCGCCGATGATCGGCTACATCTCCATGCAGATGACCACGGACAGGGCCATGATACTGCAGTATCGCGACACCTTCTTCGCGGTGATCATGGTGCTCATCGGCATCGCCTTCAGTACCCTGTTTGGCTTCAGGCTGGTCAAAAGCGTGACCCAGCCCATCACCGATATGGTACAGGCGGTGCACAAGATCAGGGAGGGGCGGCTCGACACCCGGGTCAGCGGTCAGCTCACCGGCGAGCTGGACATGCTGAAAAACGGCATCAACGCCATGGCCAAGGCGCTCTCGGAATATCACGAGGAGATGCAGCAGAATATCGATCAGGCCACCTCGGATCTGCGGGAAACACTTGAACAGATAGAGATCCAGAACGTCGAACTCGACATGGCCAAGAAGCGGGCGCAGGAGGCTGCGCGGGTCAAATCCGAGTTCCTGGCCAACATGTCCCACGAGCTGCGCACCCCGCTCAATGGCGTCATCGGCTTCACCCGCCAGCTGCTCAAGACGGCGCTGACTCCGAGCCAGACCGACTATATGCAGACCATAGAGAAGTCGGCCCGCAACCTGCTAGGCATCATCAACGACATCCTCGACTTCTCCAAGCTGGAGGCAGGCAAGCTTCAGCTGGAGCATATCCCGTTCAGCCTGCGCGACACCCTCAACGAGACCATGCATCTGCTCGGCCCCAGTGCTCACGACAAGCAGCTCGAACTCTCCCTGCAGGTAGATGCCGAGGTGCCGGACTATCTCACTGGCGATCCCATGCGCCTGCAGCAGGTGCTGACCAACCTCGCCGGCAACGCCATCAAGTTCACCGAGCGTGGCAACGTGGATGTCCACATAGAGCAGACCGGCGGCAGCAACGGCAACAAGGTGCGGCTCAACGTGCTGATCCGCGATACCGGTATCGGCATCTCGGAAGAGCAGCAGCGCCAGTTGTTCCAGGCCTTCAATCAGGCCGACTCCTCCATCTCGCGCCGTTATGGCGGCACGGGCCTGGGTCTGGTCATCACCCAGAAGCTGGTACAGCAGATGGGAGGCCAGATCCGTTTTGAATCCGAGCTGGGCAAGGGGTCCATCTTCTCCTTCAGCCTGGATATGGACGTATCTCCCCTGCCCCAGACCGAGAAGCTGCCGCTGGATCGCATTCAGGGCAAGCGGGTCTGGCTGCTGGAGCCGGATCCCTTCAGCCACTCTTCCCTGTGTGCCCTGCTGGCCGAATGGCAGCTGGATGTGCAATCTCTCGCCATCGACACCATCTGGCCCGAGATGAGCAATCAGGACATGGTGATCATCGGCAGCAGCACACTGCATACACCGCAACAGGTGATCGCCCGCCTCGATGCGCTGGACGGCCAGCAGAACACCATAGTGTTGCTCAGCAGCCACGAGCCATCGCTCTATGAGGCCATGCTGGCCCACGGTGCCCAGCACTGTCTCTCCAAGCCCACCAACCACCGCAAGCTGCTGCACGCCCTGCTCTCCCCCGAGGCGACCAAGAGCGCGCCGCTGCCCACCCCCTCCCCACGCAGCGTGCAGGCGATCAAGGTGCTGGCGGTGGACGACAATGCGGCCAATCTCAAGCTGATCGCCGCCATGCTCAAGGAGATGGTGAGCCAGGTGGTGGTATGCAAGAACGGCAAGGAGGCGGTCAGACTGGCCCAGAGTCAACCGTTCGACATCATTTTCATGGATATACAGATGCCGATCATGGATGGCATCAGTGCTACCCAGGCGATCCGCAGCCAGTCCCTCAACACTGAGACGCCCATAGTGGCGGTCACTGCCCACGCCATTCCCGGCGAGCGGGAACGCCTGATCCGCCAGGGGATGGATGACTATCTGGCCAAGCCCATCGACGAGAGCATGCTGGCCCAACTGATCACCGACTTTGCCCACCGTCGCCACCAGAACCACGGAGATCAGCAGATCGACTGGTCCCTGGCGGTGCGTCAGGCCGCCGGCAAGCTGGATCTCGCCAAAGAGATGCTGACCATGCTGATGGCCAGTTTCGACGAGGTGGACCCGGTTCTGGAGGCAGCGTTCGCCGGTCAGGTGGAGGATACCGAGGTGCTGGCACAGCTGCATCGCCTCAATGGCGGCTGTGCCTATTCCGGGGTGCCCGGCCTGCAACGATTGCTCTCCCAGCTGGAGCAACAGCTGCGCGACGGGGTACCGGTCAGCGAGCTGGAGCCCGAGTTGCTGGAGTTGCAGGATGCGATGGAACAGGTGCGTCGGGAGGCGCCCCTTTACCTCGCCTGAATGCCGAGGATGCAGCGTGGCGCCGGTTGGCAGCCGCTATCAGCCTCCGTTAATGAACAGAGTTGGCCCTGCTTTTTCTGACGCGGGGCGCGCCAGATGATAAAGTTGCGCCGTTTCTACAGGAGTCAACATGACCAACAACGATATTCTGCGCCGTCTGCGCTACGCCCTCACCATCAGCAACGACCAGATGGTCGAGATGTTTGCCAAAGGCAATCTGACGGTCACTCACGCCCAGTTGCACAGCTGGCTGATGAAAGAGGCGGCTGAAGGGGAAGAGCAGGAAGCGGGCTATGTCGCCTGTCCCGATGCAGCCCTTAGCCAGTTCCTCGACGGCTTCATCATAGCGCGCCGAGGTGTGCGGGAAGATGCCCCGGCCCAGGTGATCCCAAACCGGATCAACAACAACATGATACTGCGCAAGCTGCGCATCGGCCTGAACTACAAAGAAGAGGATATGCTCGGTACCCTCAAGCTCGCCGACTTCAACCTCTCCAAGTCCGAACTGAGTGCCCTGTTCCGCTCCAAGGATCACAAGCACTATCAGGATTGCGGGGATCAGATCCTGCGCAACTTCCTCATCGGCCTCACCGCCAAGTACCGCGCCTGAGTCATGGGCCAGCGTATCTGCTCACTGTCAGCCCGTGTCCCGCTGGCCAGTGGGCTGCGCTGGCCGTCGCGCCTTACCGATCCGGGCTCGAACAGGGCCATATGGGTGCGGTTATGGTCACTCTGCCTCATACTGCTGCTGAGCGCCTGCCAGCCTGCCCCCTATCAGCTCTCTTCCCGTTACCCCAGTGCCAGCCAGAATGAACGCATCGCTTTCCTGATCCTGCACTACACGGACGAGGACGACGCCCACTCACTGCGCCTGCTGACCGAACCGGCCCATCAGGTGAGCGCTCACTACCTGATCCCCCGCGACACCGACCAGACACCGCTGCCCGTCTACCAACTGGTGCCCGACAGCCAGCGCGCCTGGCATGCGGGCCGCAGTCGCTGGCACCAGTATGCGGGGCTCAACGCCAGCTCTCTTGGCATCGAAATCGTCAACCTGGGCTATCCGCCGGAAGATGCGCTGCTACCCGCCCACCAGCGGCGCTGGCAGCCCTACACCCAGGCACAGATCGCCGCCATCGGCGCCCTTACCCAGAAGCTGGTGCAACGCTACCGGATTCCGCCAACCCAGGTGCTGGCGCACAGCGATGTCGCCCCCGAACGCAAGCAGGATCCCGGCCCCCACTTCCCCTGGCGCGAGCTCGCCCTGCACTACGGGGTCGGCGCCTGGCCTGATGAAGCCAGGGTCACAGCACTGCGCCAGCAGCCAGCAGCCGCCTGGAATGCCCTCACCTGGCAACAGCAACTCGCCCGTTACGGTTATGGGATCGCCCCCAGCGGTACCTGGGATGAGCAGAGCCGCGCCGCCCTGCGCGCCTTCCAGCTCCATTTCCGCCCGGCCCTGGTCAGCGGCGAGCCCGACGAGCAGAGCCAGGCCATCCTCACCGCCCTGCTGGAACGTTACTTCCCCGAGCCTGGCTGAGCCTGTCTCCTGACAACGAAAGAGGGATGCCATGGCATCCCTCTTTCTCACTCCCTTTTCACTGCCTAGATCAGGCTGGCACCAGCAACACCTCTATCCCCGTCTGACGCAACCCCGCCAGCGTCTCGGCCGCAATGGCATCATCGGTGATCAGGGTGTGGATGCGCTGGGTATCGATGATCTTGTGCAGGCTCAACCGACCAAACTTGCTGGAATCGGTCACCACTATGATCCGCTCGGCTACCTTGCACATACAGCGGTTGAGACGTGCCTCATCTTCATGATGGGTACTGACGCCACGCTCCAGATCGATGCCATCGACCCCGAGAAACAGCAGGTCAAAGTGGTAGTTCTGCAAGGATTGATCCGCCTGGGCACCATAGAAGGAGAGGGACTTGCGACGCAGGTGCCCCCCCGTCATCAGCAGCTCTACCCCTTCCGCCTCCAGCAGTGCATCCGCCACGTTCATGCCGTTGGTCATCACCACTATCTCCTGGTGCTCGCGCAGGTGACGCGCCACCTCCAGCGTGGTGGTTCCCGAGTCAAGAATGAGACGACTTCCCGCCTGTACCAGACTCGCCGCCATGGCGCCAATACGCTGCTTGACCGGTGTGTTGAGCACGCTCTTGTCGGCGATAGTGCGCTCGGGCACTGCCTGATTCGGCTCACACAAGAGGGCCCCACCATAGGCGCGTACCGCTATCCCCTGTTTCTCCAGAAACGCCAGATCATTACGGATCGTGACGGTGGATACCTGATAGTGACTGGCCAGCTCGTTGACCTGAACACTGCCATTGCTGCGCAGTTGCTGAATGATGCGTTCCCGCCGCTCGCTGGTGCCAAGCACACTTTTTTCGGTTGTTTGCATAATCTCTCTGCCGGAGTGCTGTGGTGAAATCAGGACTTTCACTTCGTTACGTTTAGCTATTAACGCCCAGCCTTTATGCCAAATCAAGCTTTCATTGGTTTAAAAGTCCTCATTTAGACTCTTCCGAAACATCAAAAACATTTCGATTCATTTCTTTTTGTGATCTTGCTCAAGGTGTGAGCACGCTTTTGTTTCGTTTAAGGGGCTGCACGCCTAGGGTAAAGAAAGACATCGAAAGATTCATTCTGTATTCAGCCATGAGGGAGAGGGAAATGAAATCAATGCTGGCACTGATCGCGCAACACAAGCAGGGGGTACCGGTCGGGATTTACGCCGTCTGCTCCGCCCACCCGCTGGTGCTGGAGGCCGCCCTGAGGCTGGCGGCACAGGGAGAGGATCTGCTGCTGGTCGAGGCCACCTCCAATCAGGTGGATCAATTCGGCGGCTATACCGGCATGACGCCGGTGGATTTTCGCGACCGACTGCACCGGCTCGCCGCCGAGTGCAATTTTCCCCTGCAGCGACTGGTATTGGGAGGCGATCACCTGGGCCCCAACCGCTGGCAGGGGGAGCCGGCCGAGCAGGCCATGGAACACGCCGAGGTGCTGATCGCCAGCTATGTCGCCGCCGGCTTCAAGAAGATCCACCTCGATTGCAGCATGTCCTGCCTGGGGGATCCGGTTCCCCTTCCCGATGAGCTGGTCGCCGAGCGGGCCGCCCGACTGGCCCTGATCGCCGAGCAGACCTGCCAGGCCGAATTTGGCTGCTGCGATCTGGTCTATGTGATAGGCACGGAGGTGCCTGTGCCTGGCGGCGCCCATGAGACGCTGGCCGAGCTGGCCGTGACCACACCGGAAGCCGCCCGCCATACCTTGAGTACCCACCAGCAGGCCTTTGCCAGGGTCGGACTCGAGGCCATCTGGCCCAGGGTGATCGGCCTGGTGGTGCAACCCGGTGTGGAGTTCGACCACACCCATGTCATCGATTATCAATCCGACAAGGCCGCCCCCCTCAGCCGGATGATCGAAGCCTACCCCCATCTGGTGTTCGAGGCACACTCCACCGACTACCAGACCCCGCAAGCCTACTGCCAGCTGGTGCGCGACCACTTCGCCATCCTCAAGGTCGGCCCGGCCCTCACCTTCGCCCTGCGGGAGGCGCTGTTCTCCCTTGCCGCCATCGAGGAGGAGCTGGTGGTCGCCCGCGCCTGCTCGGGCCTGCGCCAGGTACTGGAAGAGACAATGCTGGATCGCCCCGACTTCTGGCGCAGCCACTATCAGGGTAATGCCAACGAGTGCCGGCTGGCCCGCGGTTACAGCTATTCCGACCGCATTCGCTACTACTGGCCCGACAGCCGGGTCGACGACTGCTACGCCCGGCTGCTTGCCAACCTGGCCGCCGAGCCCATTCCCCTGCCCCTGCTCAGCCAGCACCTGCCGCTGCAATACCGCAAGGTACGCCAGGGTACGCTGTCGGCCAGAGCCCACGACCTCATTCTCGATCAGGTGCAGGAGGTGCTGCGCCAATACGCCCAGGCCTGTGGCACCACCCCCGCCAGTCATTCCCGGCTCACCCCGGTTGCATAAGGAGTTGTAGAGATGATCCTTGGTTATCCAGAAGAGACACTGCGCTCGGCCAACGGCCTGGCCACCGCCCGCGAAATCCGGCAACAACCCGCCGCCTGGCGGGAGACACTCACCATGGTGGAGGAGTGCCGCGCCACCATAGAGCGCTTCCTGCTGCCCCTGCTGTCCCGGAGCAACCTGCGGGTGATCCTGACCGGCGCCGGCACCTCCGCCTTTGCCGGCCGGGCCCTGGCGCCCTACCTCTGCGGCAGGCTCAACGGCCGCTTCGAGGCGATCGCCACCACAGATATCGTCACCAACCCGGACGTATACCTGGCGCAGGATTGCCCGACTCTGCTCATCTCCTTCGCCCGCTCCGGCAACAGCCCGGAGAGCGTGGCAGCCGTCGAGCTGGCCAGCCAGCTGCTGAGCGAGTGCCACCACCTGGTACTCACCTGCAACGGCGAAGGGGAGCTCTACCGGCGCTGCCAGAAGGATGCCCGCTCCCTGGCGCTGCTGATGCCGCCCCAGACCCACGACCGCAGCTTCGCCATGACCAGCAGCCTGACCAGCATGATGCTGAGCTGCCTGGCTGTGTTCCTGCCGCGCCAGTTCAATCCCGCCGTCAGCCAGCCGCTCATCGCCCTGGGGGAAGCCATTCTGCTCCAGGCCGAACTGAGCGTGCCCGAGTGGAATCAACCGCTGCCAGAGCGGGTCATCTATCTTGGCAGCGGCAGCCTGCAGGGGGTGGCCCAGGAGGCCGCGCTCAAGCTGCTCGAGCTCACCTCGGGTCAGCTGATGGCCATGTATGACTCCCCCACCGGCTTTCGCCACGGGCCGAAATCCGCCATCAACGGCCAGACCCTGATAGTGCTGATGATCTCCAACGATCCCTACACTCGCCAGTACGACCTGGATCTGCTCACCGAGCTTCGCCAGGACGGCCACGCCGCCCGGGTTGTCGCCCTGGCCGATCGGCCCGATCCGCTCATTGCAGCCGGCGAGCACATCTATCTGCCCACCCCCCTCAACGGCGACGATGCCGAACTGGCGTTCTGCTACCTGCTCTACGCCCAGTACTACGCCTTCCACACAGCGCTGGCGCTGGGCATCACCCCGGACAACCCCTGCCCGAGCGGCCGGGTCAACCGGGTCGTGCAGGGCGTCAACATCTATCCGTTCAACCAGCAAGGAGGCGTCTGATGCCAAACATAGTGCTGAGCCGTATCGACGAGCGGCTGATCCACGGTCAGGTCGGGGTGCAATGGGTCGGGTTTGCCGGCGCCAACCTGGTGCTGGTGGCCAATGACGAGGTGGCGGAAGACCCCATACAGCAGAACCTGATGGAGATGGTGCTGGCGGAGGGGATAGCGGTGCGCTTCTGGCCGCTGCAGAAGGTGATCGACAACATAGGCAAGGCCGCCGATCGCCAGAAGATATTGCTGGTGTGCAAGAACCCGACGGATTTTCGCACCCTGGTCGCGGGGGGCGTGCCCATCCCCCGCATCAACGTCGGCAACATGCACTACGCCGACGGCAAACGTCAGATCCACAAGACGGTATCCGTGGATGAGACGGACATAGCGGCGTTTCGCGCCCTGCAGGACGCCCACGTCGAGTGCTTTGTCCAGGGCGTGCCGACCGAACCGGCACAGGACATTTTCAACCTGATCTGATTAAGGACAATTGTGATGGAAATCAGTTTATTGCAAGGACTCTTGCTGGGCATTCTGGCGTTCTTCGCCGGACTTGACCTGTTCAACGGCCTGACTCACTTCCACAGGCCCGTGGTACTGGGTCCGCTGGTGGGCCTGATCCTCGGCGACCTACCCACCGGCATACTGGTGGGCGGCACCCTGGAGCTGGTCTGGATGGGGCTGGCGCCGCTGGCGGGGGCGCAACCGCCCAACGTCATCATAGGCACCATAGTCGGTGCCACCTTCGCCATCACCACAGGGGTCAAGCCGGATGTGGCGGTCGGGGTCGCAGTCCCCTTCGCGGTCGCGGTCCAGATGGGGATCACCTTCCTCTTCTCAGTGATGTCCGGGGTCATGTCCCGCTGTGACCGTATGGCGGAGGCAGGCGATACCCGTGGCATAGAACGGGTCAACTACCTTGCCCTGCTGGCGCTCGGCACCTTCTACTTCCTGTGCGCCTTCCTGCCCACCTACTTCGGGGCAGAACACGCCAAGACCGCCATCGACGTGCTGCCCGCCCGCCTCATCGACGGCCTCGGGGTCGCTGGCGGCATCATGCCCGCCATCGGCTTCGCCGTGCTGCTCAAGATCATGATGAAGAATGTCTACATCCCCTACTTCATCCTCGGCTTCGTCGCTGCCGCCTGGCTCAAGCTGCCGGTGCTGGCCATAGCCGCGGCCGCTCTGGCCATGGCCCTGATCGACTTCATGCGCAAGGACCCGGCGCCGCAAGCCCGCCCCACCCAGGAGGAAACTGAAGATGGTATCTAACAACACAGCCCGGCAGATCGCCCCGGCGGCCGAGCAACAACCGACCCGCGCCATCTCCGACGACGTCTACGAAGATCAGCAACTGGGGGCCGAGCTGACCCACCAGGACATCAATCGCTTTGCCTGGCGCTCCCTGCTGTTGCAGGCCTCCTTCAACTACGAGCGGATGCAGGCTTCCGGCTGGCTCTACGGCCTGCTGCCGGCGCTGCAGAAGATCCACTCCAACCCGAAGGATCTCTCCCGGGCCATGAAGGGACACATGGGCTTCTTCAACACCCACCCTTTCCTGGTCACTTTCGTGATGGGCATAGTGCTGGCGATGGAGCGCTCCAAGCAGAACGTCAACAGCATACAGAGCACCAAGATAGCGGTCGGCGCACCGCTGGGCGGGATCGGGGATGCCATGTTCTGGCTCACCCTGCTGCCCATCTGCGGCGGGATCGGTGCCGATCTGGCGCTGCAGGGCTCCATCATGGGCGCCGTGTTCTTCTTCCTGCTGTTCAATGTGGTGCACTTCGGCCTGCGCTTCGGGCTGGCGCACTACGCCTACCGCATGGGGGTCGCCGCCATTCCGCTCATCAAGGCCAACACCCGCAAGGTGGGGCATGCCGCCTCCATCGTCGGCATGACGGTGATCGGCGCCCTGGTCGCCACCTATGTGCGGCTCGGCACCACCCTGGAGATCACCGCCGGTGATGCGGTGGTAAAACTGCAGGCGGACGTGCTCGACAAGCTGATGCCGGCCTTCCTGCCGCTGCTCTACACCCTGGCCATGTATGCGCTGATCCGCCGCGGCTGGAGTCCGCTGCGCCTCATCGTCATCACGGTCGTGCTCGGTATCGTCGGCAAGTTTGCAGGCTTCCTCTAATCCGGTGCCGGCGACAGGCCGGCACCCTTTGCAGTAAAGGAACACCTTATGTTGGGCATCATCATTTGCGGTCATGGCGGCTTTGCCAGCGGCATGGAGCAGGCCATGGTCCAGATCCTCGGTGAGCAGGAGGCGGTCGTCGCCATCGACTTTCCCGAGTCCTCCACCACGGCCCTGCTGCAGAGCCAGTGCGAGGCAGCGCTGGCCCGGGTCGACCGTGGCGACGGCGTGGTCTTTCTGACCGATCTGCTGGGCGGCACCCCGTTTCGGGTCGCCTCTACCCTGGCGCTGCGCCAGCCAGACCGGGAAGTCGTGACCGGCACCAATCTGCAGCTGCTGCTGGAGATGACGATGGATCGCGGCGAGCTGACCCCGTCCCAGTTTCGCGAGCAGGCCCTGTGCTGCGGCCATCGCGGCCTCACCAGCCTGGTGGATGAACTGGCGCGCGAGCGGGCCGAATCACGGGTCGAGGAGGGTATCTAGATGGCAACACGGATCCGGGCCCGTCGCCTGCTGACCGAGCAGGGTTGGTTGGAGCATCAAGCGCTTACCCATGAAGGTGGCATCATCACCGCCATCGCCCCTATCCCGGCAGACGATCCGGTGCGGGAGGTCGAGTTGCTGGTGCCCGCCTTCATCGATGGCCACGTTCACGGCGGGGCCGGCGTCGATGTGATGGACGAGGAGGCCAGCGTGCTGGCCCGGCTTTCTCTCGCCAAGGCGGCGGAAGGGGTCGGTGCCTTCCTCGCCACCACGGTGACCGCACCGCTACCCGCCATAGCACGCGCCCTGAATCGGGTCGCCGATGCCATGGAGATCGGTATGCCGGGCGCCCAGCTGCTCGGCAGCTACCTGGAGGGGCCCTACTTCACCCCCGACAACAAGGGCGCCCACGATCCGGCCCTGTTCCGGGAACTCGACCTGGCGGAGCTGGCACAGTTGCAGCGTCAGGCGCGTGGCACCCTGAAGGTTGTCGCCCTCGCCCCCGAGAAGGCCAACGCCCTGGCGGCCATCTGCCACCTCAAGGCGGCCGGCATCCGGGTCATGCTGGGTCACTCCGCCGCCGACCACGACACAACACAGGCGGCACTGACGGCCGGTGCGACCGGCCTGGTGCACTGTTTCAACGGCATGCGCGGACTGCACCACAGGGAACCCGGCATGGTGGGGGCCGGTCTGGTGCATCCCACCGCCTGGCTGGAGCTCATCGCCGACGGCCATCATGTGCATCCTACCGTACTAAAGCTGTGCCACCGCTGCGCCGGGGATCGCCTGCTGCTCATCACGGATGCCATGCGCGCCGCCGGCATGCCCGACGGCCACTACCTGCTCGGTGACTACCGGGTGGAGATGAAGGACGGAGTGGTGCGTACCGCCACCGGCAGCCTGGCGGGCAGTACCCTCACCCTGCTCGGGGCCGTGCGCAACATGGTGCATCTGGCCGGGGTGCCCCTTGCAGAAGCGATCCAGATGGCATCGCTGGCTCCCGCTCGCATGCTCGGCATTGACGACCAGCTCGGCTCGCTGGCCGTCGGCAAGCGGGCCAACCTGCTCGCCCTCACACCGGCCCTCTACCAGCAACATATCTGGGTCGCCGGCAGGGAGATAACTCCCGCCAGCGCCCCCGCCTCTTTCTCTGAACCCGACGCCACTCAAGGCGCCAAGGAGTCCTCATGTATCTGATCTCGTCCCACGAAATGCTCAAGGATGCCCAGCGCCGCGGCTACGCGGTACCGGCCTTCAACATCCACAACCTGGAAACCGTCGAGGTGGTGGCCCGCACCGCCGCCCAGCTGAGATCCCCCGTCATCCTGGCCGCCACCCCGGGCACCTATCGCCATGCGGGGGTCGAATATCTGGTCTCCATCTGCGCCTCGGCAGCCCACCAGTACCGCATACCGCTGGTGCTGCACCTGGACCACCACGAGGATGAACAGGATATCCACTTCAAGGTCGAATCCGGCATTCACTCAGCCATGATCGACGCCTCCCACCTGCCGTTCGAGGAGAACGTCGCCAAGGTGCAGCGGGTCGTCACCTTCTGCCACCGCATGGGGGCGAGCGTGGAGGCCGAGCTGGGCCAGCTCGGCGGGCAGGAGGATGACCTGATAGTGGACTCCGCCAACGCCCATCTGACCGATCCGGACAAGGCGGCCGAGTTCGTGGCGCGCACCAGCATCGACTCCCTCGCCGTGGCCATCGGCACGGCCCACGGCCTCTACAAGGAAGAGCCACGTCTCGACTTTGATCGCCTCGCCGCCATCCGGGACAGGGTCTCCATTCCGCTGGTGCTGCACGGTGCCTCCGGCATTCCCGACCGGGACGTTCGCCGCTGCATCGCGCTCGGGGTATGCAAGGTCAACGTGGCCACCGAACTGAAGATCGCCTTCGCCGACGCCATGAAGGCCTTCCTCGCCGCCCACCCGGATGCCAGCGATCCCCGCCAATATCTGGTGCCCGCCATGGCCGCCATGGAGGAGGTGGTCGCAGCTAAGATCCGCATGTGCATGAGCGACGGCAAGCTGTAACCGGTCAGCGGGCTCGCCAGCCAGGTGAGCCCGCACCACATCCCGCAAATCCGCCAGCATCAGGAGGACGCCAAGCCCCATCACCCCAGTCACACCGCCATTCATCATCTATACGGAGATAAATATGAACGCACGTACCGCCATGACGCTGCTGGTCCTGCTGACCCTGCCCGCCCTCACCCGGGCCGAGGTGATGTCGCTGCAGGGCAACCAGTACCAGATCAGCGTCAAAACGGATGCCGGCAAATTCCAGGAGATCATCTTCACTAACACGGCGAACGGGGATGTCATCCGCTCGAATACCCTGTTCGATATCAAGGGGCTGGATGACAGGCTGACCTCGTCGGCCGACTTCACTGTAGATGCGTTTGCCAAAGAGCAGGACCACATTGACATAGCGCTGAGCAACGCCGACTTCCTGATCAAGAGCGAGATCCGGCTGGCCAAAGACAAGCGCTACGCCAGCATCGACTTCGCCCTCGACACCCTCAAGAATGGCAAGCGGATCAACGGCTTCTCCATGCTGCCGTTCCACTCCCAGGCGCCCTTTGTCTACGGCGCCATCAACAGCTCCCCCATCGTCAGCGACAGTTTCTTCATCACGCCGCAGAATCCGCTGGTCAACACCCGCGCCTACGAGGGGGGCGTCAGCCAGATGATCCCGCTCGCGCTGCCGCTGGAGCAGGGCAAGCCCCTCACCTATCGCACCTATGTCGGCACCTTCGGCGAGGGCCAGCTCAGACGTGACTTCAACCAGTTCATCAACGACGCCCGTGACAGACCCTACGCCCCCTATCTGCACTACAACTCCTGGCTCGATATCGGCTTCTTCAACCCCTACACGGAAGACGACGCCCTCACCCGCATCACGCAGTTTGGCGAGGCGCTGGTCACCAAACGCGGTGTGCCCATGAGCGGCTTCCTGTTTGACGATGGCTGGGATGACCGCAAGGGCAACTGGGGATTCAGCAAGGACTTTCCTCATGGTTTCAGCAAGCTGAAAAAGGCGGCAGAAAAATATCACGCCCAGCTCGGCATCTGGTTCTCCCCCTGGGGTGGCTACAACAAGCCGAGGGATGAGCGGGTCTCCCATGCCGCCGAGTTTGGCTACGAGCTGAGCGATGGCAAGTTCGCCCTCTCGGGCCCCGTCTACTACAAAAACTTCCACCAGAAAGTGATGTCACTCATTCAGGAGCAAGGGGTCACCCACTTCAAGTTCGATGGTACCGGCAACGCCAACAAGCAGATCAAGGGCAGCCGGTTCACCAGCGACTTCGATGCCGCCATCCACCTGGTCTCGGATGCCCGCGCCGCCAATAAAGAGGTCTTCATCAATCTGACCACTGGCACCACGGCCTCTCCCTCCTGGCTCTTCTTCGCCGATTCCATCTGGCGCGGTGGTGATGACATCAACTTCTATGGCCCCGGCTCAAGGGTTCAGCAGTGGATCACCTACCGGGATGCGGAGACCTACCGCTCCATCGTCAAGCAAGGTCCTCTGTTTCCGATCAACTCCCTTATGCTGCACGGGCTTGTCTATGCCAAGCAGGCCAAACATCTGGATCAGCAGTCGCCACAAGATTTTGCCGATCAGGCCTGGAGCTACTTTGCCACCGGCACCCAGTTGCAGGAGCTCTACATTACTCCCGAGCTGCTGACTGGCGAGAACTGGGATCTGCTGGCCAAGGCGGCGCTCTGGTCGCAGCAGAACCAGGCCGTGCTGTTTGACAGCCACTGGATTGGCGGCGACCCAACCAAACTGGAGATTTACGGCTGGGGGGCGTGGAGCCCGGCAAAGTCTTTCATTACCCTGCGCAATCCTTCGAGCCAGCCTCAACAGTTCTTTCTGGAACCTATTCGCCAGCTTGAAGTACCCACCACAGAGGTGAAAGACTTTAATATCAAGCCACTATATGGCGACAACAAAACCGTGCCGACTTCAATCAACGATGGAATGGTCATCAAGCTGGCGCCACTGGAGCTCATCACCCTGGAGCTGACGCCCATCAAATAGGCATAAATCCAATCAGCCGGTGGCTGATGCCATACAAAAGGGACGCCGCGGCGTCCCTTTTTCATCTCTCATCAACCCAGGTCGGTCAGATCCCCTGACGGGCTTCCTGCATCAGCAGGCGCATGTCGCTGACCGCCTTGCTCAGGCCGTCGAAGGCGGCGCGGCCTATGATGGCGTGGCCTATGTTGAGCTCATAGAGCTCGGGGATGGCGGCGATGGCCTTGACGTTGTGATAGTGCAGGCCGTGGCCGGCATTGACCTTGAGCCCCTTGCCGGCGGCATAGGAGGCACCGGCGGCGATGCGCTTGAACTCGGCGTTGCGCTCGGCATCCGTGGTGGCGTCGGCGTAGCGGCCTGTGTGGATCTCGATGAAGGGAGCACCACTGTCGGCGGCCGCGTCGATCTGCAGCGGGTCGGCATCGATAAACAGCGACACCTTGGCGCCGATGGCCGACAGGCGAGTCACCGCATCCGTGATTTTGTCGAGCTGACCAGCCACGTCCAGACCACCCTCTGTGGTCACCTCGGTACGCTTCTCCGGCACCAGGCAGACGAAGTGGGGCTTGATACGACAGGCGATGCCGATCATCTCCTCGGTCACCGCCATCTCCAGGTTCATTCTGGTTTGTATGGTCTGGCGCAGTATCTCCACATCGCGGTCCGTGATGTGGCGACGGTCTTCCCGCAGGTGGACGGTAATGCCGTCGGCCCCGGCCTGCTCGGCCACGAAGGCAGCTTGTACCGGATCCGGATACTGGGTGCCACGGGCATTGCGCAGGGTGGCGATATGGTCGATGTTCACACCCAGATAGATTTCGCTCATTGATGACTCCTTGAAACACTTCATCTGTTAACTGTGCGGCTGCCGCCTTGGCGTCAGCGCGGATATCCATATGTCACTGTGTGCTGGCTTTGCGCTTCAAGAACAGCTCCCGGCTCTTCAACTGCCGTCTGCCCAGATAGGGTTGCAGCGCCAGTCGGCTGAAACGCTTGGCCGCCTGCAGCAAGGGAGGCGTATCGAATCGCCCCTCGGCGAAAGCCAGCAGGTGGGCACCGAGAAACAGGGTACGGGGATCCGGCGCCCGCTCGCAAGCGACAAAGCCCA
Organism: Aeromonas sp. 5HA1; assembly: GCF_029237245.1. NCBI lineage: Bacteria > Pseudomonadati > Pseudomonadota > Gammaproteobacteria > Aeromonadales > Aeromonadaceae > Aeromonas > Aeromonas sp. 5HA1. Next base: position 86,354 of record NZ_JAACFW010000008.1, read on the forward strand.
ATTCGCGCTCGAAGCCATAGAGCAGCTCGGGCTGGATCGCGGACTCGTCGTCGGCGGCGTATTCGAAGTCCACCGCATAGCCGAGCGCCTGCAACAGCAGGAACTCGAAGCGGCGCAACGGCAGCTCGGGCGTCTCGCCATCCGCCAGCGCCATCAGGGCACGGGCATAGGCGTCAAACACCTCTGGAAAAGGGGTATGGGCTTCCAGCAGGTAGTAGACCAGCTCGTTGAGGTAGAGGCCGTAGAAGAGGCGGTCGCCACCGAGTCGCAAGGAGTGATCCGGACATTCGACCTGAGCGAGATTCTTGAGATCCCCCTTGCCACGCCAGCTGATGGTGAGCAGGGAAAAAGGTTGAAGCAGCCCCTTCAGAGGGGAGCGTGGCCCGCGAGAACCGCGAGCCACCAGAGTAAATCGGCCACTATCCTGGGTAAACACCTCGACCAGCTGACTGGTCTCCCGATAGGGCCGACTGTGGATGACGAAGGCTGGACTCAGCAATCAGTCATCGCCATAGCCGAGACTGCGCAGAGCGCGCTCGTCATCGGCCCAGCCTGCCTTGACCTTGACCCACAGCTCAAGGAACACCTTGTTCTGGAACAGGCGTTCCATGTCGATGCGTGCCTCTGTGCCTATGGTCTTGATCTTCTCACCCTTGTTGCCGATGACCATCTTCTTCTGGCCATCGCGCTCCACCAGGATCAGGGCATTGATGTGATAGATGCCGCTCTCTTCCACCTTGAAGCGCTCGATCTCCACGGTCACAGAGTAAGGCAGCTCCTCACCGGTGAAACGCATCAGCTTCTCGCGGATGATCTCGGAGGCCATGAAGCGGGAAGAGCGGTCGGTCACGTAATCTTCCGGGAAGAAGAAGTTGTTCTCTGGCAGCAGATCCTTGGACCACTCGCGGATCTTCTCCACGTTGGTGCCCTTCTCGGCACTGATGGGCAGGATATGGGAGAACTTCATCTGCTGACCCAGCCACTCCAGGTGGGGCAGCAGGTCTTCCTTGTCCTTGACGTTGTCGATCTTGTTGACCGCCAGCACAACGGGACAGGGCAGATGGCGCAACTTGCCGAGCACCATCTCGTCATCCTTGGTCCAGTGGGTACCGTCAACCACGAACACCACCATGGCCACATCCCCCAGCGAACTGGTGGCGGCGCGGTTCATCAGGCGGTTGATGGCCCGCTTCTCTTCAATGTGCAGACCCGGGGTATCCACATAGATGGTCTGATAGTTGTCCTCGGTGTCGATCCCCAAAATCCGGTGACGGGTAGTCTGGGGTTTCTTCGAGGTGATGCTGACCTTCTGGCCAAGCAGCTTGTTGAGCAGGGTGGACTTGCCCACGTTGGGGCGGCCCACGATGGCGACAAAGCCGCAGTAAGTCGTATCTGTCATGACAGTTTTTCCAATGCCTGTTGTGTTGAAAGACCGCGGCCTCTTGCATCAATAGCAGTCATGACAGTCTTTCCAATGCTTGCTGCGCCGCAGCCTGTTCGGCCTTGCGACGGCTGGTGCCGACCCCGACCAGCGGACCATCCAGCCCTTCCACGTCGCACTGGACGGTGAACTCCTGGTTGTGGGCCTCGCCCTTGACGTTGGTCACTGTGTAGGTCGGCAGGGATTTGCGGCTTCCCTGCAATATTTCCTGCAGGCGGGTCTTGGGATCCTTCTGCTCTATGCCCGGTTTGATCTCATCCAGACGGCTGGCATACCAGCTCAGCAGCAGCACCCGCACCGTCTCAAGATCAGTATCCAGATAGACAGCGCCGATCACCGCCTCGACCGTGTCGGCCAGAATGGATTCGCGGCGAAAACCGCCACTCTTGAGTTCGCCGGGCCCGAGGATCAGGTCATCCCCAAGGTCAAACTCCCGGCCCAGTTCGGCCAGGGTCTTCTCGCGCACCAGAGTGGCGCGCATCCGGCTGAGATCTCCTTCCGCCGCTTGCGGGAAGCGGTGGAACAGAGCATCGGCAATCACCAGACTCAGGATGGAGTCACCCAGAAATTCCAGTCGCTCGTTGTGACGGGAACCGGCGCTGCGGTGAGTCAGCGCCCGGGTCAACAGCTCTTTATCGTGAAAGACATGCCCGAGACGGGACTGCAGTCTGTTCATTTTGATATTCATTTACTTGATTCCGCCAATGCGGTTGAAGCGCACACCTGTCGGTACCCAGCTTGGCAGCAGGGAGCCTTCTTCACGCTCAAATTCAAAACTTATCCAGATAGCGACCGCCTTGCCCACCAGATTCTGCTCGGGCACAAAGCCCCAGAAACGGCTATCGGTACTGTTGTCACGGTTGTCACCCATCACGAAGTACTGACCTTCCGGTACCACCCACTCATCGGGGTAAGTACCGGGCTGGCGATAATAGCGGCCGACCATATCGGGCATCAGCGGGTTACGCAGGGTCTCGTGAGACACCTCACCCAGCTGCTCGGTATAGCGATCAAGCGGGATCCCCATCTGGGTAAATTCACCCCTTTGTTCAAACTTGACGTCGAGCTTCTTGAAGCCCGGGCACGTTTTCCCTTCCTGCTCCTCGCACTTGGGCCGGATCATCAGCTCCTTGTTGCGATAGATGACCCTGTCCCCCGGCATGCCGACCACCCGCTTGATGTAGTCCACCCGGGTATCCAGCGGATACTTGAACACCACCACATCGCCGCGTTTGGGTTCGCCAGTCTCGAGGAATCGGGTGTTGGTCACCGGATCCTTGAGGCCATAGGCAAACTTCTGCACCAGGATGAAGTCACCCACCAGCAGGGTCGGCATCATGGAACCTGACGGGATCTGGAACGGCTCAAACAGGAAGGAGCGCAGTATCAGCACCAGGGTAATGACCGGAAACACACCTGCGGTCTGTTCAATCCAGACCGGCATGGGGGCAACCTTGGCCAGGGTTTTCTCATCCAGATGAGCACCGCCGTGGGCACGGGCCACGGCAATCTTGGCGGCCCGCTGCTTGGACCAGATCATCTTGTCCAGACACCAGATAATACCGGTGATCACGCAGACCACCACCAGGATCAGGGAAAACGTGCTTGCCATCGATTAATCCTTTCCTACATGGAGAATTGCGAGGAAGGCTTCCTGCGGCACGTCGACACGGCCCAGGGACTTCATCCGCTTCTTGCCTTCTTTCTGCTTGTTCAGCAGCTTTTTCTTCCGGCTCACGTCACCGCCATAACACTTGGCGGTCACGTCTTTACGCAGGGCCTTGACCGTGCTGCGCGCGATGATCTGGTTGCCAATGGATGCCTGAATGGCGATATCAAACATCTGGCGCGGGATCAGCTCACGCATCTTCTCCACCACCTGGCGACCGCGATACTGGGCGTTCTCCTTGTGGGTGATGATGGCCAGCGCATCGACACGCTCACCGTTGATCATGATATCCAGACGGACCATCTCGGAGGTTTCAAAGCGCTTGAAGCCGTAATCCAGCGAGGCGTAACCACGGCTGGTAGATTTCAGACGGTCGAAGAAATCGAGCACCACTTCTGCCATCGGGATTTCGTAGGTCAGTGCAACCTGATTGCCGTGATAGACCATGTTGGTCTGAACGCCACGCTTCTCGATACAGAGAGTGATGACGTTGCCCATGTACTCCTGCGGCAGCAATATGTTGCACTCGGCGATCGGCTCACGCATCTCTTTGATGTTGTTGACCGGGGGCATGGCAGACGGGCTGTCGATGTGGATGGTTGAGCCATCATTGAGCTCAATCTCGTAGACCACGGTCGGGGCCGTGGTGATGAGATCCAGATCGTATTCCCGCTCCAGACGCTCCTGGATGATCTCCATGTGCAGCATACCGAGGAAGCCACAACGGAAACCGAAGCCCAGCGCGGTGGAACTCTCGGGTTCGAAGAACAGGGAGGCATCGTTCAGGGACAGTTTGTCGAGGGCATCACGGAATGACTCATAGTCATCGCTGGAGATGGGGAACAGGCCCGCATACACCTGCGGCTTCACCTTCTTGAAACCCGCCAGCGCTTTTTCGGCACCGTTCTTGGCCTGAGTCAGGGTATCGCCCACAGGGGCACCGTGGATGTCCTTGATGCCGCAGACGACCCAACCTACCTCGCCACAGCCCAGCCCCTGGGTATCCACCTGCTTGGGCGTGAAGATACCGATACGATCGACACCCCACACCTGACCGGTGCTCATCACCTTGATCTTGTCGTTTTTCTTGAGGGAGCCGTTTTTGATCCGCACCAGAGAGACGACGCCCAGATAGGAGTCAAACCAGGAGTCGATGATCAGCGCTTGCAGCGGTGCATCGGGATCACCGACCGGCGCCGGGATGCGAGCTACTATCTCTTCCAGCACAAGGTCAACGCCCAGGCCGGTCTTGGCGGAGCAACGGACAGCATCGATGGCGTCGATGCCGACTATGTCTTCGATCTCCTCGGCAACCCGCTCGGGCTCTGCGGCCGGCAGGTCAATCTTGTTCAGCACCGGCACCACTTCCAGCTCCATTTCCATGGCGGTGTAGCAGTTGGCCAGAGTCTGTGCCTCAACCCCCTGGCCGGCATCTACCACCAGCAGCGCCCCTTCACAGGCCGCCAATGAGCGGGAGACTTCGTAGGAAAAATCTACGTGGCCCGGGGTGTCGATAAAGTTCAGCTGGTAGGTGTTACCGTCTTGTGCCTGGTAGTTCAGGGTCACACTCTGTGCTTTGATGGTAATGCCGCGCTCGCGCTCCAGGTCCATGGAGTCAAGCACCTGAGCCTGCATCTCGCGGGAGGACAGGCCGCCGCAAGTCTGGATCAGACGGTCCGACAGGGTCGATTTACCGTGGTCGATGTGCGCAATAATCGAAAAGTTACGAATGTGTTTCATCGAGCAAGAATCACTCAAAATTAGGTTAGGGCCGGATATGGAGGCAGGATTTTACTGGATAACCCGGTCGACGGCCAATCTTTAGTCGACGGAGCACCAGAAATACAGGCCTGCACGCTCAGGAGAGGTTGCGGGTATGGAGTACCACACCCAGCATGCGGGGGCCGTATGCCCCCTGTTCGAGTCGAGTGGAAAAGTAACGAACCAGTGAAAATCCGATGACGCCACCCAGCAGGCAACTGAGGATGGTGATCCCCTCCCCGCCCGCCAGCAAGGGTACCAACCAGAGCTGACCGAGCAGAGCGCCCGCCAGCAGACAGAACAGCGGCACTACATACACCAGTGCTGCACCCCGCAGGATACTCGCCTGGGGAATACCGAGCCTCACTTGCTGACCAACGCTCACCTCGGCGGTGAGGGCAATCCGCAGTCGTTGCTGCTTCATCACAAACGCCTTGGCAACAGTGCCGGTACCGCAGTTGGATTGTTGATGGCAACTGCTGCAGGCGGAGCGCCGTTCGCACTCCACCCAGGCATGTTGTCCATCAATGGCCACCACGGTTGCCAGCTCTTCGCTCATTTCACTCACAAGACGGTTCCACAATAACGAGGGAAAGATTGATCCCATCTGAACATGACTGACCCGCTCGGGCAAGCGAGCATGTGCAGACGACTACTGTACAGTCTCATTGCGAGCCAACGGTTGCACCGACTCGGCGATACGTTTCGCTGTGTCGGCCGGTACTTCACCGACGACAGTGATCTCGACCCCCACATCGTTGACGTAGCTCACCAGCGAAGTAGCGCCCTGGCGGATCAGCTGCTGACGCACCGCCTGCTTGGGATCAACCCTGGCCACATAGACGGAGAGATCCACCAGCCCATCGGAGAGCATCATGTAATCGACCGGCAAACTGGTGGTCACCAGTTGATGCCTGTCCTGAGACAATACCTTGAACCCATCCGGCAACCAGGTCAGGTGCCAGTTAAGCGTCTGCTGCGGCGCCGGATAGGCATCCTCCAGCGCCAGCGCCTGGGGCAGCTTGCTGCCGGCCAGCTTCACCAGCCAGGGCGCAGGCGCGCTCAGCCTGTCCAGATCCACCCCCAGCACCTGCTCGACCAGATTGCCTTCCCGATCCACCATGTCCACCCGCAGCAAGAGGCTGCTCTGTTCATCGATCCAGAGCATGAAGCCATACTTGTCTGCCTCTTTGGGGACCAGCCTGACCACTTGCGCCACCAGACCGGCTACCCGACTGCGGCCGGCCAGCACTGGATCATAACTTTCCAGCACACGGGGCAGCGGCATATTCACCAGCGTCGCCCAGACACCGGGGAAGCGGGCGCCTTTGAGGGTGTAGGGTTCGTGGGTATTTTCGAAGAAGGTGAACTCATCCTGGCGCTGCAGGTACTCTATGGTCTTGCCGTCGAGATAGCTCAGATGAGCCACCTCCTTGCCATCGATCACCCCATGACTGAAACGTATGGGTTCGAGGCGTCCCTGACGGGCCTTGACCATGGATAACTCGAAGTTTTGTTGCGAAACGGCACTCTGCATCTGCTGCAACAAGGCCTCGGCCGACTTATCGTCGGCCGAGGCCTTGGCACAAATCAGCAGGAGAGAGGCCAGCAAAATACGGCTGGACTGGCGCACGGTCTGATCCCTAAAAATGCGTTATTCCTGAATCTGCTTGTCTTGCAGCAGACGCTGTTGCAACTGATGGTCACGCAGGAAGGCATTGATACGCTCACGCTGCTCCTGCATCTGTTGCTCGCTCAACCCTTGCTGGCGGGTGGAAGCCCGGTTGCCATCTTGCGGGTAGTGCACACTCACTGGCGAGGCACTGCCACCGACAGGAATGGTGTTGAGCACAGGATTGGTCGGTATGCCGTCCTGACCCTGATACTGCTGCACCCCGAAGATGACGGCAGCGGCGACCGACGCGGCGATGGCGTATTGCCCCACCTGTTGACCGACCCGGCGAAACAGCGGAACCACCTTGGCTGCAGTGTGAACCTGCGGTGCAGTTGGCTTGCTCTCCACCGGCTTGGGCGCCAGTATGGTGGGCTCGTCTTCCAGTGCAGCCATGATGCTGTCACTGAGATCCAGTTGCAGATTGACCGGCAGGTCGCCCCGCATGGCATCACCGATCAAGTGGTAACGAGACCAGGTATCTTGCAGCGCCGGATCCATTCCCAGCTCGCCAAGAACCTCAACATCGTTCAAGTCACCATCCATCAGGGCCGAGAGTTGCTCTTTAGTTGCCATAGTTAACCTGTCTTTCCCCAGTTAATTCTCGATCAGAGGTTTCAGCTTTTTATCGATTGCTTCCCTCGCCCGGAAGATGCGGGATCTCACCGTACCCACCGGACAATCCATGATTTCGGCAATCTCTTCGTAGCTCAGCCCTTCCATTTCGCGAAGGGTGATGGCTGTCCTCAAGTCTTCAGGCAAAGCTTCTATGGCGGAAAACACGGTACGCTTGATCTCGTCGGTCAGCGCCAGGTTTTCCGGTGTGGCAACCTCTTGCAAGGCTTCGCCACCACCATAGTATTCTGCCTCGTCCGCCTCTACATCACTGCTGGGCGGCCTGCGCCCCTGAGAGGTCAGATAATTTTTGGCCGTATTCACGGCGATTCGGTACAACCAGGTGTAAAACGCGCTCTCGCCACGGAATGTCGGCAACGCTCGGTAGGCTTTGATAAACGCCTCCTGCGCCACATCCGGCACATCGCCCGGATTGTTGACATACCTGGCAACCAGGTTGACCACTTTATGCTGGTATTTTTTTACCAACAGGTTGAATGCATTTTTATCGCCACGCTGGACCCGTTCAACCAGCTGTTCGTCCAGTAGATTCTGGTCGCTCATCAGAGCCGTAAAACCCCCATCAGGTTATCGTTTTTCTTTTCCGGCCCTTCCTAAGCGCACAAGTTCAGACAGGAGGAATCAGGGAAAGTTCGGTTGCATTGAAAAAAATGTGACGCAGGCTGCATCACCGCCCTCGCTTGGGCTACCATGGTGCCAGTTCTTAATCCAGGCCAATGATACTTATGAAAGCAAGTGTTGAATACCTTTGCGATGTACTGATCATTGGCAGCGGTGCCGCTGGTCTGTCCCTCGCGTTGCGGTTGGCAGACCAGGCCAAAGTCCTGGTTCTGAGCAAGGGGCCCATCAGTGAGGGGGCCACTCTCTATGCGCAAGGAGGCATCGCTGCCGTTTTCGACGAAACCGACAGCATCGAATCCCACGTGAGCGACACGCTCAACGCCGGGGCAGGGTTGTGTGACCCTGCCGTGGTGGAGTTCACCGCCCGCAACGCCCGCGAATCCATCCAGTGGCTGATCAAGCAGGGGGTTCCTTTCGATCAGGAGGAGGACGCCGAGGGTGAGTCCCATTATCACCTGACCCGTGAAGGGGGCCACAGCCATCGCCGTATCTTCCACGCGGCCGATGCCACCGGCAAGGCGGTGCAGCTCACCCTGATCGATCAGGTGCGCTCCCACCCCAACATCCAGCTGATGGAGCGCTTCAACGCGGTCGACCTCATCACCACCCGCAAGCTGAACCTGCCGGGCAACAAGGTGCTGGGTGCCTACGTCTGGAACCGCAACGCCGAGCAAGTCGAGGTGATCCGCGCCCGCTTCGTGGCGCTGGCTACCGGCGGTGCCTCCAAGGTGTATCAGTACACCTCCAACCCGGACGTGAGTTCGGGTGACGGTATTGCCATGGCGTGGCGCGCCGGCTGCCGGGTGGCGAACCTGGAGTTCAACCAGTTCCACCCCACCAGCCTGTTCCACCCCGATGACCCCAACTTCCTGCTGACCGAAGCCCTGCGCGGGGAAGGTGCCTATCTGCGCCGTCCCGACGGCAGCCGCTTCATGCTGGAGTTCGATGAGCGAGCCGAGCTGGCCCCGCGGGACATAGTCGCCCGCGCCATCGACCACGAGATGAAACGCCTCGGTGCCGACTGCATGTATCTGGACATCAGCCACAAGCCGGCGGATTTCATCATCAAGCACTTCCCGACCATCTTTGAGCGCTGCATGGCGGTCGGCATCGACATCACCAGGGAGCCGATGCCCATAGTCCCGGCGGCCCACTACACCTGTGGTGGCGTGATGATCGACAACAATGGCCAGACCGACATTCCCGGTCTCTATGCCATTGGCGAAGTGACCTACACGGGTCTGCACGGTGCCAACCGCATGGCCTCCAACTCCTTGCTCGAGTGCGTGGTCTATGCCCATCAGGCGGGAGCCGACATCATGGCCAAGTTGCCCATGAGCGTGGAACCGCCCCATCTGCCCGCCTGGGATGAGAGCAAGGTGGACGACTCGGACGAACAGGTCGTTATCCAGCACAACTGGCATGAGCTGCGGCTGATGATGTGGGACTATGTGGGGATAGTGCGTACCAACAAACGCCTGGCCCGTGCCAAGCGCCGTATCGACATGCTCAAGCAGGAAGTGCAGGAGTACTACGCCAACTTCCGCGTTTCCAACAACCTGCTGGAACTGCGCAACCTGCTGCAGGTGGCCGAGCTCATCGTCAACTGCGCGCTGCAGCGCAAGGAGTCACGCGGCCTGCACTACAACCTGGATTATCCGGACATGCAGCCAGACTCCAAACCCACTGTGCTGACCCCGGAGCGGGACTGATCCTGCACCCCACATCCCGGACTACCCGGACATGCAGCCTAACTCCAGGCCCACAGTACTGACGCAGGATCGGGAGTAATGACCCGCTAGCAGTCACCCAAATGACCTCGCCCCGGCGGGGTCATTTGCTATGAGGGAGAAGGGTTGAAACAGGCAGGATGATTAACGGGCGGGTGGCGTTAGCCTGATGGCGCGGGCCAGCGCCCTGTAATGTTCCGGTGCGAGTGCGTCGGAGAAGAACCAGAGACGGGCATCAGGCCTGTCGCTTGCCACCAGTTGCAGCCAGAGTACACCGGGCAGGACGCGACTGCGCGCCCCCAGCTGGTAGCGATAACCCTGCCACACCAGCCACTGCCCATCCCACTCCAGCAAACCGGCCATACGGCCGGCACCCTGCCAGGCAAGCCAGAGCCCCGCCAACCAGCAGGGGATCAGAAGTGCCCACTGCCAACCATGGATCAGGCTGGCCACAGGCCACAACAGCAGCAGAAACAGGATCAGCAGCAGGACACGCTGCTGCCGGGAGGGAATGACGGGCATGTAAACCCGCATACGGGATCAGCTCAGGCTATCGTGGCGAGCCTGATTGCGTTCCAGGATCAGGGCGATCATGGCGGCAAACGCGGGATCGGCAGGAGCGCCGTGGCCCATGCACCACTTGAACAGGTCAGGGTCATCGCTCTCCAGCAAGCGGATGAAGGTCTGCTGCTGCTCGTCACTCAAGCTGTCGAACTCGTGTTCAAAGAACGGCATAAAGATCACATCCAGCTCGAGCATGCCACGACGGCAGGCCCACTTCAGGCGGGATTTTTCAATTGGGCTCAACATGGAACTCTCCTTACAAAGACCCGAGGATGGTAACAGCTGGATTTTCCGGCTGACAAACATTCCTTACGTCTTTACCATGCAGGTCACATACTTTCTGTCTCTGGAATACCATCGTGAGCCTGCAAACGCCTGTTTTTCCTGCCGAGCCAACCCTTTTCCCCCTGACCGATCTCGCCATCACCAGCCTGACCGGTGCAGATCGCGTCAAGTATCTGCAAGGCCAGGTCACCTGCGACGTCAATGCACTGCAACCGGGCCAAAGCACGCTGGGCGGCCACTGCGATGCCAAGGGCAAGCTGTGGAGCGACTTTCGTCTGCTCTGTCTGAGCGATCGCCTGCTGATGCTGACCAAGCCCTCTGTGCTGGCGCGTCAGTTGCCCGAACTCAAGAAGTTTGCGGTGTTTGCCAAGGTCGAGATCGCCGAAAACCATGGTCAGGCAGTTGGCGTGGCTGGCCAGGGCACGGATGAGTGGGTGGCGGCCCGATTTGCCGTGTCACAAACCGGCCTGATAGACGATGGCATGGCAGTGCAAATCGAAGCGGATCGCTGGCTGCTGGTGAGCGAGCAACCACTGACCATAGACTTGCCTGCCGGTAGCGAATCACTCTGGTGGGGACTGGATATCAAGGCCGGCATCCCCCATCTGGAAGCCGTGCATCAGGGGGAGTACATACCCCAGATGTTGAACCTGCAGGCACTGGAGGGCATCAGCTTCACCAAGGGCTGCTACATGGGACAGGAGACTGTCGCCCGCGCCAAGTATCGCGGGGCCAACAATCGCGCCCTGTTCGTGCTGGCCGGGACTGCCAGCGAACCCGTCGCCTGTGGCGATGCCCTGGAGATCCAGCTCGGTGACAACTGGCGACGCAGCGGCATGGTGCTCAACGTCTGGCAACAGGCAGATCAGGTGTGGATCACGGCCGTGCTGCCCAAGGATACAGAGGCCGATGCCCGTTTTCGTTTCAAGCAGGAGGAGGCCTCCAGCCTTGCTCTGCAAGCCCTGCCCTACTCGCTGACCGAGTAAGGTCGGCTAACGAGGCACTCGCGCCAGCAGTGCCTCCTTGAGCCAGCGCCCCGCCTGCCCCAGCGGGCGGGCGCGATACCATTGCAGCTCCAGAGCCAGCTCAGCCAGCGCAATAAAGTCCGGATTGAGCACCACTACCTCCCCTCGCGCCAGCGGCCGGTGCAACAGAAAGTCCGGCACTGATGCCCAACCCAACCCCAGCTTGACCAGCTCCAAAATGCCCAGATCCCCCTCCACCCACCACACCTGCGCCGAGAGGCGGAAGCGGTGACGCTCCGTGCCTTCCCGTCGTCCCGTCACCATCAGCTGACGGGCCCCTTGCAAGTCGCTCTCTCGCAGTGGCGTCTTGCGGGCCAGCGGATGATCGGGGGAGACCACCAGCGGCATCTTGACGGAGCCCAGTGAACAGGAGGCGAGCTCCCGCTCAGGCCGCTCCTTCTGATAGCTGATGCCAAGCTGGGCCCGGCCGCTTTTGAGCAGTTCGGTCACATCCTCCATCAGCGGAAACAGCAACTCCAGCTCGACGCCGGGGTAACGGGTGGCGAACTCCTCCAACAGGGAGCCAAGCCAGGGCAGATGGGAGTCATCATCGATGGCCAGGGTGAGCCGCGACTCTACGCCTGCGGCCAGCTCACCGGCGATCGCCTGCAAGCGCTCGCTTTGGGCCAGCAAGATAGTGGCCTCCTGATGGATGCGGGTGCCCGCCTCCGTCAGCACGGGATAGCGGGCAGAGCGATCAAATAGTTCCAGCCCGAGATCTATCTCCAGGTTGGAGATGGCCGTACTGACCACAGACTGCGCCTTGCCCAGCTTGCGGGCCGCCGCCGAGAAGGAGCCCGTCTCTGCTGCCGCCAGCAGCGCCTTGAGTTGTTCCAGCGAGGGGTTCATCCGGTTGCTCCTGTCATGACCTGGTTGTGCGCCAACCTATCTATTTTAGCGATAGATACCAACGTGAACCTATCACAAATTCGCGATAAATTGGCCACCATAGACACTCAGACACAGATAGATAGAGAGACAGATCATGCGTAATACCCGTGACCGCTTGCGCCATGCCATTGGCTTCGAAGTGATTGGCCTGCTGATCGCCGCCCCCCTGGCAAGCTGGATCACTGGCGTAGGACTCAACCATATGGGGCCGCTGGCGTTGTTCTTCTCGGTGCTCGCCACCGTCTGGAACTACGTCTACAACATCGGCGTGGACAAACTGCTGCTCAAGTATCAGGGTCACACCCACAAGACGCTCTGGCAGCGGGTATGGCATGCCATGGGCTTTGAAGGGGGCCTGCTGTTTGTCGCCTTGCCAGTGATGGCCTGGTGGCTCGAAATCAGCATGATGGAGGCGCTGGTGCTGGATCTGGGCTTCGTGCTGTTCTACCTGGTCTATGCCTTCATCTACAACTGGAGCTATGACAAGGTCTTCCCGATACCGGGCCAGGTACAGCAGAACGCACTGGGCTAAACGGCAGAAAAATAAAGCGGGGAACACTAGGCACCATCATGCAACTGGCATGATGGTGCTGGAGGAAGACAAGCCCGCAAGGCCTGCCGCAGCGTTCAGGCTTGCGCCTTCAGCTCTTCGGTCGGGGCATCCACCTCGGCCGACTCCTGGGCCAGCATGGCCTCGAGGTCGCTCTGGTACTGGTTCAGCAGGCGCTGGGCCGCCACCATGTCACCCTTGTGCAGACGCTCGAACAGATGGTGTTGCACCACGCCGTTGAGATACTCCACCGTGACGGGTTGCTCCAGGGTAGCCAGCAGCTCCTCTTTTTCCAGCTCGGCATTGATTTCATCGGCACTGGTACGCAGCAGACCGGCCAGTTGCACCAACATACGGCGCTCACCTTCGCGCAACAGGCTCAACATGCGGTTTCTCTGCTGCTCATTCTGTTGGGTCATACATTTCCTTACGTCGAATGGGAACAAGCCCGCTCATTCTGCCTTGTCCCTTTGACAGCGTCTATCTCATGCCCCCCACTTATTTTCATGTCGAGCCGATAAAGCCCGTCAGATGCTATTTACCCCGTCGCTAGGTATAGTAGCCGCTGGTTTAAAGGCGCCCTGCCGCCTCGAACGGACGAGAAATTTCACCATGACAGATGCCATTCTGGTGCTTTGCACCTGCCCGGATGAGGCGAGCGCCGACCTCATCAGCGAACAACTGCTGAACCAGCGGCTGGCGGCCTGCATCAATCAGCTGCCCGGCCTCACCTCCGTCTATCGCTGGCAGGGGCAGATCGAACGGGCACGGGAGATCCAGCTCATCATCAAGTCGCGGGCCTCCCTGTTCGAACTCTTGCGCCTATGCATCCTCAGCCATCACCCCTATGAGGTGCCGGAGATCCTGGCACTCCCGACAAGCCAGGGCCATCAGCCCTATCTCGACTGGTTAACACAGGAAACCTCATGACACTGTCTCGCCTGCTCTCCCCCCTGCTTGTGCTCTTCGCCCTGCTGCTGTCCACCCTGAATGTGACGCCGGTTCAGGCCAGCAGTGACAGTCTGCTGAGCGCTCTTGGCATCGAGGCCAACGCCCAGCCCAAGTTTCTGAAAGTCGACGACGCCTTCGTGTTCGAGAGTGAACAGCAAGGCAACCAGCTGTTGCTGACCCTGCGCATCGCCGATAACTACTATCTCTACCGCCATAGCTTACGCTTCAAGGGCGAGAATCTCACCTTCAACGAACCCGTCTTGCCTGCCGGGGCAGAGCATGAGGATGACTTCTTCGGCAAGACCCGGGTCTACTACCGGGAGGTGCAGATCCCCGTCACCCTGACAGAGGCGGGGCAGCAGGCCAGCCTCACCGTCAGCTATCAGGGCTGTACCGACGGCCTCTGCTACCCGCCCACAGACAAGCAGATTGCGGTGCAGCCTGTCGTCGCTAACGATACAGATCCGGCCGCCACCGATGACATGACCCGCGCCCAAGCCAGCAGTCAGCAGGATCAGCTGGCCGCCGCCCTTGGCAGCCAGGGATTCTGGCTCAGCATAGCCGCCTTCTTTGCGCTGGGGCTCGGCCTCGCCTTCACTCCCTGCGTCTTCCCCATGTACCCCATTTTGACCGGCATCATAGCCGGGGCGGGTCATAGGCTCTCCACCCGCCGCGCCTTCCTGCTCTCCTTCGTCTATGTGCAGGGAATGGCGGTGACCTATACCCTGCTCGGGCTGGTGGTAGCGTCGGCAGGCTTGAAATTCCAGGCGGCGCTGCAGCACCCCTATGTGCTGATCGGGCTCTCCGTCATGTTCGTGCTGCTGGCGTTCTCCATGTTCGGGCTCTACACCCTGCAACTGCCGAGCAGCCTGCAAACCCGCTTGAGCGGCCTCTCCAACCGCCAGCAGGGAGGCTCTGTACTCGGGGTCGGCATCATGGGGATGATCTCGGGCCTGGTTTGTTCCCCCTGCACCACGGCACCGCTCTCCGGCGCCCTGATTTACGTGGCTCAAAGCGGCGATCTCTGGCTCGGCGGTGCGGCCCTCTGTGCCCTGTCGCTCGGGATGGGACTGCCGTTGCTGCTGCTCGGCACCTCGGGGGGCAAGTTGCTGCCCAGAGCGGGCGCCTGGATGGACGTGATCAAGCAGCTGTTTGGTTTTGCCCTGCTGGCGGTGCCAATCCTGCTGCTGTCGCGACTCTGGAGCGACCAGGTCGCCACCCTCGCCTGGCTCGGCTGGGGGCTGCTGCTGTGCGGCTACCTCTATCACCACAATCAGCATCGTGCCCACTCGGTCGGCAAGAGTCTCGGCGGCTTCGTGCTGTTACTGGCGATGATGAGCCTGGTGGTGGCAGGCAAGGATCTGCTGCTGCCCATGCCCGGCGTCAAGGCCAGCGCCGAGACCCAGGCGCCCCAATTTATCCGCATCAAGACCCTGGACGATCTCAAGACGCAACTCGCCGCCGCCCGCGGCAAACCTGTGCTGCTGGACCTCTACGCCGACTGGTGCGTGGCCTGCAAGGAGTTCGAGCACAAGACCTTCAGCGATCCCGCCGTGCGTGAGCGCTTCGGCCAGATGGTGCTGTTGCAGGCGGACGTCACCGCCAACGACGATGCCGATGTGGAGCTGCTCAACGGCCTGAACGTGCTGGGGCTGCCGACCCTGATCTTCTTCGACAGTGCCGGCCAGGAAGTGAGTGGCCAGCGGGTGACCGGCTTTATGGGGCCGGAAGCATTTGCCGGACACCTCGATAGGGTGCGCGATGCAAACTGAGTTGCGTCGGCTGCTGGCAACCGATGGTCCAGCCTTGCAGCGTCTGTTCGAACTTGCCCCTGCCTATCAGGCGGCCGTGAGTCATGAGCCCCTCTCCGCGCGAGCTGCGGAGGAAGCGCTAGTGGCATGTCCGCCCGACCTCTCGCTCTCTGACAAATATCTCATCGGCCACTGGGAGCAGGGAGAACTCACCGCCGTCATTGATCTGCTGCGCGGCTACCCCAATCCAGACACCGCCTATCTGGGACTGTTACTGGTGGGGGAACCCTGGCAAGGGAGTGGCCGTGGTCAGTCACTCTATCTTCACGCCTGCACGCTGGCACGCTCATGGGGGGCTACCCGGCTTCGCCTGTCAGTGATTGCCAGCAATGAGAGTGCTCTATCCTTCTGGCTGCGCAGAGGGTTCATCGAGTGCTATCGCCGCGAGCTGGCTGTCTATAGGGCAGAGGCCATAGTGCTGGAACGCACTCTGGAACCATGAGCCGAGGTTTGCCACCGCACGTTCGCGTGGCACAATCTGCCCTCCCGTTTTGCACTTGTCCGGAGTTTTGATGAAAAAGTGGTTCATCCCCCTGCTGGCCCTCTGGCTATATGGTTGTTACGCAGGACCCGGTGAAGAGGCAATCCAGCATCAGGTCACCGCCAAACTCCAGTCTGACACAGACGACAATCTGTTCGAGATCAGTGACTTTGCCATTCTCGGTAAAGAAGAGCGGATGGAGGGCGTCTATCTGATCAAGGTGAGCTACCAGCTCCATTTCAAGCTGGGGCTGGATCAGTTGCAGGTACTGCACGACGAGGACCTGGTCTATGACAGGGTTGGTCCCTTCCAGCAAGAGATGGGACTGATGGAGCTGGAGCGCAAATATGGCGAATTCGAGGCCGGTCAGGTGCTGCAGCAAGAGACCGACGTCTGGATGATGAAAACCGAACAGGGCTGGCGTCTGGCCGAACCTGCTCAATAACGCTTCCCCACCCTCCCCCTTCGGGCTGCTTGCGCTTGCCCTTTACAACAGATCCTTCATCCGGTGCCACAGCATGCCGAGCGCCAGCAGGGGGGAGCGCAACGCCGGGCCACCGGGGAAGGTCATGTGGGGCACGCTACTGAACAGATCGAAGCCCCGGCTCTCGCCGCGGATCGCCTCTGCCACCAGCTTGGCCGCCATATGCGTGGCGTTGAGGCCATGACCGGAATAGGCCTGGGCATAGAAGACGTTGGGATGATCCTGCAAGCGGCCGATCTGCGGCAAGCGATTGGCCCCTATCCCTATCATGCCGCCCCACTGAAACTCGATGGCGGTGCCCGCCAGCTCAGGGAAGACTCTCAGCAGCTTGGGCAACATGAAAGCCTTGATGTCTCGCGGGTCCCTTCCCGAGTAGTTGCAGGCACCACCAAACAACAGGCGACCATCGGCGGAGAGGCGATAGTAGTCGAGCGCCACGTTCTGATCGCACACCGCCATATTCTGCGGCAACAAGCGCTGGCGCAGCCGCTTCTCCAGCACCTCAGTGGCGAGAATGTAAGAGCCCGCCGGTAGCACCCTGCCCCCCAATTCGGGATTGAGATCATTGAGGTAGGCGTTGCAACCTATCACCAGATAATCGGCACTCACCCGGCCACGGGCCGTGGTGATCTGCACCCGCTTGCCATAGTCGATATGGGCCACTCGGGAGTGCTCGAACAGAGCGACACCCAGGCTGGCGGCGGCGCGCGCTTCACCCAGTGCCAGATTGAGGGGATGCAGGTGACCCGAGCCCATGTCGATCATGCCGCCGATATAGCGATCCGACCCCACCACTGAGTGGATCTCCTCCCGTGGCACCAGCTTGATCTCGTGCTGATAACCCAGGCTGGCCAGATGTGCAGCTTCTTCCTCAAATCCGGCAAGATGGCGCTGACGGGTAGCGAGGTCGCAGTAACCCCAGGTGAGATCGCAGTCGATGTTGAAGTGCTCGATGCGCTCTCGCACCAGCTGCACCGCCTCCAACCCCATCAGATCCAGCTCCCGTACTCCCTGCTCGCCGATACAGCGGGCGAACTGGCTGGTATCGTGGCCTATGCCACGAATGAGCTGGCCGCCGTTGCGACCGGACGCCCCCCAGCCGACGCGGTTTGCCTCCAGCAGGGCCACCTTGTAGCCCGCCTGTGCCAGGTTGATGGCGGTATTGAGGCCGGTAAAGCCGCCACCAATGATGCAGACATCGACATTCAGCTCACCGCCCAGTTCTGGCCACTGCTGATTGTCGTTGCGGGTGGCCGCATAATAGGAGGCCACATGTTCCTGATATCCGTTGAACTTTCCTGCCTGCATACTCAGCATCCCGCCTTGGTGACCATGTGTTTACTAAAATAAACGACCTGTCATCGATAATACCCAGCCCCCCGCTACCAATCCAGTCCATGAGGATCACAGAAATGCAAAAGGCATCCCGGGGGATACCTTTTGCTTCGGTCACACCGTGGGGCTGATGACCGCAACCCACAAATACAAAAGGCGCCCCGAGGGGCGCCTTTGCAGCAATCAAGATACGGTAACGAATTACAGTACGTTGATGGCGTTCAGGTCGGAGAAGGCTTTCTCCAGACGGGCGATCATGGAAGTCTGACCGGCACGCAGCCATACGCGCGGATCGTAGAACTTCTTGTTCGGCTTGTCAGCGCCTTCCGGGTTGCCCAGCTGACCTTGCAGGTAAGCTTCGTTGGTCTTGTAGAAGTGCAGCAGACCTTCCCAAGTAGCCCACTGAGTGTCGGTGTCGATGTTCATCTTCACTACGCCGTAGGAGATGGACTCACGGATCTCTTCCAGAGTGGAACCTGAACCACCGTGGAATACGAAGTCCAGAGACTTGGCAGGCAGACCAAACTTCTCGGAAACGAATTTCTGGGAAGCGTCCAGGATGGACGGGGTCAGCTTGACGTTACCCGGCTTGTATACACCGTGTACGTTGCCGAAGGAGGCAGCGATGGTGAAACGCGGGCTGATCTTGGACAGACGCTCGTAGGCGTAAGCCACGTCTTCCGGCTGGGTGTACAGGGCGGATTGATCCATGTGGCTGTTGTCCACACCGTCTTCTTCGCCACCGGTGCAACCCAGTTCCAGCTCCAGAGTCATGTTCATCTTGGCCATGCGGGTCAGGTACTCGCAGCAGATGTCGATGTTCTCTTCCAGAGACTCTTCGGACAGATCCAGCATGTGGGAGGAGAACAGCGGCTTGCCGGTTTCAGCAAAGTGCTTCTCGCCCGCTTCCAGCAGACCGTCGATCCACGGCAGCAGCTTCTTGGCAGCGTGGTCGGTGTGCAGGATAACCGGGATGCCATAGGCTTCGGCAACGGCGTGAACATGCTTGGCACCAGAGATGGCACCGATGATGGCGGCTTGCTGGCCTTCCAGCTTCAGACCCTTGCCGGCGGTGAACACGGCACCACCGTTGGAGAACTGAACGATAACCGGCGCTTTGACCTTGGCAGCAGCTTCCAGTACGGCGTTGACGGAGTCGGTACCAACGCAGTTTACAGCTGGCAGAGCGAAGCCGTTCTCTTTGGCGATGGCGAACACTTTCTGAACGTCATCACCAGTGATCACGCCGGGTTTTACGAAGTCGAAAATTTTCTTAGACATGTTTAATCGTCCTGTTCTCGTATGCCGTTAATAAAAAATGGGGGGTTCATCATGAACCGGCACAGCGGCCACATGATAAACGAAACGGGAGGCTTTTGCCCCCCGTCCCGGGTCAATTAGGCTTTGGCGCGCTGTTCCAGCATCGCAACAGCCGGCAGTACCTTGCCTTCTACAAACTCCAGGAAGGCGCCGCCGCCAGTGGAGATGTAGGAGACTTTGTCGGCGATGCCGAACTTGTCGATGGCGGCCAGGGTGTCACCACCGCCAGCGATGGAGAAGGCCGGAGAAGCAGCGATGGCTTCGGCAATCACCTTGGTGCCTGCGGAGAACTGGTCGAACTCGAACACGCCGACCGGGCCGTTCCACAGAATGGTCTTGGCATTCATGATGATGTCGGCCAGGGCCTTGGCAGAGTCAGGGCCGATGTCGAAGATCATGTCGCCATCGGTCACGTCGGAGACGGACTTGATGGTGGCCGGAGTGCTTTCTGAGAACTCGGTGCCCACGACCACGTCTGTGGTGACAGGAATGTTGGTCTCGGCAGCCAGTTTCTTGGCGGTGTCGAGCAAGTCGTGTTCACACAGGGACTTGCCGACGTTGTGACCGGCAGCCGCGATGAAGGTGTTGGCGATGCCACCACCGACCACCAGCTGGTCAGCGATCTTGGAGAGGGATTCCAGCACGGTCAGCTTGGTAGAGACCTTGGAGCCGCCAACGATGGCAACCATGGGGCGCTCGGGTTTCAGCATGGCTTTGCCCAGTGCTTCCAGTTCACCGGCCAGCAGCGGGCCTGCACAGGCGATCGGGGCAAATTGAGCCACACCGTAGGTAGAACCTTCGGCGCGGTGAGCAGTACCGAACGCATCCATTACAAAGACGTCACACAGGGCGGCGTATTTTTTGGCCAGCTCTTCGGTGTTCTTTTTCTCGCCTTTGTTGAAACGGCAGTTTTCCAGCACGACCAACTCACCGGCAGCGACTTCTACGCCATCCAGGTAATCCTTGGCCAGGCGGACCGGGCAGGACAGAGCGTCTTTCAGATAGTTGACAACCGGAGCCAGGGAGAACTCTTCGTTGTATTCACCCTCGGTCGGGCGACCCAGGTGGGAGGTGATCATCAGCTTGGCGCCCTTTTCCAGAGCCAGCTTGATGGTCGGCAGTGTCGCCACGATACGTGCGTCGGAAGTGACCTTGCCGTCTTTTACCGGTACGTTCAGGTCAGCACGGATCAGAACGCGTTTACCCGCCAGATCCAGGTCGGTCATCTTGATAACAGACATATTCAGTCCTCTATATTTTCAGGTAATGTTAAAAACAGTAACCTTGCGCCCGTTCAGGCTCTCAGCCTGCGGCCATCATGGCCCGGGTGGTATCCAGCATACGGTTGGCGAAGCCCCATTCGTTATCGCACCACATCAACATCTTGACGAGGTTGGCATCGCTTACCCGTGTCTGGGTACCATCGATGATGCAGGAGTGTGCATCATGATTGAAGTCTACGGAGACCAATGGCTCCTCCGTGTAATCCAGAATACCGCTTAATGTACCTCTGGATGCCCGTTGCAGGGCTTGATTTACGTCAGTAACCGTCACTTTTTTACGAACAGTAATACTGAGATCCATTGCGGTTACGTTGATGGTCGGCACCCGTACCGCGATCGCCTCGAACTTGCCGGCGAAGTGGGGGAGGATTCGCTCCAACCCCTTTGCCAGCTTGGTATCCACCGGAATGATGGACTGGCTGGCAGCACGGGTTCGACGCAAGTCGCTGTGGTAGGCATCGATGACTTGCTGATCATGCATGGCCGAATGAATTGTCGTAATAGTACCACAATTTATCTCGAATTCTCGATGCAATGTTTCGATGACGGGCACCACGCAATTGGTGGTACAGGAAGCGTTGGAGACGATCCGCTCCCTTCCCGTCAGCACCTGATGGTTCACTCCGTAGACGATGGTGGCATCCACATCCGCATCCGCCGGATGGGAGAAGAGCACCTTGCCCGCCCCCGCGCCCAGATGACGCTCGGCGTCGGCCCGCGAGCCGAATACACCGGTGCAATCGAGCACCACGTCCACCCCCAGCGCCCGCCAGGGTAGATTGGCGGGGTCCTGCTCGGCAAACAGGGAGATGAGATCCTCCCCCACCAGCATGCTGTGACCAGCCAGTTGTACCGGATAGCGAAAACGACCGTGGCTGGTGTCAAAACGCGTGAGGTGCACCATGGCTTCAGGCGCCGCCAGCTCGTTGATGGCAACTATCTTGATGTTCTTGTCGCGCCCGCTTTCATAAAGAGCACGTAGCACGTTGCGGCCGATCCGCCCGTACCCATTGATGGCAATCTTGATCATGAAAAAAGTGTGTCCTTACCTGCGACAAAGGGACGAACGGATGGATGATTCACGACAGCAGGGCGTCCTGGAATACGCCACGGGCCAGCAGTGCGGCCCCGAACACACCGGCGCTGTCTCCCAGAGCTGGAGCAATAATGGGGGTAGCGAAGCGGGGATTAAAGAGGAATGGCAAAATTGTCTGGCGCCCTGCGCTGTAGAGGCTCTGCACATTGCCGACGCCACCACCGATGACGATGACATCCGGATCGAGAATATTGACCACATTGGCCAGCGCCTGACCGAACAGCAAGTGCAAGCGATCGATAGTGAGCTTGGCCACATGATCATAAGCCGTCGCCGCCGCGATCTGGGCCAGCGACAGATGACGCTTGGTCTTGACCTGATACCAGGCCTCCAGCGCCGGGCCGCTGATGAGGGTCTCGACGCAGCCACGCTTGCCACAGTAGCACTCGGGACCATCGGGGGAGAGCACATTGTGGCCCCACTCACCGGCGATGCCGTGGTGGCCATTCAAGATACGGCCATTGATGACGATGCCGGAGCCAACACCGGTGCCCATTATGATGCCGAACACCACCTTCGCATCGGGATGGTGCTGGCGTACCGCACCGAGATGGGTTTCCGCCAGCGCGAAGCAGTTGGCGTCGTTGGCGATGAGCACGGGAACGCCGAGCCTGCGTTCCAGATCTTCCTTGAACGGCTTGCCGTTGAGCTCGGTGGTATTGCAGTTCTTCATTACCCCTGTCTGGGGATCACGTGCGCCGGGCGTGCCCATGCCTATAATGGTTGGGCGCTGACCCAGTTTGACCGCGCACTCCTCTACCAGTTTCGCGATCTGGCCGATCATATGCTGATAACCGCCCTGACGTTCAGTGGGGATGCGATGACGCAGCAGCACCTCGTCGCCATCCAGCACCACACACTCGCACTTGGTACCACCGAGATCGATACCCCAATCCAACGATTTCTTGCTCATCCTGTCTCCTGCCATGGCCAAGGATACTGCCGTGAGGACGCCATTTGTCCGGCCTCCTCACGGTCGCTCATCTTGCTTTTTCTGCGCCCAACGATGGCACAGTGTAACCCGAGCCAGAGCCATGATGCAGCCCCAAACAAGGGCGTATCCAATCCCCCCAAAAGAGGTCTGGCGCCAAAGCGCCAATAGCGCCTTTGCTTCATTATTTATGTGTTCAACAAGAGGTGGAAATGGTTGAGGTGATATCCCTTGGCCGGGAGATAGCAACACGAGCATTGAAGAGGTATGACGGCACCGCCATCAATGCCTTGATGCCGTTCAGATAAAGCAGAATATCGCTCAGTCTTGACTGAACGGCACTGGCCTCAGGGCGCCTTCTTCATTGGATGCGACGGAGGCTGACCCGGCGTCACACCGGCTGGATCGCCCTGGATGTAAATCTCCCGTCCATCCTGCTGATAGGGTCGGTAATGGTTGCTGCCACAGCGATAACCACCGCCCGGCTGACTCATCAGCTCACAGTTGACCGGCAATACCTCCAGCCACTTGATGGCCTGCTGGAAACGCAGCCACTCCTGCCATTCATGCTCCCGCGCCAGCTTGTCTCGCAGCGCGAAGGTGTCCTCAATGGACATGCCCTGGTTGACGATCACCTGGCCCGCCGCCGCAGGCAAGGCGGCCAACAGCAGCAAGAGTATCGGAATTCGCTTCATGGCAGTTTCCTGTATGACTTATTTCGAGAATTAAATTTAAAGCCTTATCAGACTGTTACCCAGATCACAAAAACTAAACCAATCCAAATCCGGTCGGCTCACCTAGTTGTTTAGTATCACCCCGAGCAGGATGCACCATCATGAAACTGGCACAAGGTCTGTTGTTAAGTCTAGTGGTCGCATCGACGGTCGGGGCAAGCGAGGTCAACCTGAGCTGGCAGTGGCAATCTGCCGACGGGCAACAGAAGCGACTGCAACTGAATACCAATGAACGCA
Source organism: Aeromonas sp. 5HA1 (assembly GCF_029237245.1). NCBI lineage: Bacteria > Pseudomonadati > Pseudomonadota > Gammaproteobacteria > Aeromonadales > Aeromonadaceae > Aeromonas > Aeromonas sp. 5HA1. The sequence continues at coordinate 109,862 of NZ_JAACFW010000008.1, forward strand.
TCATGTCGGTCAGCCGCCACGAAATGACCCTGCTCGATGCCGCCCTCAACTATCCGCTGGAGACACTCTACTCCTACATAAGCCCGCGCCTTTACAACAGTATCAACCTCATCAATCAGAACAGTCCCGAGACCGCTACCAAGTTTCGCAATCTGGAGCAGGCTTTCACCCTGCGCGACGACAGCATGGAGTCGACCCTGTTCTGGCAGGCTTACCAGCAATATCAGGACGACGCCTTCTACCAGATGCGGGTCGTGCCCTGCGTTCATCCATCCAACCGCAAGCTGCCCTGCGTGCGCCCCAATTACTCCCAGTTGTTCTACCAGTTCAAGGGGGATCTCAAACCCCTAGCAAAACAGTTTTCCGCCAAGGATCTGGCCACCAGCGTCGGCCTGTTGCAGGAGTGGCTGAGCGGGATACCCACGCCACCGGAACAGATGGATCACTTCGCCCCGCCCCTGCAGGCATTGCAGAACAACAAGGCAGACAGCGATGAGAAGGCACTGCTGATGGCAAGCCTGCTGGCAGAGCTGGCACCGCAATACATGCTCAGCATCATCTACCCGAATATCAGCATCGGCAGCGTCTCGCCAGCCTGGCTGGCCATCACGGCCGACAGTGGATTGAAAGGGGATACGGTAGTGATCGGCAATCAGCGCCACGTCTTGCTGACAGGTTCGCCCCTGCTGGCCGAGCAGATGACCATGGCCAAGATCCCGCTGGTCAGCGAACCCTTGTACTAGGTTCAACACTCATCAAACCAGTTGATAACCAATTGATTTTTATCGACTGCGTGCCATCCTTGCCGCCTTTGTCCGCCGAGCTCAGCGCTGACGGGCGGCATCGTCGACGCTCTTGCGAGTTTATTTAACACTTTTTAAACAGATCCGATCAGTTTAGGATGAGTTCTGCCCCATTCCCTCAAGTGAAAAATCGTTATAACATAACAAAAGGAGTGTCATCAGGATGAAACATCTCGTACTTACTCTGGCGCTGCTGCCGACCCTGGCCATGGCTCACAACATCAAGGAGTCTGCCCAGGTGCCGCTGGTCAATATCAGCGACAAGGGTGAACTGGTGCTGAAAGAGAAAGAGGTCAGCTACCAACCCTGGCAAAGCAAGGTACTGACTGGCAAAGTTTTCCTGATCCAGCACATAGCGGGTCGCTCCAGTGCCAAGGAACTGAACGCCCCCATGATCGAGGCGATCAAAGCGGCCAAGCTACCCCACGACAAGTACCAGACCGTCACCATCATCAACAGCAATGACGCCATCTGGGGTACTTCCGGCTTTGTGAAGAGCAGTGCCGAAGACAGCAAGAAAGAGTTCCCCTGGTCCGCCATGGTACTGGATGCCAAAGGCATGGCTCGCAACGCCTGGGATCTCGCGCCGGAAAGTTCGGCCATCATACTGCTGGATAAAGAGGGCAAGGTGCTGTTTGCCAAAGACGGCCAGCTCGATGCCACCAATATTGCTACCGTGATGGGGCTCATCCAGTCCCATCTCTGAATCAGAGAGAAGGGGCGCTGACGGCGCCTTTTCATAAGGGTCTATGGGTCGTTCCAAGCTGAAAATCGGGTTGTTGCTGCTGGGCTGGTTGTGGATACAACCGGCGCTGGCACAACACCCGCTGGAAGCAGACCTGCCGGACCACAATCACAGCTGCCTCCTCTGCGCCCTCCATCTGGATGGCAAGCTTGCTCTGACGCCGACACTGCCAGTCCCACAGCCACTCTTTGTCGCAGGTCATCTCGCCCCCATCGCTTTCCCTACCCCGCAGTACAGAACCACAGGTCATTGCCGCATCCGCGCGCCTCCTCCCCTCATCGCCTTTCCCTCTGAACATTCCTCTTATTAATTGTTTCGCAAGGATTAACGATGAAAGCAGTCACCTTATTACTGGCAGCCGCCGCCTTTGGCGTGCAAGCAAACCACGACGAGCATGAAAGCCACGGCCACGGTGCCCACGAGCATGGTCACGCTCACCTCAATCTGGTGCTCGATGGCAAGCAGCTGATGATAGAGTTCCAGGCACCCGGCGCCGATCTGGTCGGATTCGAGCACGCAGCCAAGAGCGATGCAGACAAGGCGCAATACGCCAAGGCCATGGCTCAGCTCAAGCAGCCGGATGCTCTGTTCCGTTTAGACCCGGCGGCTGGCTGCACCTTGACTCACCAGGAGCTGCGGGCGGCCAAAGAAGATCACGACCATGACCATGACCATGAAAAGGCTGGCAGCGATCACGATGAACACCACCATGATGAGGCGGGTCACGCCGATCTGGGGGCCATGTACACCTACACCTGCCAGACACCTGCCAAGCTGACCGGCCTGGAAGCCACCCTGTTCAGCGTCTATCCGAGCCTTGAGAAGCTGAGCGTGCAGGGCATTCTGCCTACCGGCCAGACCGCTGGCGAGCTGACCCCGTCCGCCAACAAGCTGAGCTGGTAACGCCATGAAAAAAGCCGTGGTTGAGATCCGCGATCTGGCCTTTTCCTGGCCAAGTGGCGACGCTGTACTCGATCTGCCCGCCCTCACCATATCCCAAGGTGAGCGGGTCTTTATCAAGGGCCCGTCGGGCTCTGGCAAGTCGACCCTGCTCGGGTTGCTGGCCGGGATCCAGACCGCCAACCACGGCACCCTGGAGGTGCTGGGCCAACCATTGGCCCGGCTCTCTGGCCGTGCCCGTGACCACTTCCGGGCGGCCAATCTGGGTTATATCTTCCAGCAGTTCAATCTGCTGCCCTTTCTCTCGGTGCAGGACAACGTGACCGCAGCCCTCACCTTTTCGCCCGCCAAACGGGCCCGCTTGCAAGGGAGTCCGGAGCAGGAGGCGCGCCGTCTGCTGGCGGAGCTGCAACTGCCGGATGACGCACTGCATCGCCCCGTCCATGCCCTCAGCATCGGCCAGCAGCAGCGGGTTGCTGCCGCACGGGCGCTGATCGGCTCGCCGCCACTGGTGATCGCCGACGAGCCCACCTCGGCACTCGACACCGACAACCGGGCCGCCTTTATCAAGCTGTTGTTCGAGGAGTGCGACAAGCAGGGCTCGACTCTGATCTTCGTCAGTCACGACCCTTATCTCGAACCCCTGTTCCCGCGGGTCGAAAACCTGCAACAGCTCAACCGGAGGGCATCATGCTAAAGCTCGCCCTGCAAAGTCTCTGGGCCCGCCGCCTTACCGCCGGGCTCACCCTGCTGGCCGTCGCCATCAGCGTCACCCTGCTGCTCGGGGTGGAGCGAGTGCGCACCCAGGCCCGCGAAAGCTTCTCCAACACCGTCTCGGGGACCGATCTCATCGTCGGCGCCCGCTCCGGTCAGGTGAATCTGCTGCTCTACTCGGTGTTTCGCATCGGCAACCCCACCAACAACGTGGGGTGGGACTCCTATCAGGCCATCAAGCAGAAACCCGGCGTCGCCTGGACCATCCCGCTCTCCCTCGGTGACTCCCACAAGGGATTTCGGGTGCTCGGCACCAATGGCGACTACTTCACTCACCTGAAGTACGGTCAGCAGCAGCCGCTGCAATTGCGGGAAGGGCGACCGTTCGACACGCCGTTTGAAGCGGTGCTCGGCGCCCAGGTGGCCGAGAAGCTCGGCTATCACCTTGAGCAATCCATCGTCATCGCCCACGGCGCTGGCAACACCTCGTTCAGCCAGCACGACAATCTGCCGTTCAAGGTGGTGGGTATTCTGGCGCCGACCGGTACGCCCATCGATCGCACCATCCATGTGCCGCTGGCGGGGATCGAGGCGATCCATCTGGGCTGGGATACCGGCCGCCACAGCAAGAACGTGACGCCGGAGCAGGCGCTGGCGCAGGATCTCACCCCGAAAACCATCACCGCCTTTATGGTGGGGCTGAGCAACCGGATCCTGGCGTTCCAGCTGCAACGCAGCGTCAACACCTATCCCAAAGAGCCGCTGATGGCGATCCTGCCGGGGGCCGCCCTGCAGGAGCTGTGGAGCCTGATGAGCGTGGCGGAAACCGCCCTCTCGGTGATCGCCGGTTTCGTGGTGGTGGCGGGCCTTATCGGCATGCTGACCACATTGCTGGCGGGGCTTAACGAGCGGCGCCGGGAGCTCGCCATATTGCGATCCCTCGGTGCGGGCCCTGCCCACCTGTTCCTGCTGCTGGCGCTGGAAGCGATGGCGCTGACCACTGTCGGCATCGCTCTCGGGGTCGCAGTGCTCTATCTGGGGCAGGGGCTTGCCTCGCCCTGGCTGCTCAGCCACTATGGCCTGCAACTGAGTCTGGGGCTGCCGAGCACCTACGAGTGGCAATTGCTGGGGGTAGTCTGGCTGGCAGGTATGGTGATTGGCCTGCTTCCTGCTGCCCGCGCTTACCGCTACAGCCTGAGCGATGGCATGAGCATTCGCGTCTAGCGAGACGCACAAAAATAGAAACAGAAGGACAGATGATGAAGTGGAAAATTGTGGCGCTGCTCGCCAGCCTGCTGGTGCTGCCCGCCCTGGCCGCCGATTACAAGACCATCGACTGGGATGTGCTCATCCCGGAAGGGGAAAAACTGCTGCCACCGCCCCAGGTCAATCACGAAGATCCCATGTCGGTGCCGCAACCGGTGGGCGGAGTAAACAAGAAGCTGGACAACCAGGATGTGCGCATTCCGGGCTTCGTGGTGCCATTGGAGGGGGATGCCAAGAAGATCACCGCCTTCCTGCTGGTGCCCTACTTCGGCGCCTGCATCCATGTGCCGCCGCCCCCCACCAATCAGGTGATCTATGTGAGCTACCCCAAGGGTGCGCCGGTGGATGATCTGTGGGACGCCATCTGGGTGAAGGGCAAGATGCGCACTGTCAGCTCCAGCCACGAGATGGCCACCGCCTCCTATTCGATGGAAGCGGTCGAGGTGAGCGTCTACGAGGAGTAATCCTTCCGTTGCAAAAAAAGCGGCCTCCACGGAGGCCGCTTTGTTATCTTGGCATCCCGGTTGGAGTAACATTCAGCTCCAGAACCTGTGCGAATGGAGTCAGCATGGCAGACCTCCCCCCCCCGAAAAAAGAGAGTTCGATCCTGAGCAGCCAGGAGCAGACCCTGCGTCTGGCCCGCAGCCGCGGCATCGACGGCATGCTCACCCGCAACACCGACAGCACCTTCGAACAGCGCGCCACCTTTCGCCATCTGGCGGATCAGGCCGCCCGCCAGCGCAATCTGGAAGCCATCATGGTGATGGCCTCCCGCCACTGCGAAGAGACGGCCGCCGGCGGCGAGATGGACAGCGACTGGCTGACCCGCTTCCTGCAACTGGCGGAAGATATCAGCATGGTGCCGATGCAGCAGCTGTGGGGACGGATCTTCGCGCTGGAAGTCGCCACGCCGGGCCGCTTCTCCATCCGGGCGCTCGCCACCCTCAAAGAGATGACCCAGCGCGAGGCCCAGCTGTTTCAGCGCATCTGTTCACTGACTTGCCACTACACCGGCAGCGACGAGCAGCGACTGCTGCTGGGGCTGCACAAGGGGGCCACCCTGCTGAGTCGTGCCAAGGCAACGCGCCTTGGCCTTGGCAAATACCGACTGCCCTACAACGCCCTGCTGCAATTGTTTGAGCTCGGGCTGCTGCATCGCGCGGAGCTGGAGTCCGGCCCGCTGCCCGCCGATGGGGTCGAGCTGGAGTTCGGCAACCAGCGCTGGCGGCTGCAGTGCAAGCAGAACAACATCACCCTGCTCTACTACCGGCTCACCCCGGTGGGCAACGAGCTCGCCCAGCTGCTGCAAGAGTCGCCGCTGGAGGAGTACCTGCAGGATCTGAAAACCGTGCTGGTGCAGGGTATCCAGATTGAAGTGATGCAGCTCGTCAGCGCCCCCTCCTCACCCGCTCCCGACCCTCTCCCCTGATCTCTGGCGGGGCAGCGGATGCCCCGTCGGTTCGTGGCTCCTTCGCATCCAGCTGCTGTCTCCAAGCTTATGGACTTGTCCAGAATTGGTTGCAAATTGCAGATGCCGCAGAGGTACACCCCGTCAGATCCGTTGCATATTGCAAACAGCAACGATCTTTTCCTGCCAAAACGGCACTAATAACATATCAATCATTAGCTTTTGCCAGCTGGCCCGCCCTTTGCACATGTCTTGATGTAGATCAAAATTCAACCATCACAGCTCGGGAGCAAGGCCATGAGAATCAATCAACCGGTTACCCAAAGAGAACGTCTCTATCCAGACCACCAGAGCCTGATCTCCACCACGGATCTGGAGAGCCGCATCACCTACGCCAACGATGAGTTCTGCGAGATTGCAGGCTTCTCGCTCGACGAGCTGGTGGGGGAACACCACAATCTGGTGCGCCATCCTGACATGCCGAAACAGGCCTTTGCCGATCTGTGGAACCATATTCGCGAAGGCAAGAGCTGGATGGGGCCGGTGAAAAATCGCTGCAAGAGTGGCGATCACTACTGGGTCAGCGCCTTTGTCACCCCCATCAAGGATGCCAGTGGCCGGGTGGTGGAGTATCAGTCGGTGCGCACCGCCCCGAGCGAGGAGATCAAACAGCGGGCCGAGAAGGTCTATGCCGACCTTCGCAACAACAAGCTGCCGCTGGCGCTCAAGTTACCCACCTTCTCCCATACCCTGGCCATCAACCTCTGCCTGCTGCTGAGCCTGCTCGCCATGTTTGCGCTGGGCTACAACCACGACATGAACTGGCAACTGGCGCTGGCGATAGCGGCCATCACCCTGAATGCCCTCTCCCGCCGCCTCGGCAAGCTCAACAAGATGGCCCGCAGCCGCTTTGACAACCCGCTGATGCAGCTGCTCTACACCAACAAGGTGGACAATATCGCCGCCATCGAGCTCGCCATGCTGATGAATCAGGCCGAGTTCAATGCCGTACTGGCCCGTACCCAGCAAACCTGCACTCAAATACTGCAGGCCGCAGAGGGGGATCTGCGCAACGCCGAATCCATCACCGACAACCTGCAACAGCAGCAGGCCGAAACCAATCAGGTAGCGACCGCCGTGACCGAGATGTCGGAATCCATTCGCGAGGTGTCACAAAGTTCGACTGACTCCTCCAGCCTGCTGGATGAAACGGCCGTGCTGTTCAAGAGCGGCAACAGTAGCGTGGCCGAAACCGTGGCCGCCGTGGCGGGCATGAACAGCGAGCTGACCACCTCCAAGAGCGTGATCAGTGCGCTGGTCGGCCACTGCCGCGATATCGACGGCATCCTCGATGTGATCAACAACATCGCCAACCAGACCAACCTGCTGGCCCTCAATGCCGCCATCGAAGCGGCCCGGGCTGGCGAAGCGGGTCGCGGCTTCTCGGTAGTGGCCGACGAGATCCGCACGCTCGCCATCAAGACCCAATCCTCGACCAGCGAAATCCAGAAGATGATCACCGAGCTGCAAACCAGCGCCGGGGATGCAGAACAGGCGATGGAGAAGGGCTGCCAACTCTCCGAAAGCTGCCAGCAAAAAGCCTCGGCGACCGGCACCATACTCCAGCAGATCAACGATATGCTGCAGCAGGTGGCCTCCGGCAGCGGCCAGATTGCCCAAGCGGTGCAGGAGCAGTTCCACGTTACCGCCGAGATCAACCGCAACGTGCTCAGCATCAAGACCCTGGCCGATGACTCGAGCGTCGGCAGCCAGCACGCCGTGCACGGCATCACCCAGCTGGTCAACCAGTTGAGCGATCTCGACCGGCTGGTACGCCAGTTCCAGAAGGGCGCTCCGGCAAGCCAAAGCCGCTACGAAGTGGCCACTACCCGCGCCGTGCCGGTTCGCCAAGCCAGATAACCACTACCCAAACAATCACCGCAGCAAAACCCTATGGGCCCGCAGGCCCATAGGGTTTTTTAGTGTCCGCCAACAAGAGGGCGGCACTCTCGCTTTCACCGTCCGATTTTCCCCAGCTCTGATGGACGCATCTGTTGAAAATTCATATCGCCCCCGTAACTGAGTAGTTTGTTGATCTTGCTCAGGAAATTTTCCACATCTACTTTCTTCCGCAGCCCCATTCGGTAACATAGCCGCTTGGCAACCTCTCGCAGGAGTCAGCCATGAGCCAAGCCATTGCCAAAACGCAGGTAACAAGCAGCAGACTGGAGGCTGGAATTCAGGGGCGGTAGCGTGGTTTTTGTAAGTTGGCACAGCGCGTAGCGAAGACCAACAGACAAGTTCTTCAGCGTTAAAGGGAAAAATATGGATGTCATTAAGGCTTTAGAAATCATCTCAGCATTGTCAGAAGGTGTTAATCCTGAAACCGGTGAAGAGTTATCTGAAGAAAGCTGCTTCAATCAGCCGAAAGTCATTCGAGCTTTATTTATCGCAAAACAGAGCCTCGAAGCATCAATCATTTCTGAAAAGCGTAAATCTGATTTACCAGAAAATGCTGGGAAGCCGTGGAAGCCAGACGAAGATGAGCTATTGGCAAATAGCTTTGATTCAGGCTTAGGTGTTGATGAATTATCAAGAATCCATAAAAGAACAAAAGGTTCCATTGCCTCCAGGTTAGTTCGTCTAGGTAAAATAAATGAGCGTTCCGATATTTATACTCGGTAGCCCTGCTTTTGTCGGTTGGTACTGAGCACAGCGAAGCCCAATAGATGAGCATTATCACGCCAACCAAATCGTAATAAATATTTATTGAACGGTAAAATTTTCAGGTACGTTGCGCGGCAAACTACGATTTTTAGCCCAACATACGAGATAATCACTATTAGTTGCAACAAGGCGCATATGAGAAAAACTGGCAGAAATGAACCGTGTTGGTGTGGGTCTGGTCAGAAATATAAAAAGTGCCATTTAAATAGATCTACTGAAGAAACGCTCTCAATCAACCGACTAATTGCAGAGCTAAAATCAAAGACATTTCATAAAGAGTGCATGCATCCTGATTCATCTAATGGTTCTTGCAGCAAGAACATCATTGACGCCCATACAATTCAAAAGAAAGGTCCGTTGAAGTCGATAGCTGATGAATCAAATCATGTTTATTGCTTCCGCACTGACCGGAATGGAAAAGATGTTGTGTTGAAATTAGGTTGGCAAAAGGCGTCTACTTTCAAAGGATTTTGTGCGAAACACGATAAGGCAATGTTTAGCCCCATTGAAGATGATTTATATAACGGTTCAAAAAGTCAAAGTTTTATCGCAGGCTATAGAGCTGTAGCCTTAGAGTACTTCAAAAAAATTAGCGTAGCGAAAGGGTTACCTTTCATGAGTCAACATATTGATCGAGGCATGCCAGTGGAAGATCAAGTTGAACTTCAGAGATACCTAAACTCAATGAAGCAAGGTTTTTTTAAAGGAATTGATGATTTTAAAGAAACGTTAAATATTTATGGAAATATCCACAAGTCTCAAGCTTACGATGATTTTGAGAGTCTAACTTTTTACTTTAAAGGCGACTTAGATATTGCAGTTTCAGGTTGTTTTTCACCTGACTTTACTATCAGTGGTCGGCGTATCCAAACCTTGGCACCAGGTATCAAATTTGTAGAAAATATTGCAGTTAATACTTTGAATACAAAAGATGGTTATGCCTTAGTTTTTTCATGGCCTAAAAGTTTTACGAAATGCGCTGAATTCGCCGATTCTTTAACCAGCATTAATCATAATGCTCTTCCTAGTAAATTAGTCGAATTAATTTTTAGCTATATAGAGAATACTTACTTTTCCATGGGTTGGTTTGACGGACTTGATAACAATAAAAAAACATTAATCGAGTCTATGGCAAGAAGGTCGATTCAATATGGCAAACCCGTAGAGTTTAGTAATTATGAGTATACAAACTGGAAGATTCATCGTGTTGTTCGACACTAGCAAAGCAGCAGAGGGCAAGCCACTTAACATGGCGCTAACTATTTTACATAGGAGTAAATATTATGTTTGAAAGTCAAGAAATCATTACTTTAAAACAAGGTACTACAGAGTTTGTATCAGAATACTCTTTGACATTACATTATAAAAAATCAGATTCAGGCTGGTACGTTTCTGCTGGTCGACCTGGCTATCAAAATGATGGTTCTGAGCTAAGTGCAAATGATGCGTTTACTTGTCTTTTTGGTGACCTATTCGAAGTTAGGCTTCTCGATGCCGGCTACACTAGTGCTCGAATCTTATTGACGAAATTACCTTTATCAAAAGAAGCGGAAAGCATTTTTAATCAATCTCAATTTTTCAAAGGCAATAACACAAACTTTACTGAACAAGAAACTTTAATACTGGGAGAACAAATGGACCTGATGAAAAAACGTATAGAAGAGCTTGTTCAACTAACTGAGATTCAGCAGGATTACCTAGAAAAGTCATTTGAGATGTTAAAGGAAAAATTAGAACAAGGAAGTAAAGAGGGATGGAGGCAAGCAGCTTATGGCGTTGTTACGAGTGTCGCATGCACATTTGCGTCTGATATTTATTCAGCAAAAAACTTATTTGATGTTTTTGGGACTTATATTACTTCAGCATCAAACTTCTTACTAACAAAAATCTAACAAGCGTCTCGAGTGGGACTTTCAATACGTGACATTTCCAGTCTCATGGAGATACGGTGGTTACGGCTGTTTTAGTTAAGTTTAGCGTTGATAAGTTACCAGCCTCTTAGGCTGGTATTAGTCTGAGACAATTCCACCGTTGATAGTCATATAACACGCTCTATTGGGCATTAACTACTGAAAAAAGGGGCGTCATTGACAAGAAATAAATATGCCCCCTTATTTATCAATATTCGACGCAGATAAGCTACCTTAGTCGATTAAGCCCTCCTGCCGCAGAGAGGTCAGCAACTCATCCACCAAGGCATCTACCGGTTTACCGGCGTTAAGCAGATGGATCTCCGGCTGCTCCGGTGCCTCATAGGCGGAGTCGATACCGGTAAAATTCGTAATTTCCCCTGCCCGCGCCTTTTTATAGAGCCCCTTGGGATCGCGCTCTTCGCAGATGGCGAGCGGCGCATCGACAAAGACCTCGACAAACTCATCGGCGCCCAAGAGATTGCGCACCAGCTCCCGCTCGGCACGAAACGGCGAGATAAAGGCGGTGAGCACGATAAGGCCCGCATCCACCATGAGTTTTGCCACCTCGCCGACCCGGCGGATATTCTCCTGACGGGCCGCATCATCGAAACCGAGATCCCCGCACAGACCGTGGCGCACATTGTCCCCGTCCAGCAGATAGGTGTGCTTGCCCTCGACCGCCAGCGCCTGTTCCAGCGCCCCCGCCAGGGTGGATTTACCCGCCCCGGAGAGCCCGGTAAACCAGATCACCAGCGGCTTTTGCCCCTTCAATTCGGCCCGGCTCTGTTTGTCGACGGCATGCTTGTGCCACACGATATTGCTCATCTAAAACTCCTTGTTTGGCATTGACGCTGCCACGCTGAAACTGTCTCTGACTCCCTGCCCATCAATAGATGGCTTGCCGGTGCCATGGCGATGATTGCTCATCTCAACCCCTTGGATCGCGATGAATGACCCGGCCTTTATCACTAGCCATCACGCCTCAGAACGGAAACAGCAGGGGCACCATGATAATCACCCCCAAGCTGTAGGCCAGGGAGACCGGCAGCGCCAGCTTGAGGTAATCCGGCATCTTGTAGTTGCCCGCCGCATAGACCATCAGGTTGGTCTGATAGCCGTAGGGCAGGATAAAGCTGGAGCTGGCCCCGAACAGCACCGCCAGAATAAACGGCATGGTCGAGACGTCCATGCTGAGGGCCAGCTGGTAGCCCATGGGGAAGGCAAGCGCAGCGGCAGCGTTGTTGCTCATCAGCTCGGTCAGTACCAGGGTAAACAGGTAGATGCCGATAAAGGCGATGATGGGGCTGGAACCGTTGAACTCCCCCATCAGCCAGTCGGCAATCAGTTTGGCCAGACCGCTCTTCTCCAGCTGATCGGCGATGGCGAGCGCCCCGCCCACCACCAGCCAGATATCCAGCGGAAAGCGGCGGCGGATCTCGTCCAGCGTCAGAATGCGGGTAAGCAGCAGCGCCACCAGCATCAGCAGCAAGCCCTTGAACAGCGGCACCAGCTCGAACACCGAGAGCGCCAGCACCCCGAGAAACCCCAGCACCACGGCGGCGCTGCGCTTGCCATCGAGGCGGGTGGAGGCTTCCAGCCCGCTCACCACCACAAACTCACGCACCAGCGACTTGTTGCGGGCAAACTGGGGGCCGGGGGCCAGCAGCAGGGTATCACCGGCGTGCAGTTCAATCTGGCCAAGGCCGCCGGTAAGCTGGGTTTCGCCGCGGCGCACCGCCAGCACCACCGCATCGAAGTGGGTGCGAAATTCGGCATCCTTGATGGTCTGACCCACCAGCCGCGAGCTGTGGCTGACGATCACCTCCACCAGATGCTGGCCGTTGAGGCGGTGCTGGCCGTAGAGATCCAGCCCCTTCATCTCCTGCAACACGCCGACGCTCTCCACATCGCCGCAAAAGAGCAGCACGTCCCCTTCGTGCAGCTCGTGTTCCGGCTGCACCGGGCAGATCACCTGCTCGCCGCGAATGATTTCCGCCAGATAGAGGCTTTTCAGGCTGCGCAGGCCGTTCTCCTTGACGCTGCGCCCCGCCAGCGGTGAACCGGCGCCCACCTTGGCCTCGAGAAAGTAGCCGGATTCGCGGCTCATCTCGGTATCCTGCTCCGGCAGATAGCGGGCAAACAGCAGCACGGCCGCCAGACCGGTCAGCAGGGTCCCGGCTCCCACCATAAAGAAGTCGAACATGCCGAGCGGCTGGGCCCCCATCTTGATGAGGAAGCTGTTGACGATGAGATTGGTGGAGGTGCCGATCAGGGTCAGCACGCCGCCAAAGGTGGCGGCGAAGCACATGGGCAGCAGCAGCCGGGAGGGCGCATGATTGGGATTGCGTTTGATCGCCCCCAGCATGGACGCCACAACGGCCGTGTTGTTGACGAAGGCCGACAGGAAAGCAGTGGAAAACCACAGCTTGATCAATACCTTGTTGAATGAGCCCGAACCCACCAGATTGGCGAACCAGCTCATGATGCGGGTTTTTTCCACTGCCAGCGATACCAGCAGCAACAGCACCAGGGTCAGCAGGGCACTGTTGGTGTAACCCGCCGCCACGGCGTTGATGTCCGCCAGTCCACTCAAATAGGTGATGAGCACGGCGCCCGAGAAGAGCAGCGCCGGGCGGAGTTTGCCCTGGATCAGCAGGGCGACGAGGGCAGCCAGCAGACCCAGCACCAGGGATTGTTGCCAGGTCATGGGGTTACTCCTTGCCGATGGCGAGTGCTTGCCAGTGCGGGAAGTGCTTGCGTACCAGGGCGTTGAGCTCGATTTCAAACTCGCTGTATTGCTCCGCTTTGCCACCAAGAGTCACTGCTTTCGCAGCCAGGCCTTCCACTATCATGCCCGCCCCGACGGTGACGTTGGTCAGCCGGTCGATCAGGATGAAGCTGCCGGTGTCGCGGATATCCGTGTATGGATCAAATGCCACAGGGTCGGTCAGGCTCACTTCGCACAGACCGATTTCGTTAAGATGCAGTTCGCTCGCCTCCAGCTCGTCCAGCTTGTTGATTTCGATGCGATGACGGATGACCTCCACCTGACCACGGGTCTTCTTGGTGGCCAGCTTGACGTCATAGACCCGGCCCGGTTGCAGGGACTCTTCCCCCATCCAGACGATGTGAGCCAGCACGTTCTGGGTCACCTGGGGCTTTTTCGCCGCATCCACCAGCAAATCGCCGCGGCTGATGTCGATTTCATCGGCAAAAGTCACAGTGATGGCCTGACCAGGCAGGGCGTACTCCAGATCCCCGTCGAAAGTCACGATGCGGGTCACAGTGCTCTCTTTGCCGGACGGCAGCACCGCCAGCGTGTCGCCGACCCGCAAAATACCGGCCGCGAGCGTACCCGCAAAGCCGCGAAAATCCAGGTTGGGGCGGTTCACGTACTGCACCGGCAGACGCACCGGATGACGCTCCAGCTCACGCTCAACGTCGGCGGACTCAAGCAGTGAGAGCAGGGTCTCCCCCTGATACCAGGCCAGCTTGTCGCTCGGGTTGACCACGTTGTCGCCGTCCAGCGCCGAGACAGGCACTATCTGTATGGTGTCGACGTTGAGTTTTTTGGCGAATTCGCGGTAATCGGCACTGATGCGCTCGAACACCTCCTGGCTGAACTCCACCAGATCCATCTTGTTGACCGCGACCACGAACTGCTTGATGCCGAGCAGGCTGGCGATAAAGCTGTGGCGACGGGTCTGATCCAGCACGCCCTTGCGTGCATCGATCAGGATGATGGCCAGATCGCAGGTGGAGGCGCCGGTCGCCATGTTGCGGGTGTACTGCTCGTGGCCCGGGGTATCCGAGATGATAAATTTGCGTTTCGCCGTCGAAAAATAGCGGTAGGCCACATCTATGGTGATGCCCTGCTCGCGCTCGGCCTGCAGGCCGTCCACCAGCAGCGCCAGATCCAGCTTCTCGCCTGTGGTACCAAGCTTCTGACTGTCGGACTCCAGCGCTTTAAGCTGATCTTCATAGATCTGCTGGGAGTCATGCAGCAGGCGACCGATCAAGGTGCTCTTGCCGTCGTCCACGCTGCCGCAGGTTAGAAAACGCAGCAGGCTCTTGTGCTGCTGGGCGTGCAGGTAGGCTTCAATGCCCTGTTCGCTGATGGCGGTCTGAATATGGTTGTTCATGATGCGATTCCTTAGAAATATCCCTGACGCTTCTTCTGCTCCATGGAGCCAGCCTGATCGTGGTCAATCAGCCGTCCCTGCCGCTCGCTCGAAGTGGTGAGCAGCATCTCTTCGATGATCTCCGGCAGCGTGGTGGCATCGGATTCGATGGCCCCGGTCAGCGGGTAGCAGCCGAGGGTACGGAAGCGCACCAGCTCCTGCTTCACTTCATCTTCAGGGCCGATGGGCATGCGCTCGTCATCCACCATGATCTTGATGCCATTGCGCTCAACGACCGGGCGCACGGCCGCGAAGTAGAGCGGCACTATGTCGATGTTCTCGAGATAGATGTATTGCCAGATATCCAGCTCGGTCCAGTTGGAGAGCGGGAACACCCGAATGCTCTCCCCCTTGTTGACCTGGCTGTTGTAGACGCGCCACAGCTCGGGACGCTGGTTTTTCGGGTCCCAGCGGTGAGACTTGTCACGGAAGGAGTAGACCCGCTCCTTGGCACGGGACTTCTCCTCGTCACGACGGGCACCACCGAAGGCGGCATCGAAGCCGTGCTGGTTGAGCGCCTGCTTGAGCCCTTCTGTCTTCATGATGTCGGTGTGCTTGCCGCTGCCGTGCACGAAGGGGTTGATCCCCATGGCGAGGCCATCCGGGTTCTTGTGGACGATGAGATCCAGCCCGTACTTTTTGGCGGTCTCGTCGCGGAAGGTGATCATCTCCTTGAACTTCCAGTCGGTGTCGACGTGCAGCAAGGGGAAAGGGATCTTGCCCGGATAAAAAGCCTTGCGGGCCAGGTGCAGCATGACGGAGGAGTCCTTGCCGATGGAGTACATCATCACCGGGTTTTCAAATTCGGCAGCCACCTCGCGGATGATATGGATGCTCTCGGCCTCCAGTTGTTGTAGATGAGTCAATCTTTCACGGTCCATGTTGGTCCTCTGGTCATTACTAACGCACATGGTCAGGGCGCGGGGTGGTTCAGTGCGCGGCCACACCGGCAGCCGCATCAAATATGTTTTTCTGGGTCAGGCCAACTGCACCAGCTTGAGGTCGCAGCCATCGAGATCTGGGTTAGCACGCAGCTGCTCGCCACTCTTTTCCCCAAACCAGGCCAGCTGTTTGCGCAGGGAGACCACTTCACCGATGACGATGAGGGAGGGGCCCACTGCCTGCTGTGCCAGTACAGCCAACTCAGCCAGGGTGCCGGTCAGAACGCGCTGACGGGCCGTGGTGCCCCGCTCTATGATGGCGATGGGGGTTTGGCTGCTGCGGCCGTGGCTCACCAGTTGCTGCTGGATATGTTCGGAGCGCATCAGCCCCATGTAGATTACCAGAGTTTGCTGGGTCACGGCGAGCTGCTGCCAGTCGGGCTCCTTGCCCTCTTTCTGGCAGTGGCCCGTGATGAAGACGGCACTCTGGGCGTGGTCGCGGTGGGTAAGCGGGATACCGGCATAAGCGGTGGCGCCAGCGGCGGCCGTGATGCCGGGCACCACGGAGAAAGGGATCCCCTCTGCCGCCAGCACCTCCAGCTCCTCGCCGCCACGGCCAAACATGAAGGGATCACCGCCCTTGAGACGCACCACACGGTTACCGGCCCTGGCGTACTCTACCAAGAGACGGTTGGTCTCTTCCTGGGGCACGCTGTGGGCACCGGCCTTCTTGCCGACCGAGACCTGGGTGGCATCACGGCGCACCAGATCCAGGATCTCCGGAGAGACCAGCTGGTCATAGAGCACCACTTCCGCCTGCTGAATTTGTTGCAGCGCCTTGAGGGTCAACAGGCCCGGATCGCCGGGGCCCGCACCGACCAGCACCACCTCGCCCACCTCGCTTTGGGCCTTGTCGAGCCCGTCATTGAGCCAGGTTTCGGCACCCTGCCAATCCTGCTTTTCGATAAGCCCGGCCAGGGTGTTGGAGGCAAACGCCCGCTCCCAGAAGCGGCGACGATCAGAAATGGATGAGAGCACCTGCTTGGCCTTGTCACGCACCCGACCTGAGAGCTCGGTGAGCCCCCCCAGGTGGCGGGGCAGCAGACTCTCGAGTCGCTCGCGCAACAGGCGCACCAGGACGGGGGCCTTGCCACCGCTGGAAACGGCGACCATCAGGGGCGAGCGATCTATGATGGAGGGAAAGATGAAACTGGAGCGTTTGGGGTCATCCACCACATTGACGAACAGACCCAGCTGGTTGGCACTCTGATAGACAAGCGCGTTGACTTCGAGATTGTCGGTGGCGGCCACCACCAGCAGCTGACCGGCCAGATGCGCCGGGGTGAAGCGCTCGACCAGATGGGTAAAACGGCCGGTAAATTCGGCGAATTCGGGTTCAATCTCGGGAGAGACCAGGGTCAGCCTTGCGCCTGCTGCCAGCAGCAGACGAGCCTTGCGCAGGGCCACCTCGCCCCCGCCTACCAGCAAGACGGGGCGGCCTTCCAACCTGGCAAACATAGGTAAATAATCCATTTCGGCCCATCCCTCGGAACACGACTAATATGGGGCGACTATAGGCAGGGCTGCTTATCCCTCAAAATAATAAAAAATGCTTTTTAATGCATTTTAGTAATTAGCAAAGCCATATGATGACAAAGGCGGACGATCATCCTTGTGGTGCTCGGCGCAAGGCCATAGGCTAGTGAATGTGTTTCATAAGGAGCTAGATAATGAATGAGTCATTGATTGTGCTAGGGATCTTCGTGTTCCTGGTGATCGTCACCCTGGGTGCCGGCATCAAGATAGTGCCGCAAGGCTACAACTGGACAGTGGAGCGCTTCGGCCGCTACACCCGCACTCTCTCCCCCGGCCTCAACCTGCTTATCCCCTATGTGGATAGAGTCGGTCACAAGATCATCATGATGGAGCAGGTGCTGGACATACCGGCGCAAGAGGTGATCTCCCGCGACAACGCCAACGTCACCATAGACGCCATCAGCTTCGTGCAGGTGGTGGATGCCCGCAAAGCCGCCTACGAGGTCAACGATCTCACCAGCGCCATTCGCAATCTCACCATGACCAATATGCGGACAGTGCTGGGCGCCATGGAGCTGGACGAGATGCTCTCCCAGCGCGACACCATCAACGAGAAGCTGCTGCGCACCATGGATGCCGCCACCGCCCCCTGGGGCATCAAGGTGACCCGGATCGAGATCAAGGATGTCCGTCCGCCGCTGGCACTGGTGGAAGCGATGAACGCCCAGATGAAGGCCGAGCGCCAGAAACGGGCCGAAGTACTGGAAGCCGAAGGGGTGCGTCAATCCAAAATCCTCAAAGCCGAGGGGGAGAAGCAGTCCCAGATCCTCAAGGCCGAGGGTGAGCGTCAGGCCGCCTTCCTCGCCGCCGAAGCGCGGGAGCGGGCTGCCGAGGCGGAAGCCAAGGCGACCCATATGGTCTCAAAAGCTATAGCGGAAGGGGATATGCAGGCCATCAACTACTTCGTGGCCCAGAAGTACACGGAAGCACTGGCCCGTATCGGCGAAGGCCCCAACAGCAAGATCATCATGATGCCGCTGGAAGCGGGCAGCCTGATCGGCTCGATAGCCGGCATGGCCGAGATGTTCAACAAAGATGGCAAGGGTAACAAGTCATGACAGCCCTGCTCGAGGGGCTGACCCACTGGCACTGGCTGGGGCTGGGTTTCATCCTCTTGGCCATAGAAGTGCTGGGGTCGGTGGGCTTTCTGCTCTGGACCGGCATAGCCGCGCTGGAAGTGGGGCTGCTGCTGTTGCTATGGCCCTTCGGCTGGCAGGCGCAGCTGCTGTTGTTTGCGGTGCAATCCCTGCTCACTACCTGGGCCTGGTGGCGCTGGCAGCACAAGCGCGACCGCTCGGGCCGTGATGCGGCCGCCCCCATCAATGAACGGATGCAGGGTTATGTGGGCCGGGAGCTGGTGTTGCTGGATGACGTGGTGCAGGGGCTGAGCCGGGTCCATCTGGATGACACCGTCTGGACGGTGCGCAGCCAGATGCCGCTCACCGCCGGCAGCCGGGTCAAGGTGGTCGGGACGGATTCCCATATCCTGCTGGTGGAACCCTTGCCCTGACCCGGGCGAGCGAACACCGGCTTCATCACACCAAAAAGGGCTCCACAGAGCCCTTTTTCATGAAGTGACACAGCGGGTTAGAAGCCATCATCCTCGAGGGCAGCGCGCAGCAGATCCTTCCAGCTGATGATGCCGACCAAGGCGCCATTTTCCAGCACCGGCAGGCAGGAGACCCCCTTCTTCAGCATCAGCTTGACGCCGTCACGAACCGGCAGGTGGGAAGCAATGGTGACGGGCTGGCGACTCATGATCTGGTGAGCCCGCCGGTTGAGGGTCTCGGTGTCGCGGCTCATCTCGGCCTCGGAGTCGAGGTAGGGGCTAATGGCGCGGAACAGATCCCTGTCCGAGATGACTCCCACCAGTTGATCCTCTTCCAGCACCAGCAGGTGGCGAAAGCGGGCCTGCTCGAAGATATCCTTGATGACACTGAGCCGATCGTCCATGGAAACAGTGGCGACCCGGGTCGTCATGATGTCCTTGATAAGCATGCTAACCTCCCGTAACCCGACTGGTTTCTCTGTTATGGCATCTTTTTACCACGCCAGCCAGTCGCCCGTCCTTAGCCCAAGTGCAAATCTGCGCCATTTCACGTAAGATCCGCGCCAGATTTTCTCCTCCATTTTGAGCAAGCAGACCCCACCCATGATAGTTGCCAGTCAAATCGAACTGATCCGCGGCGGCCGCAAGCTGCTGGACAACGCTTCCGCCACCATTCACCCGGGCCACAAGGTGGGCCTGGTGGGTAAAAATGGCAGTGGCAAGTCCACCTTTTTTGCACTGGTACGGGGCGAGCTGGCCATCGACAGCGGCAGCTTCAGCCTGCCCGCCGGCTGGCAGATTGCCGGTGTGGCCCAGGAGACACCGGCGCTGGACTGCTCTGCGCTGGACTACGTGATCGACGGTGACAAGGAGTTCCGCTCACTGGAAGCCCAGCTGGCCCAGGCCGAGCTGGATGACAACGGCATTCTGGTGGCCGAGCTGCACGGCAAGCTCGATACCATAGGCGCCTACAGCATTCGGGCCCGCGCCGCCGAGCTGCTGCACGGTCTGGGTTTTGGCGACGAGCAACTCGGCTCGCCGGTACGCAGCTTCTCCGGTGGCTGGCGCATGCGCCTGAACCTGGCCCAGGCCCTGCTCTGCCGCTCCGACCTGTTGCTGCTCGATGAACCGACCAACCACCTGGATCTCGATGCCGTCATCTGGCTGGAGAAGTGGCTCAAGGGCTATCAGGGCACACTCGTGTTGATTTCGCACGACCGCGACTTCCTCGATTCTGTCATCAGCCGCATCATCCATATCGAGAACGGCAAGCTCAACGAATACACCGGCGGCTACTCCGACTTCGAACTGCAGCGTGCCGAGCAGCTGGCCCAGCAGCAGTCCATGTACGAGAAGCAGCAGCGGGAGGTGTCTCACATGCAGGCCTATGTGGACCGCTTCCGCTACAAGGCCTCCAAGGCCCGTCAGGCCCAGAGTCGCCTCAAAGCCATGGAGCGGATGGAGAAACTTCTTCCCGCCCACGCCGATTCCGAGTTCAGCTTCGAGTTTCGCGAGCCATCGGCTCTGCCGACCCCGCTCATCGCCATGGAGAACCTCAGCGCCGGTTACGGCGACAAGGTGATCCTGGAGAAGATAAAGATGAACCTGGTGCCGGGTTCACGCATCGGCCTGCTCGGTCGCAACGGCGCCGGCAAGTCCACCTTCATCAAGATGCTGTCGGGCACCAATCCGCACCTGTCGGGCAAGCTGGAAGTTAGCGCCGGCGTCAGCATCGGCTACTTCGCCCAGCATCAGCTGGAGACACTGCGGCTCGACGATACCCCCCTCGATCACCTGGCCCGCCTCGCGCCGGACAAGTCCGAGCAGGAGCTGCGCAACTATCTGGGCAGTTTTGGTTTTCACGGTGACAAGGCGCTCGACAAGGTGGCTCCCTTCTCCGGCGGCGAAAAGGCACGGCTGGTACTGGCACTCGTCACCTGGCAAAAACCGAACCTCTTGCTGCTGGATGAACCGACCAACCACCTGGATCTGGAGATGCGCCACGCCCTGACCATGGCGCTGCAAGGCTTCGAGGGCGCCATGGTGGTGGTCTCGCACGACCGGCACCTGCTGCGCACCACCACGGATGACTTCTATCTGGTCCACGGTGGCCGGGTCGAAGCCTTCGACGGCGATCTGGACGACTACCACAAGTGGCTCGGCGAGCAGGAGAAAGAGGCCAACGCCAAGCCCAGCGACGGCATCATCTCCGCCAACTCGGCGTTGGCGCGCAAAGATCAGAAGCGGCGCGAGGCGGAATTCCGTCAGCAGACACGCCCCCTGCGCCAGAAGCTGGAGAAGCTGGAAGCCAGCATGGCGAAATTGCAGACCCGGTTGGCGGCAGTGGAAGAGCAACTGGCCGACCCCGCCATCTATGAAGAGGCGGCCAAGAACAAGCTCTCTGAGCTGCTCAAATCCCAGGGGCCCATCAAGGAAGAGCTGCATGGTGTCGAGCTGGAGTGGATGAGCCTCTCTGAAGAGCTGGAAACCATGGAGCAGACCTTCCTTGCATGATGACCCGCTGATAGCGACCGAGCGTGTCGCCGTACACGAATTGCCGACGCCCATCGGCTTCTGGCACTGGAGCGGCAAGGTCTATGGCGAGCGCAGCCAGGACTGGCTCACGGTGCAGGCACAAGGGGGCAACGTCAACCTGGCCCTGCTGCTGCATCGACTGGATCAGACAGGCATAGCCGTCGACTTGACCGATCTGCAGCCGGCACTGGTACAGACAGAAGCGGTACTGGCCCCCTGGCGCGCCCTGCGCCAGAACGCCAAATCGCGACTCGATGAGCAGGAGTACCAGGCCATGCTGGCCCATGAGCTGGAGCTGGAACGCTTGCAACAAGGGGTCCTGCTGCAGACACTGCGCGGCCTCACCCTGTTTCGCGGCAAGGGCCGCAATCTGTTGAACTATTTATCGTTACTGGGTGCCCAGCAGGGCCCCCTCAGAGATCTGACATGCTGAGTTATCGCCACGCCTTTCACGCCGGCAACCATGCCGACGTCCTGAAACATGCCGTTCAGGCCCTGATCATCGAGTCCCTCAAGAAGAAGGATAAGCCCTTCATTGTGCTGGACACCCATGCCGGCGGCGGTCTCTATGACCTGCGCGGCGACTGGTCCCAGAAGAAGGCCGAGTATGCCGATGGCATAGGCCGGTTGTGGGATGAGCGGGCCCAATGGCCCGCCATGGCACCCTATCTTGGCGTCATCGACGAGATGAATCAGGGCGGGGAACTGCACTACTACCCGGGCTCCCCCGAACTGTCACGCCGTCTTGCCCGAGAGCAGGACAAGCTGGCCCTGATGGAGCTGCACAACAACGAGGTGGAAGACCTGCGCGCCAATATGGGCTATGACCCCAGAGTCGTCGTGCACCACCGTGACGGCTTCGAAGGGCTGGTAGCCCTGCTGCCGCCGACCCCGCGCCGCGGGCTTGTGCTGATCGACCCACCCTATGAGCTCAAAGAAGATTACTTCGCCGTGGTCGATACCCTGAAAAAGGCACAGAAGCGCTGGGCGACCGGCATCTACGCCCTCTGGTATCCGATCCTGGGGCAGGAAGCGGACAAATCCCGCGACATGCTGCGCGCCATCAAGCGGGAAAACTTCGGTAACGTCTTGGTGGCCGAGCTGGAAGTGGCCGAACAGACCGCAGACTGGGGCATGAATGGCTCCGGCATGCTCATTATCAGCCCCCCCTGGATGCTGGACGAGCAGATAGAAGCCTTTCTCAACCCCCTGTGCGCCAAGCTGGCCCAAGGGGCTGGCGCCAAGTACAAGGTAGAATGGTTAAGCAAAACGGAAGCATGAGGCCAGCCCTGAGATTTGAAACAAAAAGCCCCTTTTGGGGCTTTTTGTCATTCCGGGCCGGGATATTCATGACTGGGCGACTGGCAGAGCCATCACCCTTGATAGGTTCTCCCTATCCAACCATTAGATGAGAATAGTTTTCATTTAATGTGATTCTGGCGGATACTGCTGTCATCACCAGAGGGAGTCACCATCATGAAAAAGACCATCAGCTTTGCCATCTTGCACTTCGGTGTCGCTTTTACCGTGGCTTACCTGCTGACCGGTGAGCTGCTGACCGCCAGCCTGATCGCCCTGATAGAGCCAGCAGTCAACACGGTCGCCTTCTACTTTCATGATCTGGGCTGGCACAAGTTCAAGCCCAGTCACAGCCTGCAGGCCAAGACCAGCAGCTTCGCACTGGTACACTTCAGCGTGGCGTTTACCGTCGCCTTCCTGCTGAGCGGCGAACTGCTCACCGGCGGTGTGATGGCCATCATAGAGCCCGCCATCAACACAGTTGTCTTCTTCTTCCACGAGCGGCTGTGGCGCGCCCGCCAGCAACTGGCGCTGGCCTGAAGCCCTTGCCTCGTTCGGGGCCGCCCGGCGCAAAAAGCGCTCGGCGGCCCTGCTGCATTGTGCTGTAGAGTGTGCTGTAGTAGCCGGGTATCCCACTCTTTTTGCTGGAGTCTTCCCGATGAACAAGCTGCTGCTTGGCCCTCTTCTCTTTGCCCCTCTGCTGGCCTGTGCCGCTACCCCTTCCTTTGATTGTGCCAAGGCAGCCGGCGCGGCCGAAACCCTGATCTGCAAGGATGCCGCGCTGGCGGCGCTGGATAACGAGCTGGCCGCCCTCTATCCCAAAGCGCTCGCAAACCTCTCCCCCGAACAGCTCAAAACGGAGAAAGCCATGCAGCGCGGCTGGATCAAAGGTCGCAACGACTGCTGGAAGGCCAAGGATCTGCGCCAATGCGTGGAAGATAACTACCAGCAGCGGATCACTGAGTTGCAGATAAAAGGCGGCCAGCTGATGGTCACGACACCGGTCGACTACCAGTGCGGCAACAAGGTCACCCTCTCCACCTACTTCTATAACGATGCCAAGCTGCCCGCCGCCGTGATCAACCTGAGCGAAGGGGATAGCCAGCAACAAGTGCTCGCCTATGAAGTGCCCAGCGCCAGTGGCGCCCGTTATGAAGGCCAGAACCTCAGCCTCTTCACCAAAGGGAACGAGGCCAGCCTGAAGCGTTACGGCCAGCCGGCGCTCAACTGCACAGTGATCCCAGCCAAGGGCTAATCCCGTCCCGGGGCCCGTCAGATTGCCGGCCCCGTTATTGATTAGATGGCGATATCCAGTGCCTTGCCTTCCCTGATAACCCGCATCTTGAGCGATCCCGGCTTGCTGATATTGAGCAGTTCGCGCACCTTGTCGATCTCGAGGGGGCGATACGCCACCCCGTTGACCCGCTCTATGAGATCACCGTTCTTCAGGCCGTAGGGGGTCAGCGCCTGCTCATCGTTGTAATAGATCTGCAGATGCTGGCCATCGAAGCGCACCGCTATATTGCGCAGGAAGGGGGGTAATTGCCGCGCCAGGCTGCCTGCGTCGTAGCAGATCATCATGCGCCCCGGAATGATCGCAAAACGCTTGAAGCGGTTCACAAAGTCCAGGCCAAGGGCATACTTGTCGTTGCCATTTTCCGACACCCGCAACTGGCCGAGCGGGCGTTCGTCAAAGTGAAGATCCGTGAGGATATGTTCACTTGCCGCCTGCATACCGCTCGCATCAGCCCCTTTTCGCGGGCTCGCACCTGCACCAAGCAGCGCCTGCTTGTCGGCCATAAAGTCGATAAAAGCCCGATCGACATAGCTCTGATCGGCCCCGGTATCGAGGTACATTCGCACGCTGCTCTCGCCGTGAGTCAGGTAGATAGCCGGTGAGCGGTTGTAGCTGTCTTCATATCCGATACAACGCTCGAACCCGGCTGCCGACGGCGCCCTCAGTGAGGCGCTGATCTGATGCTGCTCGTTATCAAACACCCAGTTGAAGCGCCGTATGGTATCAATCCCGAGTACACCATCGATGCGGGTACCGATGGACTGGGAGAAGAGCTCAAAATCCATGGTTCCCCACAGATCGCTGTCATCTATGGTGACCGACCCCACCGAGAAGGGTACAGGCTGCACGAATCCAAGCTGATCACTGCTCACTTGACCCGATACGCTGGCCACATTGGCAAAGTCGGCCTGATAGGCCCGGGGCAGTTCGCTTAAGCTGAGCGCCTTGAATCGACTGGCAAGGCGACGATCAATCACAGTGATGCTGGCGCCGGTATCGAGCAGAAACTGGTACTGCTCACCGGCTATGGTGACGGGTATCAGGGGAGCACTTTCGTAATGCACCGCCAATACGGGCGCGGATGGGGTTGCCGTGGCGGACGAATCAGGGACGCTGCAGCCCTGGACGGCGGAGAGGATCAATATGGCCAGTGCCATTGCGTTGAACTGCAATGTCATAACACTCCTTTACGATAGCGAATGCGCTGCCCCCACCACGGCATCACAGAACACTATCTTGTTGATTTATAGATAAATAAACTACCTTTACCGGTGATGGTGACAATAACAAAGAGTTTTATGCTGACTCAAGCTTATTATGACCACGAATCCTCTACGGCTATCCGTCAGGAGAGGTCATCCGCCGCCTCCCGGCTAGCCACAATTCACCTTGGCCTATCGATTAATTTATTGATCTTGCACAGAAATCCGACATCTTGCCCTTCCCCTCTGCACTACCGCCGCTAATATATTCGATTGGCAACATTCGCCTCGTCGGAGTCTCCCCCATGAGCCCTTCCAGCCAGGTCCCTTTGGTCAATCGCAGCAAGCTGGAAGCTGAAATCCAGTGCGGTAGCCATGCCGGCGTTTGCCATGACCAAGGTCACACTGATTTTCTATACAGTCGTAATGGTTGTGCAAAAAGAAGAGGTCAAGCGAATACACTCAGCTTCAGAAGTAGGCAGGTAAACCATTGATTTAAAATGTTATTTATAAAACCCTGAATCAAGGTGAAGTGGAGTTAGATAGATAGAAGGCGGTATTAATGTGTTAGTACCGCCCTCCATCTAATCACGGTTATGCATCATGGAGAGACTGTTGAGATATACCCGCCCTTACTGTGGCTATAAGACTTTGGATGAACCTGCTATAGGTACGTTCGATATTTGTGAGCTTTGTGACTGGGAAGATGACTTGGTGCAAAACTCAGACCCTGATTATGAAGGCGGGCTAATGGTATCTGCTTACGTGAAGCACAACATTATTTTATAAATAAAGCTATAGATCCCCAAGGATTTATTAAAGATTCTGCTTGGCAGATATTAGAACCACTATCAAAAGAATCACACTCAAAAATCTGCAAAACAAATCTTACCGTTAATAGTAACGGCGAAGTAAAAAATGCATAAACAGAAACTAACGATTCATCTGTTCATAAAGACTGGTTTTATGCGTTTTTTATACGGCTAAATATTACATTGACCCAGAGCGCAAGAGGCATAACAAATGGTTAAAATCGCTCGCTGGGACGGGATAAAGCCCACGCCTTAACCAAACGTTATTTGCAACCAGAGGAAAAGGCATGGATGTACAGCTTAAAGTATGTCGCGACCCCTTATTTGCAGAGTCTTTAACCAAGACAAATATGGAAAGTTATTACCAAACTCGTGGGATTATCTGGGATCACAATCAGTTTCTAAACAGTTGGGAAGAACTAGATAACTACGAAGTTTACCTAGATAAAACCCGTGTTGGCGTGCTGCGTTTTAGCTATAGTGGTGGTACTACTTTCCTTAGAGACTTGCAAATTTCGCCTGAGTTTCAAGGCCGAGGAATTGGATCTAAGAGTCTTGATTTAGTTGTTGAGCATGCTCTCAACTGCCAATCCCATAAGCTAGTTCTGCGTGTGTTTAGTGAAAATCCAGCGATCAATCTGTATGAGTTCAAAGGATTCGTGAGAACATCTGAAGTAAAAGGGTTGGTTGAAATGGAGATCCCTTTAAATTTAAGCACATAACAAAGCGTTCAAGAGGGATTCGTGCCGCGTGGCATTTTTGGTATGCGGCGAGTTTTGTGGTGAAAGTGGTCTGCGGAAAGTAGGTTTGTGCTGCACTCACCCCTTAAAGCGGCGTTATACGATTAGGAGTAAAAGTTGAACCAAATACCCGCTTCAACTAAGTGGACGTTAGATGCCAAAAATTGGGACACCCACCATCTCGATAGCAGACTTACCTGACAAGGTGGGTGTCCTCTGTCAGTCACCGCTAATATATTCGATTGGCAACACTCGCCTCGTCGGAGTCTCCCCCATGAGCCCTGCCAGCGATCATCCCTTGGTTAAAAGCAGCAATCTGGAAGCTGTCATTCAGGGGCGGTAGCCATGCCAAACGGGAGTAACCGGCAAATAGACCGGTTACTAATCCAACGTCTTATCCAACTATGTCGAGTAGAGTTGGTGTATGGAAACACAAACACTGCATCGGGGTCGTCTTATCGACCATATCCAGCTGGTGGTGCAGGATCTTGCCGCCAGCCAGCGCTTTTACACGGCCACTCTGGCCTCTCTTGATATTCCGCTGGGTGGCACGGGTGAGGGTTACTTCTGGGCTGACGAACTGTTTGTCACTTCAGTCGACAGCCCCGCAGCACTCGGCGTACTAACCGGCCGCCATCACCTCGCCTTTCAGGCACAGGACAGGGCTATGGTGGATCGTTTCTATCAGGCCGCGCTGGCCCACGGCGGCCAGGACAATGGCGCCCCCGGCGAGCGGGTCTATCACCCCGGCTACTACGCCGCCTTTGTGCTCGATCCGGACGGCAATAATATCGAAGCGGTATATCACGGCGAGGCAAAGCGCAGTGCGAGTTCGGTGGTGATCCGGTTTTAGATAAAGAACGGAACGCCAGTGATATGGGCCTCGCCATGGCGCAACGAGGTGGCTACGCCTTGCTCAATATAGGGATATCCTGATTTTCTTATTACTGTGTTTCTGCAGTGATAAGGTAAAACCAAAAGAGGAAATCAGGCGAGTGTATTCCTCTGTTTGTAAGCGAGGGGGTTTCTAGTCAGAAAGTTCGCTCAATCCAAAACAGTCATTACCTCAACACTGTATATAGAGAAGTGATTCCAGATACAGGGCGCAGTTGGGTTATATATGGGTGGGGGCTTGGAGAGCATGATGCTCATATTATCGAGCGCATAAGAGCATCGAATGTTAGGCGAATAGCTGTGTCGAAATTTGGAGACAATCAAACATACTGCCGTAGAGTAGCCGAAATTATTTACGATAGTTTTGGCCGTGATTTTATAGTCGATTTCTTTGACAGTCAAAGTCCAGGGTGCTGGAACAATGATGCTTAACAAGCGTTTTAAGACGGATTCGCAACGCTTGGCATTTGTAGTTTGCGGTAAATTTATTGATTTAGGTGGTGTGTGGAAACATCGTATTTCCTTGCTCACCGCTTAAGCGGGCGTTATGTGCTAATACTTAAGGAATAAGGATCTTTACTTGTCTCTATATAATAATGCAAATTTGGTTTATGACTTTTTACGTAATCAAAGTTCAATTGGGCGAGTCGTTACGTACGGTACTGTAAGCAAAAATACGAATGTGCCTTTGGGAGAAGGAGGTGGAGCGGTAAGAGATGCCTTAGCCGAGATTTTCAAAAAGTGTGATGCGGCAAACTTACCGCCGATTACTTCTATTGTTGTACAAGAAGCTAATTTGCATGATCGAAATATGAGGTATGGAATGCCAGGTGGTGGGTATTTATCAGCCGAAGCTCAAAGTGCTAATTTAGCAAATCGCCCTCGTCAATCTGGAATTGAAAGATGGGCTGAAAAGCCTAGGCCGAAAGATACTGAAGTATGGCTTTTTAAAGCCATGATAGAGCAGCATCAAGATCTTGTATGGAATTACCAAGGTTCTTGGCCTTTATCTTTATAGAGAAGAAATTAGGACACCCATCATTCATGAGTCTTGGCTCGCGCCCCCTTCCAAGGAGATTTATGAAGTCTGACTTAACCGGCACACAGGTTGTGTTGCGCACCATTGGCCCGCAGGATGCTGCCGATCTGTTCGAGATTTATGGCAATCCACTAACCATGGTGTTTGCCTCTGATCCCTGCTTTACCTCTCCCGCCATGGTGGCGCAGATGATAGCGAGCGTGGTGCGGCTGGAGCAAACGGGTGAGTCGCTTGAGTGGGCGATTGTCGAGCGGGAGAGCGACAAGGTGATCGGCACCTGCAGCCTGCACAGTTTCAGTGAGGCGGGCCACTGCTGCGAAGTGGGTTGCCTGCTCAATGCGGCTTATTGGCGCAAGGGGTTTATGTCGGAGGCGCTGCGATTGCTGTTCGCCCACGCCAGCACGCTGGGAGTCACCTGTCTCACCGCAGATATCGATGCAGATAACGTCCGCTCTATCGCCCTGTTTGGAAAGCTGGGCTTCAAGGCGTATGCGGGTCGCTATCAGCGCATGCTCCCCTTTATCTGACCTGAGACAAGAGGCACAACGCCCTCGCCTCTCATGCCGCAGTGGCAAGGATCAGCCATAAAAAACCGGACCCCAAGGGTTCCGGTTTTTTTCATCAAGGCATCAGCCGCGGTAATCGCCCCGGGTGCTGCTTGATAACCGACCAGGGCAGTATGCTCCACTCGGTCAGCTCGCAGTTACGCTCGACACGGGGAAAAGAAGGATCCAGCACTATCCCCTTCTCTGTCATATACCAAGAGGCATACTCCCAGACTGACGGATCCGCGTAATTGCACTCTTCCGGATCGGGAACCATCTCATTGGGATAGAGCCGCTGAAACTCGTTTACGATCCAGGGAACCAGATACTTCTCCCTGTACTCAGATGCTGCAGGGTCATATGACTGATTGTCGAACTTTACTGGCGCTCCGCTACCAACCCAGAGCAGATCTTCGAGTGTCAGCATCTCTCCGGTGGCAAGATCAATGTTCAATGGCAAATCACTAAAATCAGGGTGTGCACCACCGCAGAAATAACCGGTAAAGATACTGACGCTGAGCAGGTGAGGACTGATGAAACGGGGCGTAACCGTCTGGTCGAACTCCCCGCCCATCGGGGTACTCATACACTGAAAATAACCTTCGACCTCGCTCCACTGACGCTCTGCCAGCACATGATTGAGCCTACCAAGCTGCTCGGTAGGTAGACCTGACGTAATGCGAAAATGCGTAATATTGCTTTGCGGCTCTTGTAGCCATTGCAAGCCATAACCTTGGAATGACTCGCGCTTGCCCGGTTTTAGTGAGAGTCCTTCAAGCCGCATGAGTTCATAAAGATCACGCTGACGCCAGCTGACAAGAACCGGATCCTGTATATCAATGGCGCTGCTATCGACCACCTTGAATACCACAGAAATAGGCTTTTTCCCGACCCATGTTCCCTGAAGACCATTACCGGAGCGCTCGAGGAGCATGGCGATCTTTTCGGGTTCGCTGTTATCCCACAATTCTGAGAGCTGCAGGGTCTTACCCTCCCACTTGCCCGACAGGGGAATATCCTTTCGGTACTTGCGGTAGAAATAACGCCCGCTGACCGTACCATCTGATGACGTATCAAGGGTCATCACTACCGGCATACGTCCTACCTTGCCCTGATACACCTCACCGGCCTGCGTAACCATAGCTAGCAACAAACAACCCAACCCCAGCCAAAACCTTGCTATCACCCTTCTCTCCTGTGTTGTGGCGATGACGTCCATCCTCACGCTGCCCACTCATCAGAGTGGGTATATTTAATTTTCTCTCGCAGAAATGGGCAATCAACAGATGAAAAAGGAACCATACGGTTCCGGCTTTCATCATGCCAACCCAGACACTAGCAAGACAAGCAGTTAAGCCCGGTTTTTAACTTCTTTCAGACCGCGGAAAGGAGCTTTGGCACCCAGCGCTTCTTCGATACGGATCTGCTGGTTGTACTTGGCAACACGGTCAGCCCGTAGGTTCGAATAGCGAAGCGTATTCCGACTATCGCGTATAACCCAGCCAAGATATAAGCAAGGATCGGAAGATCGCCTTGCGAGCCGCTGCAGCTGATCCATTGCGCGCTGGCCAATCATACCTCTGGCTCGAATATATCGAGCAACTCTCACCCGACTACGCCATCTATGCCCCCACCCTGCGCCACTTTGGCGAGGCGGGCACAAAAAAATCTGGGACACCCTCTCACATCCTATGGGGGCAAAGCCGCATCCAGACACTTGCCGCCACAGTGCAATGCGCTGATTCCACAGCCCTATCCCCCATGGGGATTCATTTCCCCCCTACCACTGGCCTATAGTAAGCCCCAACTCGAACAACCTTTGCGAGCAGTAAGATGTATATCGGCGAATTTGCCCGGCTGGCGGGCACCACACCCAAGGCGATCCGCCTCTACGAACAGATGGGGCTGCTGCCCGAACCCAGGCGGCGCGGCAAGTATCGCGTCTACCGGGCGGAAGACTTGGAGTGGGTCGGGTTTATTCGCCAGGCCCAGCAGCTGGGTTGCAAACTGAGTGAGCTCACCCCTCTGCTGGCCGGCATGACCGACATGGCGCAGTTTCCCTGGCAGAAGGTGGAACGCCTTATCGCCGACAAGCTGGCGCAGATCGGCGCGGAGCAGGCCCGTTTACAGCGCCAGTATCAAGCCCTGACCCAGTGCGCTGCGCTACTGCAACAGCATCCCTGCCGCACGCCACTCCTCCAGCCAGACTAAGCCCGGGCAAGCGCCCTTCGATGGCAAGCCAGTCGCCCTGACCATCGACCTCATCAAAGAGGGCCGCTGCGCCCCTTGACTCTGTCCCATGGGACAGAGGGTCTAATACGGGCTCACCCCATTAGGAGCCCTGACCATGCCACCCCGTCTGCTTGTCATCAACGGCAATCCCAAACCCGACAGCTTTTGCCATGCCCTGGCCAGCGAGTATGCTCGCAGCGCCGAGGAGGCTGGCGCAGAGGTCACACTGCTGCACGTGGGGGAGCTCGCCTTCGAGCCGGACTTGCGCCATGGCTATGACCTTATGCCGCCGCTGGAGCCGGATCTGCTGACGTTGCAGCAGAGCCTGAGTGCCGCCCATCATCTGGTGATCGTCTCCCCCCTCTGGTGGGGTGGCATGCCGGCCCGTCTCAAGGGCCTGCTGGATCGCACCCTGCTCTCCGGCTTCGCCTTTCAATATGTCAAGGGCCAGGCCCAGCCCCTGCGCCTGCTCGCGGGCAAGACGGCGCGCCTGCTGCTCACCATGGACAGCCCTGTCTGGTACTACCGCTGGTGGCTGGGGGATCCCACCTCGCGCATCCTCGACAAGCAGGTACTGGGGCTGTGCGGTATCCGGCTCACCCACCGCCAGCACCTGGGGCCCATGCACACAGCCCGCGATCAGGACAGGGCCCGCTGGCTGACAGAGACCGGCGCAGCGGCCCGCGCCGATGTGCGCCGGCTAAGTCGCCGCACATGAAAAAGCCCCGCATCGCGGGGCTTTTTGTTATTGGCGGTGGCCGACTCAGTTGACGGCGACCGGCTCGCTCATGCTGGCGGGCGGCGGGGTTTGAAACTCGCGCTCGGCCTCGTTGAAGCGATCCACCATGGCCTTGGAGGGCGCCTTGTCCAGCAGGCTGAACACCACAATCGCCAGGGCGGAGAAGAGGAAGCCCGGGATGATTTCATACAGCCCCAGCCAGCCGAACTGCTTCCAGACGATGACGGTGATGGCACCCACCAGCATGCCCGCGAGGGCGCCGTTGCGGGTCATGCGCGACCAGAGCACGGAGAGCAGCACAACGGGACCAAAGGCGGCACCAAAACCGGCCCAGGCGTAGCTCACCAGCCCCAGTACCCGATTCTCCGGATTCATGGCAACACCGATGGCAACCACGGCGATCAACAGCACCATCATGCGACCCACCCACACCAGCTCCTGCTGGGAGGCGTTCTTGCGCAGGAAGGGCTTGTAGAGATCTTCGGTAATGGCGCTGGAACAGACCAGCAGCTGACAGCTTAGCGTGCTCATCACGGCCGCCAGAATGGCGGAGAGCAGCACGCCGGCAATCCAGGGGTTAAAGAGCAGCTTGGAGAGCTCGATAAAGACCCGCTCCGGGTTGCCGGTGACACCGGCGGCCTGCTCGGTGAAGGTGGAGAAGTAGGAGAGGCCGAAGAAGCCGATGGCCACGGCGCCGCCGAGGCAGAACACCATCCAGGTCATGCTGATGCGGCGGGCATTGACCATGGAGTGGTGAGAATCCGCCGCCATGAAGCGCGCCAGTATGTGGGGCTGGCCGAAGTAGCCCAGGCCCCAGGCCATCAGCGAGACGATGGCGATGAAGTTCAGGTTCTTGAACATGTCGAGGTTGCTGCCGTTCTGCGCCGCCACCTGCACCATGGCGGTGTCGATGCCGCCAACGGCGATGATGACGAATACCGGCGTCAGGATCAGGGCGAAGATCATCAGGGTCGCCTGCACCGTATCGGTCCAGCTCACCGCGAGGAAGCCGCCGAAGAAGGTGTAGGTGATGGTGGCCGCGGCACCGACCCAGAGGGCGGTGTCATAGCTCATGCCGAAGGTGCTCTCGAACAGGCGGGCACCGGCCACCACGCCGGAGGCGCAGTAGATGGTGAAGAACAGCAGTATCACCAGGGCGGAGAGGATGCGCAGCACCCGGCTCTTGTCCTCGAAGCGGTAGGTAAAGTAGTCCGGCAGGGTCAGGGCGTTGCGGTTCTTCTCGGTGTGAACCCGCAAGCGACCGGCGACCCAGCGCCAGTTGAGATAGGCCCCTATGGTGAGGCCTATGGCGATCCAGCTCTCTGAAATACCGCCGATGAAAACGGCGCCCGGCAAGCCCATCAGGAGCCAGCCGCTCATGTCGGAGGCCCCGGCGGAGAGGGCGGTGACCCAGCTCCCCATACGGCGGCCGCCGAGAATGTAGTCGTCAAAGTTGCGGGTGGCGCGATAGGCTATAAAACCGATCAAGACCATCCCGAGGATATACACCAGAAAGGTGATAAGCATGGGGGTGCTGGCTGTCATTCAAAACTCCATTAGGTGACGTGTGTACCCGTTCTGACGACGGGCTCTTCCTTAAAAAACCGCCCTAGCTTAATCAGCAGATCCCATGACCTCAACCACTTTTAACAAATAAAAAACACAATATAAACGTTTCATCTCTAACTAACGAACCACTCAAGGAGAGATAGGCCGGATTTTATCCTGAGACAGCAAGGGCTTGTCTGCTCCCCCCGCCCCCTGGCGCCAGGTGGTATGAGCGTAAAAAAAAGCCCCGGCCAGAGGCCGGGGCTTGAGACGATGAACGACAGGATCAGCGATTGATGGCGATCGGCATGCCGCTGCGCTGCTCCAGCGCCTGCTTGACAAGCTGGGAGTCGCTGTCGGCATGGGCGATAAAGCGGGTCGCGGCCTGGGTCATGGGCAGCGGAGCAGGCAAGCTGGAGTTGAACTCGGCTTCGCTGCGGGACAGGGGCTGGTGCACTTCCAGATAACGGCGGCCATCGGGCTCGACGGTGGCCTTGATCGGCTGGTTGACGAACTGCACCCGCGTGCCGACCGGGATCTGCTTGAACAGGTACTCTATGTCTTCGTTACGCAGCCGCACGCAACCGTGGCTCACCCGCAGACCTATGCCGAACTGGGCATTGGTGCCGTGGATGGCGTACATCTTGCCGATGTAGAGCGCAAACAGCCCCATGGGGTTGTCCGGGCCGGCGGGCCAGACAGCCGGCAGGCTCTCGCCACGGGCGGCATACTCGGCATGCATCTTAGCGGTAGGGGTCCAGGTCGGGCCGGCCTTCTTGCGCTGCACGCTGGTCACCCAGTTTTCCGGGGTGTCGGTGCCGAGCTGGCCGATGCCGATGGGCAGCACTTCCACCACCTTCTTGCCTTTCGGGTAGTAGTAGAGGCGCATCTCGGCCACGTTCAGCACTATACCTTCGCGGGGGGCATCCGGCAGTATCAGCTGATGGGGGATGACCAGCTTCTCACCCGCCTGCAGCAGCAGGGGATCCGCCTTGGGGTTGGCTTCGAGCATATTGGTCAGCCCCAGCTGGAATTTGGCGGCCACGGCCTCCAGCGGCTGACCGTTTTCGGCGGCCGACACCACGTATTCCATATTCTCGCCCACCAGACGGCTGTTGGCCCCGGGCAGATCGTATTGAACGGCAAACACAGGCGCGGCGGCCAGAACAAGGCTGCAGCACAGAGCAGCCGCACTATTGCGAAGGAGCTTCATAACTTTCCCATGATGATGACTTGATTGACGTCTCAGGGCTGACAGCTGATTCAAGAGGGATCAGGGGCGCGAAGAGAAGGCCGCCATTTTTCTCCTCTGCACACCAAATTTCAACTGACAACTGGATACGGGTCGATGATTAATATGGCGTTTCCCCTGCCGCCTCGACCCGTGTCCTCACTCCTTTTGTCCCCTCTGCCAGGCACGCATATCGTAACCTGTGGGAGATTGATGCAACCGCAGATGAAATTGCTCAATGATGGCGAAGATATGGTCGAAAATATCGGCCTGGATCCCTTCGTAATCCGCCCAGGCCGTGGTCGCCGTGAAGCAGTAAATCTCCAGCGGCAGACCGTCGGTAGTCGGCGCCAGCTGGCGCACCATCAGCGTCATGTCCTTGCGAATACCGGTATGGGCCCGCAGGTAGGCGTCCAGATAGGCGCGCAGGGTCCCGAGATTGGTAAGGTGGCGCCCGTTGATGGGGCAACTGAGGGCATCGCTGAGCTGCTGGTTATAGGCGCTCAGCTCCTGCTCCTTGCGGCCCAGGTAGGGCGCCAGCAGCTGGGCCTGCTTGAGCTGCATCTGCTCATCCGCGGTCAGGAAGCGCACGCTGGTCATGTCGATATTGACGCTGCGCTTGATGCGGCGGCCGCCGGATTCCGTCATCCCCTGCCAGTTCTTGAAGGAGTCGGAGATGAGCGCATAGGTGGGGATGGTGGTGATGGTCTTGTCCCAGTTCGACACCTTGACGGTGGTGAGGCCGATATCGGTCACCTCGCCGTCGGCACCGTACTTGTCCATCTGCAACCAGTCGCCGACGCTCAGCATGCGGTTGGCGGAGAGCTGGATCCCCGCCACCAGGCCGAGGATGGGGTCCTTGAACACCAACATCAACACGGCTGTCATGGCACCCAGGCCACTGAACAGGAAGAGCGGTGACTTGCCGAGCAGCAGGGCGATCATCAGGATGCCGACCAGTATGCTGGCCACCAGCTTCACCCCCTGGAAGATGCCGCGCAGAGGCAGATCCCGCCCGAGCCGGGTGTATCGGCTCACCGACAAGATGCAGTCGAGCAGGGCAAACAGGGCCAGCAGCAGGAACAGCAGGATCCAGAACTGGGTCACCATCTCGATCAGCTGCAAACTGTCGGAGCTGCTCGGCAGCCAGATCTCCGCCTGACCGAGCATAACGGCTCCCTGCAACACGAAGGCGAGTCGGTAGAACAGGCGCTGTTGCAACTGGGGAGGCAGCCACACCTGTTTGGACTTGGCAAGCACTGTCACCAGTCGCACCAGCAGGACCCGGTGCAACAATACGTGCAATATCAGCGAGGTAAGGACGATAAAGCCCAGGGCGATCACCAGCGCCATCATGCTGCTGACTTCAACCCCCATGCTCGCCAGCCAGTTAAAAAATACCACCTTCATCCCTACCTCCTGCACGTGAAACAGCCGTCAGGGTACGTATCTGCCACCCCATGTCAAATGACAAGTCGCTCAGCCGGAAGCCTGAAACGACAACGCCCGGCGCAGGCCAGGCGTTGTATCGGAGCGAGGGGCGTTAGCCGACCAGACTCAGGGCATCGCGGGCGATGACCAGCTCTTCATTGGTGGGCATCACCAGCGCCAGACGGCTGCCTTCAGCCGTGATGGGGCCTTCTCCACCGAGCACGGCGGCATTGTTTGCCTCTTTATCTACCTTGAAGCCGAACAGGGCCAGACGATCCAGCACCATCTCGCGCACCATGGCGGCGTTTTCACCGATACCGCCGGTGAACACCAGAGCGTCGAGGCGGCCCTCCATGGCAGCAGCGTAAGCGCCAACATACTTGGCAACTCTGTAGGTGAAGACATCCAGCGCACGCTTGGCACCGGCGTCGGTCGCATAGTTGGAGGTGACATAGCGGCAATCGCTGCTCACCTCGGTCAGACCCAGCAGACCGGACTCGCGGGTAAGGGTGTGGTTGATCTCGTCCACGCTGTAACCGAGCTGATCGTGCATGAAGAAGACGACGGCGGGGTCGATGTCACCGCAACGGGTGCCCATCGCCAGCCCTTCCAGCGGGGTCAGGCCCATGGACGTATCGACGGACTCGCCGTTCTTGATGGCGCAGACGGAAGCACCGTTGCCCAGGTGGCAGTTGATGATGTTGAGCTCGGCCAGCGGCCTGCCCAGCGCCTTGGCGGTCTCTTCTGCGATGAAGCGGTGAGAGGTGCCGTGAGCGCCATAACGACGGATACCGTTCTCTTTATAGAGCTTGTAAGGCAGCGCGTAGAGATAGGCTTCCTGCGGCAGCGTCTGGTGGAAGGCGGTGTCGAACACGGCCACGTTCTTCTCGGCAAGCTGCGGGAAGACCTTGAGCGCGGCACGAATACCGATGAGGTGCGCCGGGTTGTGCAGGGGGGCGAACGGAATGGCGGCCTCGATGCCGGCGATCACGCCATCATCGATGCGAACGGAGCGGGAGAACTGCTCGCCACCGTGCACGATGCGATGGCCGATGGCCACCAGCTGCTCGGCCAGAGAGGGATCCTGGGGCAGGATGTGGCCCACGATATGGTCGAGGGCAGCCTGGTGAGCGGCACCCGCTCCCAGCATGGCTTCGCCCTTGACCCCGTGGAGTTTCCATTTGATACGTGCATCATCCAGATTGAAGCATTCGGCCAGGCCGGACAGCATGTCCTCACCTGTTTCGGCGTCCATTACGGCAAATTTCAGGGAAGAGCTACCGCAGTTAAGGATCAATACCAACTTGCTCATGTTCTACATCTTCCTGTGCTTCGGCTTTATGCCGACAGTGTCGTGTCATCCAACAATGGATGGGATTCCCCTGCCGGGGGCTTATGGTCGCAGGAAAGTGCGCCCAATTTTTCAATACGTTAAGTGCGGGTCCCGAAGACGCTGTGCACTCGATTCATCATGGGTCTGTGTGAACCCGGAGGGTGCCGCGCACCCGTTGAGCTGCCGTGCTGACGGCTACAGGCCGGCCAGCAAATCCTTGTGCACCTTGACCACCAGCTTCTTCACGTGAGCCGGCTGGTTGGGGGTACAGAGAGGGCGATGCAGTTCTCCCGGCCAGAAGATGGCAAAATCACCGGGCTGCAACGCCAGATAACTGGTCTGTTCGTCGTCGACGAACCAGAGATCGGGGTGGGGATGATCGGCGCCGTCATTGACGTAGCTGTGAGGCCCGACACCTATCCACTCTTCCCCGCGCAGCAGCAGTTGTATATCCAGATACTGCTGATGGAACTCACCACGGCGATCCGCTGCCGGCTCGGTCAGCTCTTCGCTCACCAGACAGAACAGCGTGAGGCCGTCGATCTCTGTCTTGCCGAGCGGCGCACTCAGCCAATGGTCGACGCTTTTCACCACCTCGACCATGATGCGGGCCAGCGGGGCGGGCAGCGGCGTTCGCTGCAGGGTATTCAGACTGCCGGTGATCATGGCGAGCGGATCCTTAGGTGTATTCAGGCGGCATCTTTGCCGCAAAATGAAAAAGGACCCTGTTCAGGTCCTTGTGTCGCACCATCTGCAATCCATGCAGACAGGAAGCGCCTATTTGCTCGTGCCGAGCGTCTGAGGTCACTGTTACACACTCATCCGCTGCTTGCCAAGAGACGAAAACGCATTCGTCCGGTGATCGTACCAGCTGAAACAATATTATTCACTACTCCATCGTCGTCGACTTTGACCAGACGCAAAAACGGGAGCATCTGCTCCCGTTTTTTTCACACAACCGGTGTCATTCAAGCCTTGCGGGCGTTTTCCACCGGCTTGGCATACATGGCTCGCCAGATGGCCTTGTGCTCTTGTGGCACCTCTGACTGACGAGTCAGGAAGGCCGCCTGCTCTATGGTATTGGCCTTGCCGGACACATCTGCAGCCAGGTAGTTGCCCGGGAAGAGGCGATAATTGCCCCAGATTGCCTTGTCGATCAGCGCCGCCAGCTCGTCCGGATCGCTGAAACCCTCGCTGATGGGGGCGCCGAAGGAGACATGTACCCGCCCCTTCTGGCCGACGATGCCGGCGACTATGCTCTCGATATCCTCAAACTCGCCTTTTTCATAGCTGCCGTTGACCGACTTCTCGTACAGCTCGCGCGCCTTGGCCTTGTCGGTGGGATCCAGCTCATAGCTGATGCTGACCGGCACTATGTTGAGGCTGCGCATGTAGTCGACGAAGTCGATTTTCTGCTTCTTGCCGTCCACATAGAACATCTTGAGGATGGCCGGATCCGTCTTGTCATCGCCATTCTTGGCGCGCCCTTCCTTCTGGGCGATCCAGATGGAGTGGCCTTCGTGCACCGACTGGCCGATATAGGCGGACAGCTCGCCGAGCATCTTCATCATCTCCCGCGGTCCCTTGGCGGAGCGCTTGACGATGAAGCTCTTGTTGAGCTTCATCAGCTCGGTGGCGCAGGGTTTGCGCAGCAGGTTGTCACCGATGGCGATGCGCACCGTATCAAAACCATGGGTATGCAACCCCCAGTTGACGAACGCCGGATCCATGGCGATGTCCCTGTGGTTGGAGACAAACAGGTAACCCTGCTCTTTCTTGAGGTGTTCAAGGCCGGAGAAGGTCACGCCCTTGGTGGAGGTGGCAATCATGCGGGACATGTAACGGGTCACCCCCATCTGCACCTGATGGATGGTGGTCACCTTGGACCACTTGTAGCGCAGGAATTGGCGGATCAGCGGGCGAATGGCCCAGCCAAGCCAGCTCATCAGGGAACCGAAACGATACTTGGCGATGGCGCCGATAAATTCATCATCCTGGATCAGCCGTTCTATGGCTGCCGGCACTTCTTCATCGCGGTAGGGGCGAATGTCCGCGAATCTATCTACTTCAGTCACAATGTCAGCCTTGCGTGTAAGGAGTCGCGGCCAACCGAGTTGGCCGGGAAATTCAGGGCGCAATTTTACACGCTTTTATGGCAAGGGGTATGGAGCGAGTACGAATAGTGAGATCTGACCAGTTAATCAGGCTGCAATGCCAGTGTCACCGCCGCTTTGGCATGAATCGCAGTGGTGTCATAGAGCGGAACGGCTGCTTTTGAGTCACCCACCAGCAAGGCAATCTCGGTACATCCCAGGATCACTGCCTGGGCACCCGCCTCGGCCAGCCCGGCGATGATGGCGAGATACTCGGCGCGCGATGACGCCAGGATCTCGCCAAGACAGAGCTCGTCATAAATGATGCTATGCACCCTTTCGCGCTGCGCCGCTGGCGGCACCAGCACCTCAAGCCCGAACAGGGTTTGCAGGCGGCCCTTGTAAAAATCCTGCTCCATGGTGAAACGAGTGCCAAGCAGCCCGACTCTTTGCACACCGTCCGCCAGCAACTGGCGAGCGGTGGCATCGGCGATATGGAGCAGCGGAATATCGATGGCAGCCTCAATCTCGGGCGCCACCTTGTGCATTGTATTGGTGCCGATCAGCAGAAAATCGGCGCCGCCAGCCTGCAGCTTGCGCGCCTCGGCAGCCAGCAGCTTGGCGGTCGCGGGCCAGTCACCGGCATGCTGCAGCCGCTCTATCTCGGCAAAGTCGACGCTGCTCAGCAGCACCCGCGCCGAGTGCAGGCCGCCGAGCCGTGCCCGCACGTCCCGGTTGAACGCCTGATAGTAACTGACGGTGGATTCCCAGCTCATGCCACCCAGCAGACCGATACATTTCATGGGGACTCCTTTAATGCAGTGCCAGTGTAATACGGCGCTGCCAGCGAGATAAAAAAGGCCCCGAAGGGCCAACAAGACAGAAGGTAAGGCCAAAGGTCCAGGGTCTGTTGACGTCTGTCGCGGCCGAGCCGACACGTCAAGGGATCCTGGACGCCTAAATCCAGATCATCAGCACGCAGGCTGCCGTGGCGAGCCCCATGCCAAGGTTGAAACGACGCCAGCCTGTGGCGGTGCGGATGAGGCGGCGCACCTGGGCACCGAACAGCACCCAAAAGGCGCCGGTATACAGGCCGGTCACAAAAAAGATGCCGAGCACCCAGCTGGCCGAGGGCCAGTAAGCCTCCCCCGCCAGGGTAAAGCCACTGATGGCGGAGAGCGCCATCATCCAGGCCTTGGGGTTGAGCAGTTGCAGCATGGCTCCCTGATGGGCCGGAATGAGCGGTCGGTTGCCCTCGGTCGGGCCACTGGCGGTCGCCACCTTCCAGGCCAGCCAGAGCAGATAGGCCGAGCCAATCAGCTTGAGGCCGTCATGCAGCAGTGGCACCTTTTCAAACATCACCCCGAGCCCCAGCGCCGTGGCCAGGATCATCAGGTTGATCCCCCCCACCACCCCCACCAGCAGGGGAAGAGTGCGGCGAAATCCCTGGGCGGCACCGGCACTGGTGAGCAGCATGTTATTGGGGCCCGGCGTGCCACAGGTAATAAGGGCAAAGCCCGCCAGGGGAAGCAACCAGTTCAGATCCATCTCAACCTCTTGGTGATACACAGCGTCCGATATACGGCAAGCCTTCTAATATGCAGAGCCAGCCCAGTGGCGACAAGTCAGAAATGGCTCTTTCTTGCCTGCCAGCGGCGCGCGCTCAATACCAGAGCATCACCACGCAAAGCGCTGTCAGCACACCAAGGGAGCCGTTGAGGCGCCGCCAGCCCCTATCCGTGCTGATCCAGTTGCTCAGCTGATGGCCGAACAAGACCCAGACAAAACAGACCGGGAAGCCCACCAGCGGAAACACCAGCATGATCCCCCACAGGCTAGGCCAGTAACTGGCACCTGGCAGACTGAACAGACTGATGGCGGAGATGGCCATCATCCAGGCCTTGGGATTGAGAAACTGAAAGCCCAACCCTTCCAGCAGGGTCAACGGACGGGCACGCCGGGCCGGATCACCGGGGGCACCGGCCACGGCGATACGCCACGCCAGCCACAGCAGATAGAGGCTGCCGAAGATCTGCAGCCCCAATCGCAGCAGAGGCCAGCTCTCGAACAGGGGATAGAGCCCCAATGCCATGACCAGTTGCAACACAGGCTGACCCACGGCCACGCCCGTCAGGTGTGGCAGGGTACGGCGCACCCCGAAGTTGGCGCCAGATGCCGTCAGCATCAGATTGTTGGGGCCCGGCGTACCGCAGGTGAGCACGGCAAAGCCGAACAGGGTGACATACCATTCTATCGTCATCTTGTGACTCCTTTATTGCCACATTGTATCGATACAATGTGGTGTATTTGATTGTGAACAGGTTGGCTTTCACGCTATATTGAGGACAATTTTGGATCAATGGATTTATTGTCACCATGACAATCTGGACCCCGGACCTTGCCCCCTTCGATGGCCCCCTCTATCTCAAGCTGGTGAAAGCCATAGAACAGGCCATTCTCAGTGGCGACCTGCCACCCCTGACCCGCCTGCCGACCCACAGAGCCCTGGCGGATCGGCTGGGAGTAACCGTCGGCACCATCACCCGTGCCTATGGCGAGGCGGAGCGGCGCGGCCTGCTGGCTGCCAAAGTGGGACACGGCACCTGGGTCAAAGGGACAGGAACGGATCCGGCCAATGAGTGGGTGATCCGCAAAGAAGAGGGGCATCGCATCGAGCTGTGGCAAAACCTGCCGGTACAACTGGACAGGGCCGCCATCATTCGCCCCATGCTGGGGGAAGTGGCCG
This sequence comes from Aeromonas sp. 5HA1, assembly GCF_029237245.1. Lineage (NCBI taxonomy): Bacteria > Pseudomonadati > Pseudomonadota > Gammaproteobacteria > Aeromonadales > Aeromonadaceae > Aeromonas > Aeromonas sp. 5HA1. The sequence goes on from NZ_JAACFW010000008.1 coordinate 152,261, forward strand.
ACGGGGATCTCAATGCCCTGCTCGGCTACGACAAGGAAGCGGGCCAGCCCGGTCAGCGCCAGCTGTTCATCGACTGGCTGGCCGAGCAGGGGGTGCACGGCAGCGAGGATCGCCTGCTGTTCAGCCACGGCGCCCAGCACGGCATCATGCTCTCTCTGCTGGCCACCGGCTGCGTGGGGGAGACCATTTTATGTGAAGGCCTCAGCTACCCCGGCATGCTGGGCAATGCCCGCCAGCTGAAGAACCAGGTGGTGGGGCTGGCGATGGACGAGGAGGGGTTGATCCCCGCCGCGCTGGAGGCTGCCTGCCGCACGCGGCGGGCCAAGCTGCTCTACCTTACCCCTACTCTGCAAAACCCCACCACCGCCATCATGAGCCAGGCACGGCGCGAGGCCGTCATCGCCATCGCACGCCACCATGACCTGCTGATCATCGAAGATGACGTCAACGGCCTGCTGCCCAGTATCCCGGTAGCCCCCCTGGTCAACCTGGCACCGGAGCGGGTCATCTATCTGGGCAGCCTGGCCAAGATCGCCTGTGGCGGGCTCAGGGTCGGCTTCGTGCTGGCGCCACCCGCCCTGCGCAATGCCTTCGCCCAGGCGATGCGGTTGTCGAGCTGGATGGTGAGCCCCCTCTTGATCGAGCTGGCCTGCAAGCTGGTCAGCCAGCGCCAGATAATGCCATTGGTCGAGCAGCAGCGGCAGATCCTGGCACGTCGCGGCGAGCTGTTGCGCCACCTGTTGCCGGGAGCTCACTGGCAGGCGGGCTCAATGCACGCCTGGCTGCCATTGCCGGAACCGTGGCGCAGCCAGGAATTCGCCGAGGCTGCCAACGCCCTTGACGTCGGGGTGGCGAGCGGAGAACACTTCGCCGCCGGCCAGTTCGCCGCGCCGCAAGGGGTACGGCTGAGCCTGAGCCAACCGGCCACAGATGCCCGTGTCGCCGAAGGACTGGAGCGGCTGGCACAGCTGCTGCGCGCCGCGCCGCCCACCAATCCCCTGCTATAGTCAGCCACCATCAGTCAGCCACTATCCGGCCCGGCGCGCCAAGATCCGGGCGCCCAAAGGAGAGCCCATGCACCCGACCCGCGTCTCGCTTCTGCTTGTCACCCTGCTGCTGGGGGGCTGCGCTGCGCCCGGTCATCAACAGCTGGGCACGGCACTGAGCGGGCTGGAGGGGGAGCTGCAACGGCTGGAAGAGGAGCTGGCCGCCATGAACGGCCTCCATTACCAGAAGGCAATCGATGCCCCCTTGAGCCTGCGCCGCCATCTGGTTGCCGCCTCCCCTCAGGTAGCAGGAGTAAGGCTCGAGCGTCGCCAGTTGCAGGATGGGCCACGGCTCAATTATCACTACCGGCTGCCGGATGGCATGACGGCCCTTCCCCTCGACAATCCCTGCCTGCGTTATGAGTTCGAGCTGCGCCATCTGGGTCGTCTGGGTCAGCTTGCGCTCAGCTGGCAGGGACGCGACGCTCAGGGCTCCCGCCTGATCCACCAGCGCGATTGCCCCTTCTCGGCCAGTGGGCCCGGCCTGCAATAAGCCGCCTTTGCTCAATCCAGGCGCCCCCTATGGTCAGTTGAAAGGCGCCCCCACATCTTGTAGCTTGCCTTCATCCCCTTCTCTTGACTCCCTTGGCCGGAAACCGCCCCATGAAACTGACTCCCCTGTGGCTGGCTCTGTGCAGCCTGCCTGTGCTGGCCTGTGGCCCGGATGGCTGCGAAACACCGCTCACCCTGCAACTGACCGCAGCCCAGTGCCATCTGAACGGACTGCCATTTCTCTCCCCCGATAACGACACCCGTACCAATCTGGCTTTGCTGCTGGCCGATGAGCAGGCTTTCTCCCTGCCCGGTGGAGCTCTGCCTCTGCCATTTCGGGTCGATGAGCTGATAAGCCCGACCGTTGGCGATACCGCACCTGCCGGACCGGATCCCCTGCTGGCGCTGGCCGCGTCGCTGGGCATAGAGGCCGCCACCACTGAAGCGGCCATCACCCGGGCCGGCAGCTGGAGCGAGGGGCGCTGTATCAGCAACAATCCAGTCTCTGCCGAGGCCTTCTTGCAGGCACTGGTGCAAACGCCCGCCCTTACCGCCGGCGATCGCAGTCAGCTGGCAAGCCAGCGGCTCGCCATGCTGGGTCAGTGCGGCCAGGCCCAGGACGCGGCAGAAAGCATGCCCCAGGGCGAAAGCAAGACGGCGCCGCTGTCCGCCGCCGCCAAGGGGTTTGCCGACTACCTGACCGCCAGCCAGCACTTCTATCAGGGGGAGTTTGCGCAAGCCGACGCCCTGTTTTCCGCCCTCGCCGAACAGGACCAGCCCTGGCTCAAGGAGACGGCCGACTACATGAAGATCCGGGTCGCCCTCAACCAGTCCCAGCAAAGCGCCTTCGACGATTGGGGCAGCCTGGACCGCAGCCGGATCGATCAGGCTCAGCTGCAGCGCTGCGAGCAGCTCATCACCGACTACCGCACCCGTTACCCACAGGGGCGCTATCTGGATTCCGCCACCGGCTTGTTGCGTCGACTTGCCTGGTTCAAGGGGGATAACGAGCTGCTGGCCAGTCACTATCTGCAGGCGAGCCAACAGCAGAGCGAGCAGGATCTGGTCAACGAGATCGATCTCAAATTGCTGATGCAACCCGGCTTCACCGGCTCGGCAACCATGCCCATGCTGACCTTGGTGCAGGATCTGCGCCGGCTGCGGATCCATGACAGCTGGGATGAGTGGCAGCCGCTGCTCGCCGCCGAGATCGGCAAGCAGGCCCCCCAGTTTGCCCGGCACGCCCCCTGGCTGGCCTATCTGGAGCAGTCCAGCCGCTACTATCTTGCCAAGGATTATGCCGCCGTGGTCGCTGCCGCCCCTGCGCTGGCCAACGGCCCCCTGAATAATCTGGCCTTCAGCCAGCAGGTATTGAAAGGGATGGCACTGGCAGCCCAGCAGCAGTGGGCCAAAGCCGAACAGCAGTGGCGCGCCCTGCTCGCCAACCAGCCAACCCCCTTGCAGGATCAGCTGTTGCAGCTTGCCCTGGCCATGACCCTGGAACGGGCCGGCCAGCTGGAGCTGGTGTTTGCCAAGGAAAGCCCCATCAAGAGCGATCACTACCGCATCCCGCTGCTGGAATATGTGGCACCGGCGCCCCTGCTGCGCCGCATGGCCCGGGATGAAACCGCCTCCGAGCCCCTGCGTCAGCGTGCCAGTTACACCCTGAGTTACAAGCAGCTGACCCATGGCGACTACCAGGGCTTCCTGCAAGATGTGGCGGGCGCTCCCCCTGCGGCACCGTTCAACTGGCAAGGCAGCCAGGGTTATCAGTGCCCGGCCCTGACCGAGGTGGTCGCCACCCTCGCCAAGGCGCCTGGTACGCCCAGAGCCCTCAACTGCCTGGGCGAGTTTTTCCTGGCACAAGGGCTGGATTGGGATCCCCTGCTCCATCGCCCGGGAGCCGATACCCTGGCGGGGAGCCAGGACCTGTTTGCCGGCAAGCAGCGCAGCCGCCTCGACTGGTATCAGCAGGTCATCGCCAATCCCAAAGCCGGCAAGGACGACAAGGCCTACGCCCTCTATCGCGCCATCAACTGCTACGCCCCGAGCGGCAGCAACGGTTGCGGCAGTCAGGATCTGCCCGTCAGCCAGCGCAAGGCCTGGTTCAACACCCTCAAGCAGCAACACGGGGCAAGCCAGTGGGCAAAACAGCTCAAATATTACTGGTGATGCTGACCCTGATCGGCACCGAGGCCAGGGCAACCGTCGAGGCGAGCCAGTACCGCCAGTTCTGGCTGTGGGCAGGGGTCAGACCCCAACCCGTGTTGCAGCAGGCAGATCGCCTCTATCTGCATCAAGGGGAGATAGGCCCCCTGGACCCGGCCCTGCCCCTGCGCTTTCAGGGGCAGGGCATAGCGCCGAGCAAGCTGCCGGTGGGCGAACTGTGGCTCGCCTATCGGGTGGAGCGGCTCGACTGGGATGACACCCTGTTGCAGAACCTGGAAAACCAGCTGGCGGCCTGGCAGCGAAAGGGCAATGAAGTGCGCGGCGTCCAGATAGATTTCGATGCCCGCACCCACCAGCTGGCCGACTATGGGCACTTCCTGCGTCAGCTGCGACAACAGTTGCCCGCTCGCTACGCCATCAGCATCACAGGCTTGCTGGACTGGACCCGCACCGGTGACATCAGGGAGCTGAACGCCCTGACAGGTGTGGTCGACGAGCTGGTGGTGCAGACCTATCGGGGCCGTCATACCGAACCCGGCTATGCCCGCTATCTGCAGACGCTGTACCGGCTGACACTGCCATTCAAGCTGGGGCTGGCACAGGGGGGAGAGTGGGATCCCGCCTGGGAAGCGAGATTGGCACAGGTCCCCGCCTATGGGGGAGCTGTGGTGTTTCTGATCAATCCGCCACCCCCTTGACCCCGGCGGGGTATTGACCCGAGTACAATTTACAGACAATAGTGAAAGCTCTTTTTGACTCCATCCCATGCCATACTTTTTCATATCGTGAACCAGCAAGGGAGCGCCAAGGATGCAGATCCTTCTGATCGAAGACGATGCCATGCTCAGCTCGGCCCTCTCCCAAGGTCTGAGTGATCATGGCGTCACGCCATCCCAACTGACCTATTGCAAGGAACTCTCCACACTATCCGCCCTGCTGCGTCAGCAGCCGTTCGACGCCATCATCTGCCGCCAGTATCGCCATCAGGCCCATGAGGGGATCCGTCTGCTGCAGGAGGCGCACTATCTGGGCCTGCTCGAACCTGGTTGTGTGCTCTTGCTGCTGGATGGGGACGATGAATTGCTCCAGTACCCCCCTTCCGAGCTCTATTTTCCACTGCACCTGTCCATGCCCTTTACCACGGATCAGCTGACACGCAGTTTGCACGAACTGGTGTTGCTGACCGGGCTGACCCGGCCCCTGCCCCCGTCAATGAAGCTCAGGGAGTGGCGCCTCGCCTGCTCCCTGTGCGAAGACCTGCTCTACCAGCAGCAGAAGAAGAACAAGGCGCTGGGCCCACTGCTGGACAGGGTCAAGGGTTACATGTTGCTGCAGGAGCAGGATCACTTCCAGGCCACCCAGCACTATGCCATGTGTACCACTGAACACGACGCCTGGTGGCCACGCAAGGGGTTGATCCACGCTCTGCTGGGACTGAACAAGCTGGACAGCGCCCGCAAGGACCTGACCCGCAATCAGGAACGGCTGCCGCTGACAATACAGCTGGAACTGATGTTGGCCTGCCTGCTGCACGAGGCGCAGTGGGAATCAGCCTGGGAGGTACTCGGCAAGCTGCTGCAAAAACAGTCCTGGCAGCCGGAATGGCGTCAGGCGGCCATCTTGCTGGCCCTGCTGCTGAAAGATGAAGGGAAGGCACTCGAACAGGCAAACGCGCTCAGCCTGCGATTTTTCAGTGAGCACAGGTTCCGCCTGTCTATCGAGAATTTCGTCCTGAATGCCAGTCTGGCCGTGCTCTGGCACTACCCCACGGCAGCCAGGATCAGTGCCCTGCAACAGGAGTTTGACTATCTCAGCAAGGCCGCCACCCTGCGGGCCCACGAGGCTGCATTGCTGCAGGCCCTTATGCTGGGTCTGGATTATCGCTTCGATGACGCCATAGTGCTGCTGGCCAAACACCCGCCGGAGGCGGCGCGGGACAATCATCTCAACCAGTTGCTCGGCTTTGCCGTCAGCCAGTTTTGCGGCCTGCCCCACCACGCCCAGCGCTATCTGGCAAAGCTCGGCCAGTACCAGGCCAGAGTGGCACCGTCGCCGCTGCTCCAGCGGATGTTCAATCAAGTCGTCACTGAACTCAAACTCCAGCTGGACCGCCGTGAGCAGCGCCTGACCTACCTGCGCCAGGAGCGGCAGCGGGCCAGCGCATCGGGTCAGCATCAGCTCGCAGTGCAATACGCCATGACACTGCAGGAAGAGTTCCCGGCTCTGCCGGGAGATGCCTGGCAACTGCTGGAGTTGCTGCAGCTGTGCTGGCCTGCCGGCATGCCGGCCCCCAAGGTGGCACTGCTGGTTGATCGGCTGGAGCGGCGCCTGACCCACAGCGCCACCTTCATGGAACACCATGCCGATGCGTACCAGAAGACCTTGCTGCAGATCCGATCACACCTGCACCCCAAGTCATCCTCTTCCCCGCCCAACTGAGCCCGGTGATGGCCGGGCTGGCGGACCTCGCAAGAAGCCCTCTTAAAACAGACCCCGCACCAGAATACCGGCGATCAGCAGCGGTGCGACCAGTCGCCAGCACCAGAGCAGGCCGAGCCGCAGCACGGGTGACAAACCGGCGGGCAATATGGTGTCCCCCAGTCGCCAGCCCAGCAGCAGAGTCAGCACCAGGCCGAACAGCGGCATCATCAGGTTGGAGGTGAGGTAGTCGAGCAGATCGAAAATCGTCTTGCCAAACAGGGTCAGCTCGCTCCAGAGGCCGAATGAGAGGCTGACCGGAATACCCGACACCATGATGAGCAGGGTCAGCACCCGACAGGCACCGCGCCGTGACCAACCCCACTCCTCCGTGGTGAAACGCACCAGATGCTCCAGCATGGAGATGGAGGAGGAGAGTGCCGCCACCAGCAGCAGCAGAAAGAAGACCACTCCCAGCCCCTGACCGAACGGCAGATGACTGAACACGGCAGGCATTGTCATGAAGGTGAGGCCGGGACCGGCAGTGGGATCGATACCGGTCGAGGCCAGCGCCGGGAAGATCATCAGACCCGCCAGCACGGAGATAAGGCTCGCCAGCGTCACCACCCAGACACCGGAGCGCAGCACACCTTCGCTGCTCGGCAGGTAGGCACCATAGGTGGTATGCACCCCGAGGCCAATGGAGAGGGAGAAGAAAGCCAGCCCCAGCGCATCCAGCACGCTCTGGCCGGTCAGCATGGAGAAGTCCGGCACCAGCAACTGACGTACCCCGGCCATGGAACCCGGCATGGAGAGACCCACCCCCACCAGCAGCAACATCATGATGAACAGAGCAGGCATCATCCAGCGCAGTGCCCGCTCCACCCCTTTCTGAATGCCACCCTGCACGAACCACCAGGTCAGTCCGGCAAAGACCAGATGAGTCAGCACGGGCCACCAGGGGTCACTGACATAACCGTTGAACAGGGCGGTGAGGGCGCTGCCCTCGCTCAGGTTGAGCTTGCCCGCCACCGCCAGCGCCGCATACCCCACGGTCCAGCCACCCACCACGCTGTAGAAGCTGTAGATGAAGAAGCCGCACAGTATCCCCATGTAACCCATCCAGCGCCAGTTCGGGCCGACCAGCTTGTGGAAGGCACCGAGCACACCACGCTGACTGCGGCTGCCGAGCAATGTCTCCCCCACCAGTACGGCTACCCCCAGGGTGAAGCTGAACAGCAGGAACACCAGCAGGAAGGCACCGCCACCATTGGTGGCCGTCACATAGGGAAACTTCCAGATGGCGCCAAGGCCGATCGCCGTACCGGCCGCCGCCAGCACATGACCGAGACGGGAAGACCACTGAACCTGGCTCATACAACCTCCGGGGAACACAACATCGAATCGATACTCCATGGGTAAACATCAAACGGGTAACCACAAAAAAGGCCGCCTGGCGGCGACCTTTGCAATGAACATTCAGACAAACTGCGCGTGCAAGGTCACCTCTCCTGGGAGCGGCAAAATCGGCCTGACAGCGCGAAAACGGGTGACATGAATAGGATGACCTGAACGCCAAAAAGGAGCCACAGCCTAAACCATGGCAAGAAAAATTGACACAATGAGAAATAAAAATTTTCAACTCCCATTGAAAACCCTATATTTATCAATCAGGGACGCCCTGTTGACCATGATAATGTCACCCCAGCGGCCACTTGATTCAGCATATGCAACAGGACAGTGCATGAAACGAACTCTGCTCATCGGAGCACTCTTCAGCCTCAGCCTGACACTGTCGGCACAACCCTCGCTGACCCTGCTCAGCCATGAACTCGTCCCCTTCACTCATCACCATGATGGCAAGCTCGACGGGATCGCCGTTCGCCTGCTCCAGCAAATTCAAGATGAACTGGGAGAAACGTATCCCATCCGGATTTACCCCTTCAAACGGGCCCTGGCACTGACCAGACTGGAGCCGGGATATGCGCTGTTTGTTACCCAGTGGGCACCCGAGAGAGAACCCTTCTTTAAATGGGTAGGACCACTGTTTCGGAACAAAGTGATCATCTATCAGCCCCCGTCACCCAGACACAAACTGAAGAGCCTCGACGACTTGCGTCATTTGCCAAGGGTCGGGGTTGTGCTCGGTAATGCCGATGACGAACGACTCACCCGCGAGGGATATACCAATCTGGTGCGCTACCAATCGGTTGAGGAAGCCTTGCAACGCTTGGTACTGGGCAAAATTGATGCATTTCCGGTAGGCGAAATGGTGCTGGATGCCACCTTGGCACAGCGAGGGTTATCACATCGCAGCGTGACAAACTCGGGGGTAGTGCTTCATGAGTCATGGCTCTACCTCGCCTTTTCCAGGGATCAGGATGATGCCGTCATAGCCCGTTGGCAGTCCGCGCTCGACAAGGTCAGGTTGAAAAGTGGGAGGGGCATGCTGCCCCCCCATCAAGATCGAACCTCACATCAAGCCGCGCAACAGGATCCCGCCGATCAGTAAGGGGGCCAGCCAGCGCCAGCAACCCATCACCAGGGTCCGCCAGTGCTGAGCCAAGCCCTGGGGCAGCGCTCGCTGACCCAGCTTCCAGCCCAGCAACAGGGTGAGCGCCAGCCCGAACATAGGCATCATCAGGTTGGAGGTGACAAAATCCAGCAGCTCGAAGATGTTCTTGCCAAACAGGGTCACATCCGCCCAGGGGCCGAATGACAGGCTGACGGGAATGCCGTTCACCATCACCAGCAGAGTAATGAGGCTGCAGGCCGCGCGGCGTGACCAGCCCAGGCTCTCGCAGATGAAGCACTGCAGATGCTCCAGCAGCGAGATGGCCGAAGAGAGCGCTGCCACCACCAGCAGGGAGAAGAAGATCACCGCCAGTCCCTGACCAAACGGCAACTGCTGGAACACCGCCGGCATCGTCATGAAGGTGAGGCCCGGGCCGGAGGCGGGATCTATGCCGGTCGCCGCCAGCACGGGGAAAATCATCAAGCCCGCCAGCACGGCGATCAGGCTCGCCAGCAGTACCACCCAGAAGCTGGAACGGCCCACGCCTTCGCTGGAAGGCAAGTAAGCTCCATAAGTGGTGTGAATGCCCAGGCCGATGGAGAGGGAGAAGAAGGCCAGCCCCATGGCATCGAGCACGCCGGACATGCCGAGCTTGCTGAAGTCCGGCATCAGGAAGTGGCGTACCCCGGCCATGGCATTGGGCAGGGTAAGACCGAAGGCCACCAGCAGCAGTATCATGATGAACAGGGCCGGCATCATCCAGCGCAAGGTACGCTCCACCCCCTGCTGCACGCCCCCCTGCACGAACCACCAGGTGAGGGCGGCAAACAGCAGGTGGGTCAACACGGGCCAGAGCGGATCGCCGACGTAGTCGTTGAAGCGGGCAGTCAGGGCGGCGCCATCCCCATGCTGCAGGCTACCGGCCAGCGCCATGCCGGTGTAGCCCAGGGTCCAGCCGCCCACCACGCTGTAGAAGCTGAAGATAAGCAGGCTGCAGAGCAGGCCCATGGCCCCGACCCAGCGCCAGCGCTTGCCCATCAGGGCACTAAACGCCCCCACCACACCACGGCGGCTCATGCTGCCGAGCAGTGTCTCTCCCATCAGCACTGCCACCCCCAGGGTGAAACTGAACAGCAAAAAGACCAGCAGGAAGGCACCGCCACCATTGGCGGCGGTCACGTAGGGAAACTTCCAGATAGCGCCGAGACCGACGGCGGAGCCTGCGGCGGCCAGAATATAACCAAGCCGGGATGACCATTGGGACTGCTTCATAAGAACTCCAATACAGGTGCCCACGAGCTGGGCCCAAAACGGCGCTCAGAGTACGGTCAAGGCCACGCAATCACAACGACGCTTATCGGGCTAAAAAACGATTTATTGGCATCATTACCTAATAATATTCAGTTTTACGCGTTATCGTGCCGAAAAATAAAAACCGGAGCATTTTTGCTCCGGTTTTGACTGTCATGGACTCGCATTGAGCGCCTAGATAACCCCCAGTTCCCGCAGTCGCTCCATCAGGTAGCTGTGGGCGGTGTGACGCTCGGAGAGCACCACATCCGGCCGCGGGTGAAGGAACAGCGGCAGGGAGATGCGGGACTTGCTGGCGCTGCCGCCGGTCGGATTGATGACGCGGTGGGTGGTGGAGGGGTAGTAGCCGCGAGAGGCCTCCTGCAGCATGTCGCCGATGTTGATGATGAGGGTGCCAAAATCGCAGGGCACATCCATCCACTCCCCATCGGCTCCCTTCACCTGCAGGCCCGGCTCGTTGGCGGCAGGCAGAATGGTCAGCAGGTTGATGTCCTCGTGGGCGGCGGCGCGGATGGCACCCGGCGCTTCGGTGCCGTCGAACGGCGGATAGTGCAGCACCCGCAGCAGTGTCTTCTGGCTCTCTTCAATCATGGAAGAGAGCGGGCAACTGTAGTGAGCGGCGATGTCGCTCGGGGTGTATTGCTCCACCCAGCCCAGCAGCTCGGCGGCCAGATCGTTGGCGAGGCGATAGTACTCCATCGCCTGCTCCCTGAGCGCTTCCGGCATCTGGCCCCAGGGATAGAGGTGGAAGTACTCCTTGATGTCCTTCTGGCTGTGACCCTTGGCCACCTCGGACACAGACGGCGGGAAGTAGCCGTCCTGGGTCTCGCGGTTGAACAGGAAATCCTGCTTCTGTTCGCTCATGAAGAAGCGATACCAGTTGTCATAGATGGACTGCACCAGCTCTTTCGGGATGGGGTGGTGGGTCAATACCCCGAAGCCTGTAGTACGCAGGGATTCGGTGAAGCGCTGCGCCGCATCGGGCGAGCGGTAATCGACGGTCAGGACTTTCATTATTTTTGTTACGCGCCAGTTAAAAGATGGCGCAGTTTACCTCGCCCATGACCACAAGGAAAGTGAGCCGCCCCTCCCGCCCCGGCCTGTCGCAAATAGTGACAAAAACGTCAAAAAACGGCGCCAGCCAAGACCCGAGATCCTCCCTTGTCCTGACCCGGCATCCTCACTAGAATGCCTCCATCATCCATGCTGGAGCCCGTTTATGTCCCCCAAGATCCTGTTGCTGACCCTGCCTTTTCTGCTCGCCGGTTGCAGCTCGCTGTCGGAAGAGGAGTGCCGTGCCATGAGCTGGTACAACCTGGGCTATCAGGATGGGGAGCAGGGCAAGACCCGTCAGGCAACCCGTGACTATGTATCGACCTGTGGCGAATACGGCCTCAAGGTGGATGAAGCCGAGTGGAAACGAGGCTATGCCAAGGGGCTGGAGCTCTACTGCATTCCTGAACTGGCCTACAGCAAGGCCAAGTCAGGTCATGAGTATCTGGGTGTCTGTCCCAACGATGCCAGCTTCCTCACCCAGTACGATCGCGGTCGCAAGGAGTACCTGCTGGAGAAGCAGCTCAGCGAGATCAAGAGCGACTTGCAGCAGACAGAACGGGATATCGAACAGCTGGAGCGCCAGATCCGCAACGAGAACGACAGCAAGCAGCGCGACTACTACCGCGCCCAGCGCGAGCGGGCCATCCGTCATTACGAGGGACTACGCCGAGACTACAACCGGATCCGCTTCCCTGATCGGGTAATCCAGTTCTCTTTCGGCAATTAAGACTCGGGCTGCACCGAGTACAGCCGGCACCTCCTCCCGGCCCGGGTGATCCCCTTCTCTTTCGGGCATGAATGCGAAAAGAACAGGCCATCCGGGCTATTTCCCGGCCTGGATGGCCCCTTTCCTCTGGCCGCGGATCCTTACGAGGGCAGCACCCAGCGCTGCAACGCCAGCGCGATCCCGTCTTCGTTGTGATCGGCGGTCACCAGGTCGGCATGGGCCTGCACATGGGCGGCGGCATTGCCCATGGCAACCGCCAGCCCCACCTGCTCGAACATGCTGATGTCGTTGTTGTTGTCACCAAACGCCACCACGTTTTCCATCGCAATCCCCTCGCTCTCGGCCCACAGGGCCAGCCGGTTGCCCTTGCTGCACCCCGGTTGCACCAGCTCCACCGCATAAGGCGCCGCCCAGTCACGGGTAAAGGGCATGGCCTCGACCACCTCCCCCATGAACTGATGCAGCAGGGCAGGATCCTGGTTGAACAGCTCCAGCTTCCAGATCGGATTTTTCAGCCAGCTCACCAGATCGTCCGCAGGCAGCAGGGAGATCTTGAGATGATCCGGCTGGTTTGCCGACCAGTGGCGCATCCGGGTGATGTGATCCTCGCAGCCGATATAGCCGATCCCTTCGCTAAGGTGGAACAGGGCCCCCATCTGCTGCGCCTCGACCTGAACCAACAGATCGGTGAGCGGGGCCACCGCCAGCGGGTCCCCCGCCAGGATCCTCTCCTGCGCCGGATCATAGAGGTAGGCACCGTTGCTGCAGATGATGGGGGTATCGAGGGCCAGCTCGTGATGGAAGGGGCGCGCCGTCATGAAGTGGCGGCCCGTTACCAGCAACACCTTGATGCCGTGGGCCCGTGCCTGGGCCAGCGCCGCTCGGGTCGCGGACGAGATCTTGTGATCCCGGGTCAGCAGGGTGCCATCCATATCCAGCGCGATGGCCTTGTACTCACTCATAGCTCCTCCAGCCTCAAACAAATCAGCAAAGAGCCTTACCGTCCCAGAGCCGGCGCCCCGATGCAAGCCCTGTCAGGGACCGGGCCCCCAATCTGTGATCTGACCGGGGCACACGGCAGGTCCCTCGCGTCTACGGCTCCTCAACCCGGCTCGGCACAGCTCGCCAGACGCTGGCGTCGATCGGCCCGTTTGCGCAGACCGTAGAAACCGATGGCACAAACCACACCTGAGAGCGCAGCCAGATAGAAGGGCCACTCTGTGCCCGCCAGCAATGCCAGACTGCCCACTACGACCGCCAGGATTGAGCCGGCCACATTCAGCCCACGGTAGAGCCCCATCGCCTGCCCCTGCTGCTCAGCATGGCTGCGATTGGAGATGGCCACTGAAATGGCCAGCACCCCCAGGCTCATGCCGATGCCAGCCGGGATAAAGGTGAGCGTCAATCCCCACCAGTGGCTGGGCAGGATAAAGAGCAACATGCCCGCCGCCATCAACAGATGACCGACGACCCCCAGGCTGCTGCCGCGCCAGTGGTGAGCGAACCTAGCACCTAGCCAGGAGCCCGCCATCATCGGAAGGCTCACCAGTACCGAGGCCTGCGCCAACTGGGCCGGATCCCAGGCCAGCCGTTCCACCAGCCAGACGTTGAAATAGGTGAAATAGAGCTGCACAGCGCCGTAGCTGAGCAGGGTCAGCACGAAATAGGGCAACAGAGCCGGTTGCAGCAAGAGCTGACGAGAAGAGAGCGACGGCGCCTGCTGGCTGGGGGCAACCGGGGCCTTGTTGGGCAACAACCAGAGCACCAGCAACAGGTTGACCAGGGTCATGGCCACCGCCAGCCAGGCGGCCAGACTGTAATCCCCCGATACCACGGCCGCATAACCTCCTATCATCGGCCCTACTACCCAGCCCAGGTTCATGCCTATGTTGATCCAGGCGAAGTTGCGGGTCTTGGTCTTGGTGGTGCTCATGTCAGCCGCCATGGCCTGCACGATGGCGATGTTGCCATTGAAGAATCCCTCCACCACCCGACTCAGCAACAACAGTGGCAAGGATCGCCAGACGATCCCCAACGCCATCAGGGCATACCCTGCCAGCACGCCGATCAGACAGAGCATCAGGATCGGTTTACGGCCGTGGCGGTCCGAGAGTCTGCCCAGCCTGGGGGATCCCACCAGCTGAAACAGCGGGTAGAGCCCCATGATGACCCCCAGCCACACCTTGCGACTCCAGTCAGACGCCTGTGGCGTCAACATGCCCTGCGCCGGATCCAGCATCAGTGGCGCCAGCACGGGCGAGGGCAGGCTGAAGCCCGCTATAGCCAGTATCACCGTCATCACCAATACCCAGAGGGTCGCCTGCCCCTTGATCCCTTCCATGTCAGCCTCATTAAATAAAGTTATTGGTTTATTTATACTGAGCAAGGCGCATTATTAAGTAAAGTGAATTGTTGATTTAAAAACGGCCGCTATCCATAATGACCCCATGAACATCCGTACTGACAAGATCCTCTTCCGATACCCTGGATCCTTGGCTCACCTGCCGATAACGGGAAGCCCTCAATGAACGCCAGCACCGACAAGATACTGTTTCTGCTCAAGAGCCACGGCCCCCAGAGCGCAGCCGCGCTGGGGGAGCAGTTGCAGATGACCTCCATGGGCGCTCGCCAACATCTGATCGCGCTGGAATCCGACGGCTGGGTGGGGTTTAGCGATGAAGCCCGCGGCCGTGGCCGTCCCGTGCGCCTGTGGCATCTGACCGAACAGGCCTGGCAGCGCTTCCCCGATACTCACAGCGAACTGACCTTGCAGCTTATCGACAATATCCAGCAGCTGTTTGGCGAGGTGGGCATGGAGCGACTGATCCAGCAGCGTGAACAGCAACAGCTGGGCCGTTATCAGGCACAGCTGACCCAGCCTGCGCTGGCAGACAGGCTGGCCACGCTGAAAGAGCAGCGCACGCGAGAGGGCTATATGGCAGATATGCGCCAGGAGGAGGACGGCAGCTGGTTGCTATGGGAGAGCCACTGCCCCATCTGCGCCGCAGCGCGGGCCTGTCGGGGGTTTTGTCGCAGCGAGCTGGAGATGTTTCGCCAGTTGCTGGCACCGGCCAGGGTGGAGCGGGAACAATACCTGCTGGACGGGGATCACCGCTGCCTCTACCGCATCACGCCGCCGAATCCTTGATCGCCGAATGCCAGAAACAACAAAGCAGGCGCCGGGATGCCTGCTTTGTTGCCTTCGGGGAGGAGGTGCTCTCGTTCCAGCCCGTCGTTTCCCGATAAGGTCGGACGGCTGATGGGGTGTGTGACCCGGTAAGGTCCTTCACCACAGAGACCGGGTTGGGTATCTGTCTTGCCACCGGAAGATGCAACCATAGTATCCCTCCCGGTGCGGTGAGTGGTTGCGAAGTAGCATGTATTTTCAGTTGTTTTTGCAATAGTTCACCCTTAATCTAGGAAAAGTGAATTAATAATTGCAACGAGGAACGGAGAATGCTGAAACTTGATCGCATAGACAGGCATATTCTGGAGTTGATGCAGGAGAATGGCCGCATCAGCAACCTGGAGCTGGCCGAGCTGGTCGGGCTCTCCCCCTCCCCCTGCTCCCGCCGGGTCAAGGCGCTGGAGGATGCCGGTCTCATCGATACCCACGTCACCCTGCTCAACGCCCGTCAGCTGGGGCTCACCCTCACCGCTTATATCCATATCTCCATGGACAGACACACACCGGAACGGTTCGAGAACTTCGACAAGGCCATCAAGGAGCTGCCCGAAGTGCTGGAGTGCGACCTCATCACGGGCAACGATGCCGACTATCAGCTCAAGGTAGTGGTGAGGGACATGGAGCACTACCAGCACTTCCTGCTGGACAAGCTGACCCACATACCGGGCGTGACCGGCGTCCGTTCCAGCTTTGTGCTGCGCCGCATCAAGCACAAGACGGCACTGCCGCTGAACCATCTGGGGTAAGGGATCAGCATGCCGCCATGTGTCCACCTCGACACGCGAGGTGAGGCGGATTGGAGCATGAGAGACCCCTGACGAAGAGAGGAGGCCCCGGGGCCTCCTCTCTTTATTGATTGCTATCTATTGGCACTCGCTCATGTCGCGACTCAATGCCCTGATACTGAGTCTGATCAGACCGCGACCTGGCTGACATCCTGCACCTGCAGCAGCCAACCAGCCTGCTCCTGCTGGGGCTCACCGCTCACCCGCAATCGCTCACCGGTCGGTATCCACTGCCCCTCGGGCAGGGAGACCAGCAGACTCTCGCTGCCATTGTCGAACAGCCAGCGATCTTCCCCCAGCGACTCTATCAGATAACCTTCCATCTCCACTCTGGACTCGGCTTGCCAGGAAGGCGCAACGGAATCACGGCTCTCGATGAAATCCCCCTGAACACCAAAACTGGCTAGCCCCCACAGAATGGAGAGCCCGACCAAAGATGTTTGCATCTTGTCTCTCCTCTTTTGGAACTGTGGAGCCAGTATGGGAAGAGAAGCTTGAGCACACCATGAACAAGGTGGCAAAGTGCAGGCGAGATCGCGAAAAAAACCGGCCAATGGGCCGGTTGTGTCATTTTATGGCGCTGAGATCACACTATTTGGCGGCTTCCTCTGCCATCCGGGCCGCTCTTGGCTTATTCGTCCACATGGCAACGCCTCTATGATCTGCGCAGATCCCCTCTTCGATCACGGCACGTACCCGGGTGCCATCCCTGCAGATGGCCTGCCAGGCATCGGCATCATCGATCGCCATCGAAGGAGAGCGAGAACCTGTGCTGCAGGCGGTCAGCAGCAGGGCAAACAGGGGCAACAGGATTTTCATGGGGTGGATCCTCAGCTGTATGGGTCGGCCGAACTCAGCGCCCCAGCTGCGCCGAAATGCGATCGCAGAGCAGCTTGAGCTGGGCCAGTTCAGCATCGGCCAGATCCACCTGATTGCGCAAGTTGTCTGCCAGGCAACACGCTTTGACCTCCCGTTGCAGCTGGCGCCCCGCTTCGGTCAGGCAGATGCATTTTTGCCGCTCGTCCTCGCTGGAGACGGTGCGGGTCAGCCAACCCTTGCTCTCCAGCCGCTTGACGATGGGGGTCAGAGTGCCCGCATCCAGCCCAGTCTCCTGACCAATCTCCTTGAGGCTGACCTCATCCCGCGCCCACAGCGACAACATCACCAGATACTGGGTATAGGTCAGGTCCAATTTGTCCAGCAGCGGCCGATAGGCGCGCATCACGGCGTTGGAGGCGCTGTAGAGGGCAAAACAGACCTGCTTTTTCAATTCACTCATGGGGGCACCTCATTGGCAAGTGGGGCCAGTATACCCCAGCAAGGTGGAGGGAAAAATGATTTGCACACAAAACAGTTGCCAACCTTCGCTTTCAGGACTAGTCTGATTTTACTTTGCACACAAAACAAATCAGAGCACCCGACATGAAGACACTCTATCGCACCCAGGCCATCGCCCAGGCAGGCCGCAACGGCGAAGTTCACACTCTGGACAACAGCCTGCAACTGGCACTGGCACTGCCAACCGCCCTCGGCGGCAACGGCAAGGGCAACAATCCGGAACAACTGCTGGCCGCTGGCTACGCCGCCTGTTTCTCCAACGCCCTGATCCACGTGGCCCAGAAACTCGGCGCGCCCATCACCAGCGCACCGGTCACGGCCAGCGTCGAGTTGCTGGCACTGGCCGATGGCCGCTTCAACTTCGCCATCACGCTGGACGTGGCGCTCGCCGCAGCGCAGCCTGAACAGACGGCACAGGCCGAGCAGCTAGTGCGGCTGGCCCACCAGACCTGCCCCTTCTCAAATGCCATGCGGGGCAATGTCGTCACCCGCCTGCGGCTAAACGATATCGAACTGGAGGAAAAACAATGAGTCTGCTCAGTCATCAAATCCAGCTGCTGCGCCGCCCGGTCGGTATGCCCAGTCAGGACGATTTCATCCAGACCGAGGTCGCGCTGCCCGAGTTACAGGAAGGGGAAGTGCTGGTCGCCAACCAATGGCTGTCAGTGGACCCCTACATGCGCGGTCGCATGACAGAGGCCAAGAGCTATGTACCGCCCTTTGCTCTGCACAGTGCGCTCGATGGCGGTGCCATCGGCACTGTGCAGGACTCGCGCCATCCCGACTTTGCTGTTGGTGATCGGGTGAGCAGCATGCTGGGCTGGCGCGATAGCCTGGTCGCCAAGGCCGATCAGCTGACCCGCCTGCCCGACACAACACTGCCAGCCCAGTTATTCTTGGGAGCCCTCGGCATGCCGGGCATGACCGCCTGGGTCGGGCTCAACCGCATCGCCAAGCTGCAAGCCGGCGAAACCGTGCTGGTGTCGGCGGCCTCAGGCGCGGTCGGATCCATGGTGGTGCAACTCGCCAAGCGGGCGGGGGCCAGAGTGATCGGTTCCACCGGCTCGGCCGACAAGGTCGCCTACCTCAAGACGCTGGGGGCTGACGAGGTGATCAACTACCGTGAAACCCCGGATCTCGACGCCGAGCTGACGCGACTCGCCCCGGAAGGCATCAACGTCTACTTCGAGAACGTGGGCGGCGCCATGCTGGATGCCGCCCTCAACAACATGGCGGTACACGGTCGCATAGTGCTGTGTGGCCTCATTGAACAGTACAACAGCAAGGGCGAGGCAAGCGGCCCGCGCAACCTCTCCCAGATGATCCGCAAACGCCTCACCATGCAGGGGCTTATCGTGTTTGAACACTGGCAGCACTACGGCGAGTTTCTGGCCGAGGTGATCCCGGCATTCGAGGCCGGTGCACTGCAAGCCGAGGAGACCATCTATCAGGGGCTGGCCAGCATGCCGCAGGCCTTCATCGGTCTGTTCGAAGGACGCAATACCGGCAAGATGCTGGTCAAGCTGGACTAAGTCGCCGGACTGGGCCATCACACAGCAAGCAACTTGCATGACGGGCCCAACCGACCTAAGGTGGGCCCGTTTTTTATGGTGTAACCCCGTTTCGACAAGGAGCCTCGCATATGTCCGCTCTCTATCCCCGCGTCGGTGGTCGATGACAGTGTTATCTTGACCAACCCGGTTGTCCCACCTAATCACGCAAGGAGCCTCGCATATGTCCACTCTCTACCCCCGCGTCGGTGGTCGATGACAGTGTTATCTTGACCAACCCGTTTGTCCCACATCACCACAGCAAGGAGCCTCGTATATGTCTACTCTCTACCCCCGCGTCGGTGTCGGCGTTATCCTGACCAACAGTCAGGGCCAGGTGCTGCTTGGCAAGCGCAAGGGCAGCCATGCCCCCTACTGGTCCATCGCAGGCGGCCATCTGGAACTGGGGGAGAGCTTCGAGTCAGCGGCGATCCGGGAAGTGGCGGAGGAGACCGGCTTCGTCATCACGGCGCCCAGCGTCATCGCCGTCACCAACAACCTGGAGACCTGGCGCGAGAGCGGGTTGCACTACATCTCCGTCACCCTGCTGGCCCGGGTGGAAGGCGAGCCGCAACTGCTGGAGCCGGAAAAATGCGAGGGCTGGATATGGTGCGATCCCCGCAACCTGCCAGAGCCTCACTTCGACGCCAGTCGCCAATCGATAGCCTGCTGGCTTGCCGGTCGTTGCTATCTGCAACAACCAGGCCAGCCGACAGAGTGACCATTGCCTGCCCTCAGCCCCCCTGATTTGTCATAAAAAAGTCACCGCTTTGTCATATCATCCCAACCGGCTCGACAAGGACAACAAGGGAGTGACGACATGGGGCAGGTATTCATTCAATTTCTATGGCTGGGCTGTGTCAGCTTCGGTGGGCCCGCCGCCCATATCGGCTATTTCCAGCGCACCTTCGTCGAGCGGCTGGGCTGGCTGAGTCAGGCCGAGTTTGCCCAGCTGCTGGCCCTGTGCCAATTGCTGCCGGGCCCCGCTTCCAGCCAGCTCGGCTTTGCCATCGGGCGCCACAGGGCCGGCCTGGCGGGGGCCCTGGCCGCCTTTGTCGGCTTTACCCTGCCCTCGTTCCTGCTGTTGCTGGCCGCCGCCATCGGTCTGGGACAGCTGACCGCCAATGTATGGCTGGAAGCCGCCCTGCACGGCCTCAAGCTGTTGGCACTGGTGGTGGTGGCGGATGCGGTGCTCACCATGAGCCGACAGTTCTGCAAGACAGAGTTGCAACAGGGCGTCATGGTGGCCACCGCCGCAGTACTCTGGTGGCAACCCGGGCTCTTGACCCAGCTAGGCCTCTTGCTCGGCGCCGCCCTGCTCTGTGCCCGGTTCAGTGCGCAGCAACCGACAACGCCGCTCTCATCGCAGCCTCACCCCCCTGTCGCCCACCCGCCCCACAGGCCTGCCTTGCTCCTGTTTGCGCTGCTGTTTATCGGCCTGCCACTGCTGGCTCACGGATCCGTCAGCCGACTTGTCGCCGATTTCTATCAGGCGGGCAGCCTGGTATTCGGTGGCGGCCACGTGGTGCTGCCCCTGTTGCAAGAGAGCGTGGGCCATACCCTCACTCAACAACAGTTCCTGACCGGCTACAGTCTGGCCCAGCTGGTGCCCGGCCCCATGTTCACGCTGGCAAGCTACCTTGGTGCCCAGTTGCTGCCAGCGACACCACTGCTTGGCGCCCTGCTGGCGACCCTGGCGCTGTTCCTGCCGGGCTTTCTGCTGCTGTGGGCCCTGGGGCCAAGCTGGCAGCGCTGGCTGGCCCGCCCCCGGCTGGCAGGGGCAGTGACAGGGATCAACGCCGCCGTGGTGGGGCTGCTGCTGGCCGCCCTCTACCAGCCGGTATGGCTGGGCGCCGTGCAGGCCCCGAGCGATCTCGCACTCGCCGCCATCGGCTTCTATCTGTTGCGCGTCTTGAAGCTGCCCATTCTGGCCCTTGCGGGACTGCTGGTGGGCGCCGCCATGCTGCTGGCCTGATGCCGCGATTTGAGTAAACTGGAAGGCCCCGTCAGGGGCCTTTCTTATTCATGTGACGGCAAGGAGCCAGGATGCAGCAGCCACAAAATCACTCCCAACTTGAAATAAGCGACGACAAGGGGCGGTTAGACGTGCCCTTGATCCACCATTTTTTGTCCGAGGAGGCCTACTGGTGCCTCGGTATTCCGCTGGCGACGGTACAGAGAGCCATCAACCACTCCCTCTGTTTCGGTGGCTACGTGGCAGGCCAGCAGGTGGCCTTCGCCCGGGTCATCACGGACAGGGCCACCTTCGGCTATCTGGCGGATGTATTCGTACTGCCCGCCCATCGCGGCCGAGGCCACAGCAAGGCGCTGGTGGCGGCCATTCTGACTCACCCGCAATTGCAGGGGCTACGCCGCCTCAGCCTGGCGACCTCGGATGCCCACGGCCTCTATGCCGGTTTTGGCTTCGAACCGCCGCGCAAACCGGCCAGCCTGATGGAAAAGTACGATCCCGAGATTTATCTGCGCCCTTGAGTTCTGTCACGCAGGCGGCTCGTGGCCATGCAGCACGTCCCTGCGCTGTGACGCAGGGGCGTGACAGTGCCTGATGAGGGTGTCCGCGACTTGATTGCACTTGGGGCTGGTCACTGAACCCCCTGGTCTAATTGACCTCTGTCGTACTGTGCCGAGCCGCGCGACAGTGCTAGATTGGCTGCCAGCGTTTTCATTCACTCTGCAGACCCGTTAACCACAAGGACGGCAACCGTGGCCCAGCATTTTTCTTCTCTCTCTTCTCCCTCCTCTCTTCCGCCCTTGCTGCAGGATCAGGCCGAGCGCCAGTGGCAACGGCTGATCGAGCTGGCACCCGATTATGGCGCCCTGCCCGAGGCGATTCGCCAGACCCTGCTGACCCTGCTTGGCCTCTCCGATTTTGTCTCCGATTCGCTCATCAAGCAGCCCGAACTGGTGACGCAGATCCTCGCCTCGGGGGATCTCGAGCGGTCCGAACGCTGGCCCGCCTATCAGCGCGATCTGACCGATCTGCTCGCCGAGGTGGATGATGAAGAGGCGCTCAAGCGCATCCTGCGCCAGTTCCGCCGCAGCCGCATGCTGGTGATCGCCTGGCGCGAGCTGCTGGGACACGCGGCGGTGGAAGAGAGCTTTATCCACCTCACCAAGCTGGCGGATGCCCTCATCTGCTCCGCCCGCGACTGGCTCTACCAGAAGCAGTGCGGCGAGCTGGGCACCCCCATGGACGGGGATGGCAACCCGCAGCCACTGCTGATCCTCGGCATGGGCAAGCTCGGGGGCGGCGAGCTGAATTTTTCTTCGGATATCGATCTTATCTTCACCTTCCCCGAGAACGGCTACACAGTCGGCGGACGGCGCGAACTCGCCAACCAGCCCTTCTTCATCAAGCTGGGGCAGCGGCTGATCAATGCCCTCCACCAGCCCACCCAGGATGGTCAGGTATTTCGGGTCGACATGCGGCTGCGCCCCTTCGGCGATGCGGGGCCGCTCGCCATCTCCTTTGCAGCCATGGAGGATTACTACCAGCACCACGGCCGCAACTGGGAGCGCTACGCCATGGTCAAGGCGCGGGTGCTGGGGCCCCAGTGCGAGCACGGGGTCGCGCTGGCCGAAATGCTGCGCCCCTTCGTGTTTCGCCGCTACATCGACTTTGGCGTCATCGACGGCCTGCGCCAGATGAAGGCGATGATCGCCGCCGAGGTGCGCCGCAAAGGGCTGGAGGGCAACATCAAGCTGGGGGCCGGCGGCATTCGCGAGGTGGAGTTTATCGCCCAGGCGCTGCAGCTTATTCGCGGCGGGCGCGAACCGGCGCTGAGGGTGCGCCACCTGCCGGAGGCGCTGGCCGCCATCGCCCAGTGCGGCGCCCTCGATGCAGAGCATTGCGGCCGCTTGCTGGCGGCTTACCGCTTCCTGCGTCGGGTCGAAAACATACTGCAGGAAATCGGCGATCAGCAGACCCAGACCCTGCCCACCGAGGAGCGGGATCGGTTGCGGCTGCTCACCGCCCTGGGTTTTACGGACTGGAGCGCCTTTATGGCCCATCTGGATGAGGAGATGGCCGCCGTTCATCAGGAGTTCGCCGCCGTGGTAGGCGAAGAGAAAGAGGCCCCCGCCCATCTGGAACAACTCTGGCTCGATCTCTGGCGCACCGAACTCGATGCCGCCGAGCTGGAGACATTGCTTATCGCTCAGGGCGTCCAGGATCCGGTTCCGCTCTGCACCGCCCTGCTGCGCTTCAAGGAGGAGTACAAGCGCCGCCAGGTGGGCCCGCAGGGGCGCATCGCCCTGGACTGGCTGATGCCTGAGTTGCTGCGACTGGTGGTGGCAAGCCGTGAGCCTGCCCGCCTGTTCGAGCGAGTGTGCGAGCTGCTGACCCGCATCTTCACCCGCAGCGCCTATCTGCAACTGCTGGCGGAGAACCCCGCCGCCCTGCGCCAGCTGGTACGGCTGTGCGATGCCAGCCATCTGGTGAGCGATCAGCTGGCCCGCTACCCCATACTGCTGGATGAACTGCTGGACCCCCAGCACCTCTACCACCCGACCCCACTCGATCAATACAAGCCCCAGTTGCGCCAGTTCCTGCTGCGCATCCCCGAAGAGGACGTCGAGCAGCAGATGGAGGCATTGCGCCAGTTCAAGCAGGTGCAGCTGCTGCGCATCGTCGCAGCCGACATCGCTGGCGCCCTGCCGCTGATGAAGGTGAGCGACCACCTCACCTGGCTGGCGGAGGCAATCACCGAAGAGGTGGTCAATCAGGCCTGGACCCAGATGAGCGAACGCTACGGAGTGCCGCCTGAAGTGACTGCGACCGGCCAGCGCGGTTTCGCCGTGGTGGCCTATGGCAAGCTCGGCGGTATCGAGCTCGGCTACGGCTCGGATCTCGATCTGGTGTTCCTGCACGGCGGCGATCCCAACAGCTATACCGACGGCCGCAAACCCATCGACAGCCGCCAGTTCTACCTGCGCCTGGCCCAGCGGATCCTGCACCTGTTCAGCACCCGCACTCCGTCAGGCATCCTCTATGACATCGACATGCGACTGCGTCCCTCAGGCGACTCGGGCCTGCTGGTCTCGTCGCTGACCGCCTATGAGCAGTATCAGCGCAGCGAGGCCTGGACCTGGGAGCATCAGGCACTGGTGCGGGCCCGCCCCATCTACGGCGATGATACCGTCATCGCCAAGTTTGGGAGGATCCGCCGCGCCGTGCTGGCCAAGGAGCGAGACCTCGCCATCCTCGCAAAAGAGGTGCGCGAGATGCGCCACAAGATGCGGGATCACCTGCTCAAGGCCGGTGAGGGGGAGTTCGATCTCAAGCAATCCCCCGGCGGCATGGTGGATATCGAGTTCATCGCCCAGTATCTGGTGCTGGCTCACGCCAACGGCGAACCCGAGGCTCTGACCCGCTGGTCCGATAACGTGCGTATCTTCGATGAGTGCGTGATGGCGGGAGTGCTCACCCTGGAGCAGGCGGAAGGGCTGAAACACGCCTATCTGGAGATCCGCAACCTCGGCCATCGCCTCAATCTCTCGGAGATCTCCCGCAAGGTGGGTGACGACCAGTTGCTGACTGAACGAGGCCATGTGCTGGCCGTCTGGCAATTGCTGTTGGGGGAGTGACGCAAGGCTTGGCCGGAGCAATGAAAAGGGGCGCTTCAGCGCCCCTTTTACTTTCCGGAATGGTCGGTGGCATCTGGCCCTATCGCCCTGCGGCCAGCTCGATAAAAGTCGGCAGCATAAGCGGTATCTCTTCAGAAACGCACACAGGCCAATCGACGGAGTCATGATTCCGTCCCTGAGAGCCTATACCTGCCTCTCAGGCATATTCTGGAGGCCATTGCCCTGGATCGGGCGTCAAACCAGCAAGATTTCGATACCCTGTCGTTCCAGTGCCTGACGGTCCGCATCGCTAATTCCGGGGTCGGTAATGATGATGTCTATCTTGTCGATCGGCACGACCACGTTGGGGGTTCGCTGGCCAAATTTGCAGGAGTCGGTCACCACTATGATCTTTTTCGCTGACTGGCACATGGCCTGGCTCACCTGATATGCCTCGTTGAAGGTGGTGATCCCCTGTTCAACATCAAAACCATCAGCGCCGATAAAGAGTTTGTCGAAGGTGAAGTCCCGAAAAGCCTGCTCGGCCGACTTGCCATGAAAGGAAGCGGAGCGTTTGCGATAGGTGCCGCCTGGCATCAGCAATGTCAGGGAACTCTCAAGGGCAGCCGCTTCATTCATGATGTGCAGGCTGTTGGTCATCAGCTTGAGCCCGACATGTTCAGCCAGCCAGGGCACCATCTGCAAGGTGGTACTGCCACTGTCGAGCACGATGGACTCACCATTTTGCACAAGGCTGGCAGCCTTGGCCCCGATACGCTGCTTGATGTTCAAATTGAGCGTGGTTTTCTCGTCCATGGTACGGTCTTCCAGAGCGGCACCATTGAATGCCTCCGCCCCGCCATACCGCCTCATCACCAGCTGTGCCTGCTCCAGAAAGCGAAGATCGCTACGAACTGTGGCTCCTGTGATGTTGAAATAGTCAGCCAGCTCCTTCACTGACGTTCTGCCATTTTCACGTAGATAACGAACCAGCATATCGCGTCGAGTTTCTATAGACATTCAGGATTCTCACAGTGATTAAAAGTCTGACCAGTTCAGGAATCTACCTCCATTTTTTCAAAATGAAAACAAATGTACAGGAAAAACGTCACTTAGTTGATAAAGCGCACGCTATCGCCTCCCGGATGGAGGGAGATAACCCAGTCACATCCTGCTCACTCAGGGGCAAACTCGCGTGCAATAACGCGGTTAGCGGCTTGGGGCGTGTAAAGGTGCTGATCCCTTTCATCAGGCGAGCATCAAGGATCACGCCTTCTGCATCATGGACGAGTACCACCAGGGTGCGTGGCCGCCAACGGGAAGCTGTTCGGCCTATCCTGACTACTCCCTTTCGGCTCAGCTCCTGCAACATACGGTTGAAAGATTTTAATTGGAAAAATCCCAAGACCATTTGCAAAATCCATGCAGTCAATGCAACAAAAATCAAGGCATTTACCGTATCCATTAGTTACCTCACTGACGAAAACAAAGTGAAACGGCAGTGCCTCATGCACTGCCGAAATATCTGGTGACAAGCCATGATGGACTTAAAACATGACCTGACCACCAGTAATATTGATGGACTGACCAGTACAGTAAGAAGCATTGTCGCTGGCATAGAATTTCAACACATTGAGTACATCTTGAAAGTCACAGCCACGTTTGAGGGGAACTTTATCGATATAAGCTTGTTCCACTTGATCCTCTGGAATGCCGAGCTTTACCGCATACTGGGGTTTTAGCGATTGGAACATGGGACTCTTGAGCAAATTTCCCAACATCAGTGAATGCACTGTGATGTTGTGCTCTGCCAGATCCAGAGCCAGAGATTGCGTCAGCCCTATACCACCAAACTTTGCAGCTGAATAAGCCGAGTTATGCTTGGAACCCACTTTGCCAGATTTGGAGTTTATCTGGATGATACGACCACCGTGAGACTCCCTTATCATGATCCGCGCAACTTCTTTTGCACAAAGGAAATAACCCGTCAGGTTGATATCCAGTGAGCGATGCCAATCAGCGAGAGGAAAGCTGTCGATCTTGGCAGCGGTAGCCGTTCCCGCATTGTATACCAGCAGATCGATACGACCGAAGCGCTCATCAATGGCGTTTACCATGCGGATGACATCTTCTTCCTGAATGGCATTGGCCTGAATCGACATGACATTTTCTGCACCATGATCATGAGCCACTTCATCCGCTGTTTTTCGGGCAGCTTCGCCATCCAGATCAGCGACGACCACACGGTAGCCATCATCAGCCAACCCTTTGGCCAGAAAAGCTCCCAGGCTTTTACCGCTACCAACTATCAGCGCTACTTTAGACATGTTATTCTCCCAAGGTTGTATCTCACCCTCCTCTACATCAGAGCGACCAAACTCAATAATGTGTAGAGGGGGTGTGAGTTTTCAGTGATTCGATGTAAATATGATTTCTGTGCCAATCTCCAGAGCCTTTGGGCATGTGCCATTGACATGGACAGTCCCCGGATATTCAGCTTCTGAAGCGCCATCAAATCGAATGGTAATATGACCCAATGCATCAAGGTTGTGGCTTACTACACAGCCAACCGCCGTAATGGGATAGCTGATTGCACCTAATAAAAATTGTCCACCTACCAGAATCTCACCATTCAACTCGGCATCTGGATGAATGAAGCAATAGTCAGCGACATCCTTTGGTGCATTGTCATTGAAGATAATCATCATATTTTCATTGAGTGATTCTGTTGCGAATTCCCCAATTTGAGTTACTTGCGTCCGATAGAGCATTGTCTGTGTCCTTCTCTACAAGCGTGATTACTGATAAATGAAAAATGAAATAAACCAGGCAAAAGCAACCGTAGGTGCTCCCGTTAGAAAACGGGAATAAAGTACCGATGGGACACCAACCTGTACCGTGTCTGGTTTTGCCTCTGCCAGGCTCAACCCAACCGGTATGAAGTCACAAGCAGCCTGGGCGTTGATAGCAAACAGAGCGGGCAATGCCAGATGAGGCGGTATGTTACCCAAACCGATCTGGGTTCCTACCAAGACACCAATGACTTGTGCAATAACGGCCCCTGGTCCAAGAAAGGGAGAGAGGAACGGAAAAGAGCAAATAAGTGCCAGTATGATTAGACCAACCGGATTCTGAGCTAGCGGAATAAGTGCATGCGCTATCAAATCACCGATTCCAGAAGCCAGTATTACCCCAATCAACATTGATACAAATGCCATGAAGGGAATAATGGAGTTGATGACAGTGTTAATGGTTTCCCGACCAGCCTGAAAGAAGGTTGCCATGACCCCGCCCATGCCAATCCCTATTTTTGCAAGCAAGCTGTCGCTTTGCTCACTCAGTTTTTTGCTACTGTCGTATTGAGGTTTGTCTGCATTCTGAACCAAGGCCTGCGGGGCTGTCTCTGTAGACACATCCCCGCTGGCATTTTGCAACCTGATATTCTCAGGCGTAACTCCGGAAACATAAATATCCTCAACGATAAACTGTGCCATTGGGCCACTTTTACCGGTTGAATGAATATTCACAGTAGGAATTTTCTTTTTAGGATAGAGACCACACCGCAGCGTACCACCACAGTCGATGATGACGACTGCGATCTCTTCCTCAGGCACAGAAGACTTGAAGCCATCCACTGCCTCCATACCGGACAATTCTACCATTCTGTCAACAATATCGGGGCGGGTACCTGCCGTGATATACAGGATTTTATTGCCAGGCTTGATCGGTACAATCAGTGGACCACCCCAACCCGAAGCGCCTTTTGTTATATAGAGTACATTATCCATGATGAAACTCCTGAGTGAACTTAAGCAGTGACTTTAATATTGACTTCGCCACTAAGATAAATCCCTTGCTGACGCTCAACAAATGCCGTCGTCAAATCTGTTACCCAGCCGCGGAAGAAATTACTTATCATGCCAACCAATAAATAACTCATGGCCAAAGGTGCCAATGGCAAACCAAGCTGGGTCAGTCCACTTGCGATACCCAGATAAACGAACAGCTCACCAGGATTAACATGAGGAAATAGACCATTCATCGAATGGCAACTGTAGGAGGCTGCTGCATAATAAGATGGTTTATATCGTTCAGGCAGAAAGCGCCCCAAACTGAGGGTCATCGGGTTCATAAAAACAAATGTGCCAATGACCGGCAGTATCAAATATCTTGAAATGGGATTGCCAGCGCTTTTTGCGGCCAAGCGCTCCACCCGCTCCTGACCAATGAATGCAATCAAGGCATTCATTGCGATCATCAGGGATATGAGCAAGGGAAGAATGCCAGTCATCATGCCGACAAATACCTCACCTCCTTTATGGAACAGTCCAATGAACCATTCCGCTGCATGAATAATGATATCCATGGTGTAGTCCTCAAGTAACTCCAGTGGTTGATAAGGGCACACAGAATGTGGATGACTTCAGCTGTGTGACGGGGGTTTGGCTGCTTCCTTGATAGCGTGCGACCCCAGCAACCCAATACTTTCACAATGAAAGGTAATTTTCACATAATGATTTTCAATGTGTGATTTCAGTAGCACTTTTTCCGTTTTTACCCTTGAATTTCGCTAACGATGCCACCTGTGGCGAGCAAGCCAAGGCTGACAATCTCAAAAATTGTAAAACACAACAAGCTGAATCGTTACAGCAACAATTCTACATCTATCGATTTTTTCATATTGAAAATCAAAGCTAGCTCCCATCGTTCAACTACATGGCAATTCACTGAAAAACGGGGGCACTTATTGGGCTTCAAGCTGAGCAGTGAAGCCTGCAAACCCTGTATGAGAGCGCCACGGCTGATGCCCTGGTGGCCAATCAGGCCGCTGGACCAAGATGAGCAAACGCTCGCCCGAAGTGGCTGTGAGAGACCAACGCGGTTTCGCCGTGGTGGCTTATGGCAAGATCGGCGGTATCGCGCTCGGCTACGGCTCGGGTCTGGTGTTCTTGCACGGCAGCAACCCCGACATCGACAAAGACGGGCACAAGCCCATCGACAGACGCCCGTTCTACCTGCGCCTATGAGCAATACCGGCAGGCTGCTGTACGAACCCGTCCCATCTAGGGCATCCCCAAGGAGCAGGAGAAAAGGCTGAAACACGCCTATCTGGAGATCCGCCACCCGGGTCATCACCGCAATCTCCCGGAGACCTCCCGCAAAGTGGGTGACAACCAGTTGCTGACCGAACGGAGCTGTCTGGCAACGGCTGTTGGGGGAGTGAAACAAGGCCGGCTGGATCAATGAAAAGGGGCGCTTCAGCGCCCCTTGTTGCAACCACCATCCGCACGGCCTGTGCTATCGCCCCCCGGCAAGATCGATAAAGGTGCCGGTGGCGTAGGAAGCTTCGTCCGACAGCAGCCAGGCAATGGCGGCGGCCACCTCGGCTGGTTGACCGCCCCGCTGCAGCGGGATCTGGTTTTTCACCCTCTCCACCCGGTCGGGTTCACCGCCGTCGGCATGCATCTCTGTGTAGATAAAGCCAGGGCGTACCCCGTTGACCCGGATCCCCTGTGCCGCCACCTCCAGCGACAAGCCTTTGGTCAGCACGTCTATGGCACCCTTGGAAGCGGCATAATCCACGTATTCACCCGCCGAGCCCAGACGAGCAGCAGCCGAGGAAACATTGACGATGGCGCAGCCCGCCGTCATGCGGCGCACCGCCTCACGGCAGCAGAGAAAATAGCCGGTCACATTGGTGGCCAGTGTCTTGTTGATGCGCTCGGCGCTCATCTCCAGCACCTTCATCTGTGGCTGCAAGATACCGGCGTTGTTGACCAGATGGGTGATCACCCCTAGCCGCTCGTCCATCTCCTCGAACAGGCGCACCACCTCGGCCTCGACGCTGATATCCGCCTGCACCGCTATGCAGGATACCGGATGTTGCGCCCGGATCTGTGCCACCAGCGTCTCGGCAGCCTGCCGGTCATGGCGATAGTTGATGCAGATATGATAACCCTGCCCCGCCAGATAGCGGGCAGTGGCCGCCCCTATCCCACGGCTGCCACCCGTGATCAGCACATTCCTGTTCATTGAACCTCCTTGTTCTTCGCCCTGATTGCCAGTCTCCGATACTGTCCGATAGCAGGCCAACCAGGATGCCGGTCAGGCAGTCACGCCGTGGTCCATCACCCGCGCCACCAGCATCCGGTTGAACTGCTGGTACTCATAGGGGTTGATGGGATTTGGGTAGCTCAACACCCGCAGCTCGTGCCCCTGATAGTCAGGATGATAGGGCGGATGCACATGGTCATGGTCGTTGAGACAAAAGCCCAGCGACTGGTAGAAGCGCAGCCGCCGGATGGCAATCTCATCCTCTGGCGGATCAATCTCCAGGATAACGGAGCGCCCCGCCGTCTCGCAGAAGTCAGCAAGCAGGCGGGAGCCATGGTTCTGGCCGCGCAGGGCAGGATTGATGGCCAGATGCTCGATATAGATCTGCTCGCCGCAGGCCCACCAGAAGATGAAGCCGAGCAGCAAGTCGCCTTGATAAAAGAGCTGACAGTGAAAGTGAGGATCCGCCATCTTGACCTGCTGATGTTGCGGCTGGCGTTGCTCGTAGTGCGGAAAACTGCTGCCATAGATCTGCCAGACCAGAGGCCAGTCTGGATGGGATATCTCTCTCACTACTTCACTTCGACTCATTCATCTACTCCTTGGTAAAACAACAGTGATATCACCTTTGGGACAAGGGTACATCCCCATTTTTAACCAGAAGCAGCCATGGCTCTCTTGCCGCCTGCCCTCCGACGCATGGACAAGCGGCAGCAAAGAGCCCGCACGGGGCGGGCTCTGAATGGCAATAACAGGAAGGAGTTGCTACTTGAACAGCCCCTTGAGCAGCTGATCGGCCACCCCTTTGACAGCGTCGTTGTCACCCAACAGCTTCTTGAGACCGCGCTCGGCCTCCTTGCGGGCCTTCTCCTCCAGCACCTTGTTGTTGGTGAGCAGCTCTTTCACATCCAGCCGATAGGTAGGGGCCTGCCAGTGGCCGCCGATGCGTACCGGTATTGTGATGTCCTTCAGCTCATCCCCCCCCTTGCCCCCCTGGCCCTTGCTGCTCTCCACTATGGAGGTGAGGAACAGAAAATCGAGGGTTTGGGGCACCAATGCCGTCTGACCCTGACCCCGCACTCGCAGTGCCGGGGCGAACAGCTGGATATCGTCGCTGCGCGCCACGCCGTTCGCCAACTGGAAGCTGGCGGTGAGGGCGCTGAAGTCGGTCTTGCGTGCCTCCTTGACCTGATCTGTCCCCTTGCCGGTCAGAGTGGCTCGCGCCTCGCGGATCATCTCCGCCAGGTTGATGCCATGCAGGGCACCATCGCTCAACTTGAGGCTCACCTTGCCCTGCATCTTGTCGCGCAGCGCCTGCTCAGACAGTCCCGTGCCCTGCACCTGAACCTCGAGATCCCCATGGCCTTCCAGCAGATCGCGATGGGCCAGGGTTTGCAGCAGCGGGCGCACATTCACCCCTTGCACCCGTTTGTGTACCTGATAACGGGCTGGTTGCTGACGCGCATCTATTGCACCCTCGGCGGTCACCTGACCACCGGCCACACCGGCACTGAATTGCTTGAGGGTGAGCTGGCCACCGGCCAGGGCAAGTTGCAGATCGACGGCGCTCAAGTCCAGCCCCTTCAACCGCAGGCTATCAAGCTGCAAGCGCCCGGCAAGATCGAATGCCTTGAGCGCACTCAGGTCCGGTTCTACCGTCGAGAGCCCCTTGGCAGCTTTGGTGGGCACTGCGCCTTTATCATCCGCTTTCGCCGCAGCGGGTTGCACCGGAGCGGCTGCCTTGGCTGTTGCCGGTTCGCCGAGCCAACTGTCGAGATCCAGCTTGTCACCCTTGAGATCAAATTCAATCTTGGGCACGGCACCGAGTCGCACCGCCCCTTCACCACGGAGCAGGGCATCGTCGGCGCTCATCACCAGCTTGCTCAGGGTGATCTTCTGCTGATCCAGCTCGGCGCGGGCAAACCCTGCCAGTTTGAGATTCATCTGCGGGCGTGGCAGTGCTTTACCTTGCAGATTGGCCGCCAGCTTCGCATCCGAGACTTCGACCAGTTGCAAACCCTTGTCTACTCGCGCCTTGAGGGTTCCCTCCAGCGAGCCGGCCAGAATCGGTTGGTCACCTTCCAGCTGGGCGCCTTGCAGGTTCAGGGTGAGGCTGCTCCACTCTCCCAGTGCCAGCCGATCGGCCTTGATCGAGAAGCTATCCAGCCGCTGTTGCGGCTGGCTGAGGCTGCCGCTCAGACTCAGGTTTTTCAGCTCGCTGGCCAACGCATCCTGTGCCAGCTTGACCTCTCCTTCCCCCTTGATATCGAAGACAAGCTTGCCTTGCGCCCCCTTGGCGGCCAGGGTCACCGGCACCCACTGACCCGGCGTCAGCTGGCCGAGAGCGAGATCGAGCTGATCGAGCCGGGAGAGAGTGCCGTTGCGATCGTCCTGCACCAGAGCGCTGGCCTGCTCCAGCACCACTCCCTGCAAAGTGATCTGCCAGGTCTTGCCATTGCTCGCAGGGGGCTGGCTCTGGCCACCTGGCGCGGGCTTGCTGTCCTTCGCCGCCTCAGGCGTCTTGACGAGATCGTTCAGGTTTGAGCTGCCATCGGCCCTGGTCTGGATAAACAGATGGGCACCGGTCAGGGTCACCTCACCAATGTCCAGTCGATGGGAGAGCAGGGGCAACACGGCGACCGAGGCATCCCCCCGCTCGAAGCGCACCAGATCCGGCTCGGCAAAACCAGCCGGGTTGCGAAGCGCCACCCGCTCGAGGGAGAGACCCAGACTCGGCCAGAAACGCCAGCCGATATCCCCCTCCATCACCAGCTCGCGGCCTGTGCTCTTGCGTACCTGCTCCACCAGTTGTGACTTGAACTCATTGGGGTCAATCAGCTTGACCAGGGCTGTGATGACTACCAGGGCGGCCAATGCCAGCCCCAGCAAGATGTAAATGATCTTCTTCACGATGGACTCCTTGAATGCTGATCCTGTGGCTGACTATACCACCGGGGACGGGGCAGATGGTCCCCTCCATCCAAAACGGGAGAATGGCGAGACAGGGATGGTCGCGACATGGGAGCACAAGGCGTGAGTCGCTCACCGGCCACAAGAAAAGGGCCCCGCAGGGCCCTGATGTCATGGTCTGGTCGGCAACGGCCAGTAGCCCATCCCGCATGGGTCAGGGTTGACGCGGCAACTGCCGGTAGCCCATCTCATACAAGGTGAAAGCGTAGATGTCCGCGCTCTGCTCGATCAGCTTGGCCACCGGCGTGCCTGCTCCATGCCCGGCATTGGTCTCGATGCGAATGAGCTGGGGGTTGGGCCCGGCGTTGTCGGCCTGCAAGGTGGCGGCAAACTTGAAAGAGTGGGCTGGCACCACACGGTCGTCGTGATCCGCCGTGGTCACCATGGTAGAGGGGTAGCTGACACCGGCCCGCACATTGTGCAGCGGCGAGTAGCCCTTCAGGTAGTCGAACATGGCCTCGCTGTCGGCGCTGGTACCGTAGTCGTAGGCCCAGCCAGCCCCGGCGGTAAAGGTGTGATAGCGCAGCATGTCGAGTACCCCCACCGCAGGCAAGGCAACACGCATCAGATCCGGCCGCTGGGTCATGACGGCCCCCACCAGCAGACCGCCGTTGGAACCACCCCGCACAGCCAGCCTGTCGCTGGAGGTATAGCCTTCGGCCTTCAGGTATTCGGCCGCCGCGATAAAGTCGTCGAACACGTTCTGCTTGTTCATTTGGGTGCCCGCCAGGTGCCAGGCCTGACCATACTCGCCGCCGCCCCGCAGGTTGGCCACCGCATAGACGCCTCCCAGATCCAGCCAGTTGGCGACCGCCACGCTGAAGCTCGGGGTCAGGCTCACGTCAAAACCGCCATAGCCATAGAGGATGGTGGGATGGCTGCCATCGAGTTTCAGCCCCTTGCGGTAGCTGATGATGAGCGGTACCCGGGTGCCATCCTTGCTCTGGTAGAAGCGCTGCTCTGATACGTACTCCTCGGGCTTGAAGGGGGCCGCCGAGGCGCGATAGAGGCTGATGGCCCCGCTCTTTGGCTCGAACCGGTAGAGGGTGGGGGGCTGGGCATAGTTCTCGAAACCGAAGTAGAGCGCGGGATCATCCTGCTTGCCGTTGAAGCCGCTGACGCTGCCAAGACCGGGCAGCGCCACCTCACGAATCCGTGTGCCGTCATGGTCGAACTGCTCGACCCGGGCGGTGGCATCCACCATGTATTCGGCAAACAGATAGCCGCTGCCGCTGTGCACCGTCAGCACCTGCTGGCGCTCGGGGATAAGGTCACGCCAGCGGGCGGGGCCGGGGTTGCCCGCATCCACCGTCACCAGCCGGCGGTTGGGGGCATCCCGATTGGTCAGCAAGTAAAGCGTGCTGCCCTTGTTGTCCACCAGGCTCACGTCCGCATCCAGATCCCCCTGCACCGTCAGCAGCGGCGCGTTCTCCTCGCTCAGGTCCTTCACATAGAGGCGGTTGCCGGAGGTGGAGTTCGCCGCCGAGATGAGCAGGTAGCGATCATCCTCGGTCACGGTTGCCCCCACGTAGCGGTGCTGCTGGGCCGGGATGGCACCGAACACCAGGCGGTCATCCTGCTGCGCCGTGCCGAGTCGGTGGAAGTAGAGCTTGTGCTGATCTGTCCTGGCCGACAGCTCGCTGCCATCGGGTTTGTCGTAGCTGGAGTAGAAGAAGCCCTCGTTGCCCAGCCAGCTGATGCCGCTGAACTTCACGTCCTTGAGGGGGGCCTCAAGGGGCTGTTTGCTCTCCACGTCCATCAGGTGGATCTCGCGCCAGTCGCTGCCGGCCAAGGACAAGGAATAGGCCAGGATGCGGCCGTCCCGGGAGAAACTCAGCTGATCCAGCGCCGTGGTGCCATCGGTGCTCAAGCGGTTGGGATCGAGGAACACCTCGGCGGGTTTGCCCACCTGCTGGCGCCACAGCACGTTCTGGTTCTGCAGGCCGTCGTTCTTGAAGAAGTAGTGGTAGCGCCCCTCGCGAAACGGCGCCCCCTCCTTGGCGTAGTTCCAGGAGGCGGCCAGTTTGTCCTTGATGGCATCGCGAAACGGAATGCGTGCCAGATAATCCCGGGTGACACTGTTCTGGGCCTTGACCCAGGCCTCGGTCTCAGCGCTGCGGTCGTCTTCCAGCCAGCGATAGGGGTCGGCCACGGCGTGACCGAAGTAGTGATCCACCTGATCGCTCTGGCGGGTGACGGGGTAGTGAAGGCGCTCTTTCCCTGACATGACATCCTCTCGGGTTGAGTGGCTGCTGCAAGCACACAGCAGTGACAAAGCCAGCAGGCTGACAATGGATCGCATCGATGCAGCTCCCTGCAGTTCGGGTGAAACAGGCAGGTTAACAAAGAGCCGCGTCCATCGCATCCCCCTCAATACGGTAAAGGAGGGCGTAAAAAAACCGGGCACGGGGCCCGGTTGAAAAACCTGCGCAGAGCAGGGCGTGTCACGTCAATGACACAGTTCAGGCTTGCCAGACTGGCAGTCCATGCCGTCCGGCCAATCCGCACCCGGGGGTTGAAGAGGGATGAGCTCCCGCCCCCGGATGCGAATGAGTTGGCGCACAAAGGCGCCGAAAGTCTGGTTACTCCCGCTCAAGTGCATGGATGGGATCCATCCTCGCCGCCCGACGAGCCGGGAAAAAACCGAACAGCACGCCGATCAGGCTCGAGCAGAAGAAGGCAGCCAGCACGGCGCTTGCGGAGTAACGCATGGCAAACTGGCTGCTGAAGTGCTCGAACAAGACGCCGACCAGCAGGGAGAGCAGCACTCCGGCGGCGCCCCCCAGCAGACAGACCAGCACAGCCTCGATCAGAAACTGCTGCATGATGTCGCTGGCCCTGGCGCCTACCGCCATCCGCACACCTATCTCGCGAGTACGCTCCGTCACCGACACCAGCATGATGTTCATCACCCCTATGCCGCCCACCACCAGGGAGATGAGCGCTATCATGGCAACCAGCAGCGTCATGGTGGCAGTGGTGCTGGTGATGGCCTGACGGATGCTGTCCGTGTTGAGCACGAAGAAATCCTGGCTGCCATGGCGCTGGCGAAGCAGCCGGCTGAGACCATCCTCGGCGGCGGCCAGGGAAACCTCATCCTGAACCCGCACGCTGATGCTGCGCAGATAGCTCTGACCCAGCATCCGCTTCATGGCCGTGGTGTGGGGGATCCAGACATTGAGGTTCTCGTCGCTGCCAAAGCCGCTCTGATTGCGGGCCACCACACCGATCACCCGGCACGGCAGCTTGC
This sequence comes from Aeromonas sp. 5HA1, assembly GCF_029237245.1. NCBI lineage: Bacteria > Pseudomonadati > Pseudomonadota > Gammaproteobacteria > Aeromonadales > Aeromonadaceae > Aeromonas > Aeromonas sp. 5HA1. The sequence goes on from NZ_JAACFW010000008.1 coordinate 188,715, forward strand.
CCAGCAGGATCACCTGCCCGAGTGGTGATTCCCCCGCATCGAACAGTCGATCCCGGCTGTTCGCGTCTATCACCACCTCCTGCGCCAGACTGGCCACGCTGCCGGCATCGAACAACATGCCCTGCAACACCCGATAGCCGCGCACCTGAAAGAACTGATCCCCCACCCCGTTTACCGTGCCGGAGACCGTCTGACTGCCCCGGCGCAGCGTGGTGCTGGTCGCCAGACTGGGGGTCACGCTGTGAACATAATCGAGCCCGGCCAGGGCATCGGCATCCTCGCTCCGCAAGGTCTGTATCGCCTCGGCCCGCTTATCCCCGAAGCCGCTGCCGGGAAAGATCTCCAGTGTGCTGGTGCCCATGGCATTGATGTTGGCCAGCACCTGTTGCTGGGAGCCGCGCCCCAGCGCCACCACGGAAACCACGGAGGCGATACCTATGATGATGCCGAGCATGGTGAGGAAGGTGCGCATCCGCTGGGCCTGCATGGCCCGCAGCGCCATCCTGAAGGCAGAGGCAAACCTGTCCAGCCCGCCACCCCATGCAGAGCGGCCAGGCCGGGGTTTATCCTGGAAAGGTTGGGGGTCAGATGCCGGCACGCGGCGGCGATCGGCCACCACCTCCCCGTCCTTGAGCTCTATGATGCGCTCGGCCTGCTCAGCAATGCTCATGTCATGGGTCACTATCACCAGGGTGTGACCCTGCTCATGCAAGGCATGCAGTATGCCAAGCACCTCTGTGCCACTGTGGCTGTCGAGCGCGCCAGTCGGTTCATCCGCCAGTATCACCTGACCACCGTTGATGAGGGCACGGGCTATGCTGACCCGCTGCTGCTGGCCACCGGAGAGCTGGCTTGGCTTGTAGTCGAGCCGCGTACCCAGCCCCAACCTGCGCAACAGCGTCTCTGCCCTGGCCTGTCGCTCACCGGCAGCCAGACCGGCATAAATGGCTGGCAACGCCACATTGTCGCGGGCACTGAGATCCCCCAGCAGGTGGTAGCGCTGGAAGATGAAACCGAAATGCTCGCGGCGCAGCGCCGCCAGTTGATCCGCGGCCAGCTTGCTCGTCTCCTGACCGGCAACCCGGTAATGACCGTCGCTCGGCTGGTCGAGGCAACCCAGAATGTTGAGCAGGGTCGATTTGCCGGAGCCGGAGGCACCGACGATGGCCACCATCTCCCCCTTCTCTATGGTCAGGTCAATCCCCTTGAGCACCTGTACCCGCTGATCCCCCTCGCCGAAGTGACGCTGGATCCCGCTCAGTTGCAGCAGTGGCTGGGTCATGATCACATCCCCATGGGCGGGCCCATGCGCCCGCTCTGCTGGTTCTGGGCCGTCAACTGGCTCACCACCACGGATTCCCCCGCCTCGAGGCCGCTCAGGATCTGGGCATCCACCTTGTTGTTGAGGCCCACTTTCACCTGCCGCCACTGCAGCTTGCCCGCACCATCCACCACCTGCACCCTGTCACCGCTCAGGGTGATGGCCGGGATCACCAGCGCATTGCGCTCGGTCGCCAGCACCAGGTGTACCTGAGCCGTCATGCCGATGCGCAGGGCACCTTCCGGATTGCTCACCTCGAACAGGCCGTTGTAATAGACGGCTGTGGTGGTCGAACTGCTGGTGTCATCATTGATGGAGTCCGGCGCTGGCTCGATGGCGCGCAACCTGGCCTTATAACGATGCTCGGGCGCCCCCAGTATGGTGAAGTAGATGGGCAGGCCCGTGCTCACCCTGATCACGTCCGCCTCCGAGATCTGGGCCTCCACCGTCATGGTGTCGAGCCGCGCCACCTTGACGATGGTCGGGGTACTCTGCACCGCATTGACCGTCTGTCCCTGCTCCACCGGAATGGCCACTATGGTGCCCGCCATGGGGGCGACGATGCGGGTATAGCCCAGATTGACTCTGGCGGTATCCACGGCGATGCGGGCCTGCACCGCCTGCGCAGTCAGCGCCCGGATATCGGCGCGAGTGGCGATCAGGGTCGCCTCTGCGCTGTCATAGTCGGCCTGGCTACCGAGCCCCCGAGCCAGCACCTTGCGCTGACGATCGAACACCAGCCCATTGTTGCGCAGGGTCGCCCGACGCGAGGCCAGCTGGGCCTGCACATTGTCGAGGGCGGCCTCGGCATCCTTGAGGGCGTTCTGCTGGGTGAGATCGTCGATCTCGACCAGCAGATCGCCCTGCTTCACCTGATCCCCGAGCGCAACGTGCAAGACCTTGATCTGGCCGGAGACCTGCGCCCCCACACTCACCAGCTTCTGGGCCTGCAGGGTACCGTCAGCCAGCACGCTCTGCTCCAGATCGCGCCGCTCGGCGGTGGCTGTGATATAGGAGGCCACCGGCGCCGCACCGGTCGCGCTGAAAAACCAGCCCACCGCAATCAGCAAGAGGGCTGGCAGCAGCAGACGGACAACGAACAGACGGGTACGGGTCATCGGGGATATCCTTTGATGAAACAAGCCAGCGCAATGTACCCCAATGCCCGGTTAAGCCTCCTGCAGGGCAGTGTAAGGATTGCGTAAAAGCAGCTGCCAGCCGCATGCAGACACGGGAAAATGGCGCCGACTCGAGAGGGAGAAGAGCAATGAAGATCCTGTTGGTGGACGATGACCTGGAGCTTGGCACCATGCTGAGTGAATACCTGGGCGGCGAAGGCTTTGTCACCACCCATGTGCTGACCGGCAAGAGCGGTGTGCAACACGCTCTTTCCGGCAACTATGTGGCCGTGGTGCTCGATATCATGCTGCCCGATATCAACGGCAGCGAGGTGCTGCGCCAGATCCGCCACGACAACAAGATCCCCGTCATCATGCTCACCGCCAAGGGGGACAACATCGACAGGGTGATCGGACTGGAGATGGGGGCCGACGACTATGTGCCCAAGCCTTGTTACCCCAGAGAGCTGGTCGCCAGGCTGAGGGCCGTGCTGCGACGAGTCGAACCTGCACCGGCGCCAGCTGGCAAGGGTGACGGTTTGCGTCTGGCGGAACTGACCCTCTCCCCCGCCACTCGCCAGTGTCACTGGCAAGGCGAGCCACTGGAGCTGACCGCCACGGAATTCAATCTGCTGGAACTGCTGCTGCGGGCGCCGGAGCGGGTAGTCAGCAAGGATGAACTCTCCCTGCACGGGCTGGGCCGCCCGCGCGAGCCCTATGATCGCAGCGTCGACGTGCACATCTGCAATATCCGCCAGAAGCTGCAGGCGCTGGCGGGTGAGGCCATCGGCATAGAGACGGTGCGCAGCATAGGATACCGGCTGACATGATCCTCAAGGGCCACCTGTTCTGGAAGATACTGTTCGGCTTCTGGTTCACCATCATAATGATGAGCCAGCTGCTGTGGGTCGCTTTCAGCCTCTACAGCCACGAAGGGCCGCCAGAGGAGAGAATGGCGCGGCAGCTGGCCGGGCGGCAACTGAACTCGGCGGCGACCCTGTTGCAAGAAAAGGGGCCCGCCACCCTGAACACCCTGACGACCAGCTGGCACGTCGAGGAACGCCCGCTTCTGCATATCCAGCAGAGTGACGCCGCCCAATCCCCTTTCCCCGATCTGCTTACCCGCACTGTCAAAGGAGCCGATGGCCAGCGTTACTGGCTTGGTTACGACACGTCCGGCCTGCAGCAACAACTGGCACCGCCGCCGCGACGTAACGACTGGCTCAATATGCCGCCCCCCATGTGGTGGATAGGCGGCCTCGGCGGTCTCTTCTTCAGCGCCCTGCTCGCCTGGCATCTGACTCGCCCCATGAACCAGTTTCGGCAGGGATTCGAGCGTCTCGCCCAGGGTGATCTGGGCGTGTGTCTCTATCCTCTGATGCGACGACGCCACGACGAGATCAGCGAGGCGGCCCGTGACTTCGATGCCATGGCCGAGCGGTTGCAACTGCTGGTCGAGAGCCGTGAACAGCTGCTGCACGACGTCTCCCACGAGTTGCGATCTCCCCTCGCACGCCTGCAACTGGCTATCGGTCTGGCCCAGCAGGATCCGGCCAGGATCGAGGGATCCCTGGCGCGGATCCAGCTCGAAACCCATCGCATGGACAAGATGATCGGCGAACTGCTCACCCTCACCCGCGCCAGCCACGGCGAACGGGACTGTGAGGAGTATTACGATCTGCAAGCCCTGGTTGAGGCAGTGGTGAGCGATGCCCGCTACGAGGCGCAGCACATGGGTGTCGAGATTAGGCAACTGGTGGATGAGGCGGTGGACCACACCATCTGCGGTCAGGCTGAGCTTATCCGCCGCGCGCTCGACAATGTGGTGCGCAATGCCCTGCGCTTCTCTCACCCGGGTCACTCCATCACCCTGACCCTGCACAGGCAAGGGGGAGAGTTCTCCATCGAGGTAGCGGATCAGGGCATGGGGGTGGACGAGACCAAGCTCTCCAGCATGTTCGATCCCTTCGTGCGGATCGGGTCCCCTTCTGCAGGCAAGGGCTATGGGCTGGGACTCGCCATCACCCGTAAAGCCATTCAGGCCCAGGGCGGCCGGGTCGAGGCCAGAAATGGCGATAACGGCGGTTTGATAGTCACCCTCTCTCTGCCGGGCTAGCCATTCATCCTCAGCATTCTCGCGGCCGTAGTCCGCGGATCCTGGGACAGTGGATCAGCCGCTTACCCCTGCAAGCTTTGCAGTTGGGTGATGGCAGCAGCGGTGGAGCAAAAGGCAAACTCGGTGGGGTAGATCTCACGCAACTTTCGCCATTCACAAGCGGCCACATCATCGGCCGCAGTAACGGCGGGCTTGTGAGCCAACTCCAGCATGAAGACGGTATCGCAGGTGTGATAGACAACATCGTCATAGGGGTAGACGTTGGCAAAGGAGCCGACATAGCGAGGCGCCTCTCTCCCCAGATCCAGTCCCAGCTCTTCTTTCAGCTCCCTAACCAATGCGGCCTCCAGCGACTCACCGGGATCGACGAAACCACCGGGCAGATCGAGCAGTCCTTTGCCAGGCTCCCGCCCTCGCACCGCAACCAGTACTTCATCCTGCCAGCAAAGCGCCACCATCACGGCCGACGCCACATTCTGGAAATAGTGGAAACCACAACCACAGGCAAACTCTTTCTCGCTGCGTTTTTGCAGCGATTCGATACCACAGCGCGGGCAAAACATAGAGGCCACCTCCCATTTGAAACCAAAGTGCATTGTATGCCGCAAACCTCTTCAAATCAGCCTGCATAGAGCCCACTGCTCGGCAGGTACTACAAGCAAGTGAGCCCCTGAGCCGAAATACAAAAGGCCCTCCCAAGCGGGAAAGTCTTGTTGTGTTGGAGCTTGGCTGTGATGCAAGTTGGCAAAAAATACACGAGAAAAAGCCCAGTCGTTAGACTGGGCTTCTCAACTTAGTGTGTCCCGTCCTGAATATGGTTTACACCTTTCCCCCCAATAAATGGAGAACCCGATGGGACAAGGTGTGAAACGGACACAGCGCGATTACTCGCTGACTTTTAAACTGGCACTGGTCGAGCAGATTG